>CAMJZF010000013.1 GCA_946410125.1 uncultured Prevotellaceae bacterium | reverse complement strand
ATTAATGCGCTAACGCGCTAAAATTGTTTATAAACAACTGATTCTTCTGATTAATCTGATTTTAATATTTCAAACCAAAGCAAACAAGAGAAAACCAAGTCAACCAATATTTTTTATTTTAATTTTAGTGAAGCTTAAATTTTAAGCTCCGTCAGAAGCGCCCCTTCCGGTATCAAAGAATTGTATTTAATTGATAAAAAACTGTTGCGGGCATGAATTATCGGCGGATGCCTTTTTCTTTTAATGCCTGGTGATAGCGCGCGGCAAAGGCTTCGTGCTCCTGGTAGGTCTCGGCAAAGTTGTGATAGCCCGAAAAGTCTTCCTTGGCACACATGTAGATGTAGTTGTGCTCGGGAGCGTCAAGAACGGCGTCGATCGAGGCTTTGTCGGGGATGCAGATGGGGCCTGGCGGCAGTCCCTCGACATAGTAGGTGTTCCAGGGCGACGGCACGCTGGTGTCGGCAAATGTGATGCGGCGTAGGGCAAAGTTCTGCAGTGCAAATTTTACAGTTGGGTCGGCCTGCAGCTTGATGTGCTTCTTGAGGCGGTTGAGGTAGAGCCTTGCCACCTTCCCTTTCTCGTCGGCCTTGGCGGTCTCGCCCTCCACGATGGCGGCGAGAGCCACCACCTCGTCGGGGGTGAGCCCTAACTTGCTGGCTTTCTCCTTGCGCTGGTCGTCCCAAAACTTGTTGCTGTACCGGCTCATGTGCTCAATGAGCTTGGCAGGCTCAATGTCCCAGAGGAACTGATAGGTGTCGGGGAGGAAAATGCCGGTTATGTTGTCTGGATTTTTATCGTAGGCAGCACACAGTTCCTTGTCGTTTAAAGCCCTGAGCATCTCTTCCTTGGTCATCATCAGGCGCTTGGCGAGCCGCTTGGCAAGGTCTTCCTTGGTGCGGATGTTGTTGATGGTAACCTTTACCTCGTCGGGGGCACCGCGGCGCAGCTTAATGGCAAGGTTCAAGGCACTCTCGCCTTCATCGATGTTGAACGCTCCCTGGCGTGAGCTCAGGTCGCCATTGGTCATGGCAACGAGTTGCATCACCTTAGAGGCAAACTTCTCGCTGGTAATCTTGGCGAGCGAGTCGGCAACGGCATCGTTGCTTGTGCCTCGCCGCAGGTACAAGGTGGTTTCTTTGTCGCTTGTGGTGGTGAGATAGGGTGAGGCCAATATTGCTCCCACGGCAACAAGCACAAGTGCTGCTATGGCCGTGATTCTTATCCACTTGGGCATTGTGAAGCTTCTCTTGTTATGTTTCTTCCTTGATTTTGCCATGATTTTTGTAATTTTGTGCAAAGTTAATCAACACAATTGAAATACACAACCCCTCGTGGCTGTGATGTTTTAGTCAACATATTTGCAGGTTATGATTAAAATTGTTATTTTTGCAAAAGAAAAAATAACCAGCAATATGAAAAAAATTGTTTTAGCCCTCCTAATGCTTGCCACTGTTGCTGCTCATGCCGAGCAAGTGGCGCTCTTTGACCAAAACCACTATGAAGACTGGGTGTACACCCGTGACAACATGGATTTGAACACCGAGAACATCAGCCAGAACAAAATCACGCTCTTCCACAGCAATAACGGCACCGACTATACTCTCGTCTCGCCACTGATTGAGAAAAGGAATGACACTATCGTCGTTGATGTAACGGCCTATTCGCCGTTCTATAATAATGACAGGTATAATGCCACTAAGGGATCGCCCACTATTGAGATTCTTGATGAGGAAGACAATGTGCTCATGAGCGTGTTCCACAAGTTTACCAACAAGCAGCTTGAGCGGTTTTTCACGGTGGAGTTTGACATCCGCGCCATTAGGGTGCCGCGTTTCAAGGTGCGCTTTGCTTGCTGGAATGCCGACACCTATTGTGTGCTGTCGATGCGAAAAGTGATTATTGAAGGGCTTGGCGATGGCACAGGGTTGCCGGCAATCTATGGCGACGTTAACGGCGACGGCTTTGTGACCAGTGCCGACGTAACCGCCATTTATGACATTATGCTGGGTACCGACGACACCTTTGCTGAGACTGCCGACGTTAACGGTGACGGCTTCGTGACCAGTGCCGACGTGACCGCTGTCTATGATGTCCTGTTAGGGAATGAATAAACCCCCAATCCTAATGACCAATTTGGGATAAAACCCCTTTTTGTGACTTGGCCCTTGTGATGTGTCGCCGTTGAGAAGGTGGCGGCGAGTGTGTGTTTACTCGTTGCTGCTCAGGTCTTCGATGGGATTGGCACGCATTATTTCATGAGCCTTTTGCAGGTCTCGGCGAAAGACCACTACCCTCATTGTGCCTTGTGAGAAGCCTTGCATGAGCGCATTGGCGGTAGAGTCGCCCATCACACCGGCAATCACTCCGTTGCTCTCGAGAACGCCCTTGACAATGTTGGCCTCGATGGGGCTGTTGTACATGTCAAAAACAACAATTTCGTCTTCTTTGTCCATAGCTGTCAGTTGTCAGTTATCAGTTGTCAGTTTTTAGTTGTCGCTCATTTCGTCAAGGACTTTTTTCAGTTCCTTGTCGGTCTCGGTGAGTTTGGCTTTGCACACCTTGAGCAGCTGCAGCGAGCGAGCGGTGTACTGGCTCAGGTTGTCGATGCTGCACTCGGGGCTTTGCATCTTCTTTACAATCTCCTCAAGCTCGTTAACGGCTTGGGTATAGGTCAACTTGTTGATTTCTTGATTTTCCATATATAATATAGGTGTTATTGTTCTACAATACTTTGTACTGTGCCATCCTTTAATGTGGTTACAAGCCTGTCACCGGCACCGATGGCGGTGGCGCTGGTAACAACGTGGCCGTTGAGCGTGGTGAGAGAATAGCCTCGGTTAAGGGTGTTTTGTGGCGAGAGCAGGGTCACTTTGTCGGCAAGTGAGCCGAGTCGCATGCGCTCTCGCTCCATGCGTCCGGCTGCAGCCGCCTTGGCAATGTCGACATATCGTTGCAACCTAATACCCTCGTTGGAGATGCGCGACTTCAGAACCATGGGAATTGCCTGTGTGTAGTTCATTAACTTGGCGCGGCTTGTTTCCACGAGTTTCTGTGCCGAAAGCGGCAGGAAGTTGCCATAGTAGGCAAGTTGCTCGCGTGCATGTGTTATTGCCTCTCGCGACGAGTTTACTACCTCAGTCGCCAGGGCATTAAGTCGGTCGAGTTGTGCCGCACCGCATTGCACCAGGAACTGTGCTGCGGCAGTAGGTGTCTTGACGTGCAGTTTCGACACCATGTCGGGGATAGTAACGTCGCGGTCGTGCCCAATGCCCGTGATGATTGGCAAGGGGAATTGGGCGATGTTGGCGGCAAGGTCGTAGTTGTCAAATGAATTGAGGTCGCTCGTTGACCCTCCGCCTCTAATTATTACCACGCAGTCAAACATGTCTTCGTGGGCGGCGATACGGTCGAGAGCAGCTATGACTCCCGGAACGGTGTTGGCACCCTGCATTGGCGATTCAAAGAGGCAGGTGTAGAACTTTAGTCCAAACTCGTTGCCGTGCAGCTGGTTGCAAAAGTCGCCGTAGCCCGCGGCACCGCTTGCCGACACCACGGCAATGCGCTGTGGTGCGAGCCCCCAGTCGAGTTGCTTGTTCATGTCGATGATGCCGTCAGCGGTGAGCTTGGCGATAATTTCGCGCCTGATGCGCTCCATGTCGCCAAGTGTGTACTCTGGATTGATGTCGTTGATGACCGCCTTCAGGCCATACATCTCATGGAAATTGGTGCTTACCTTCACCATCACCTTCATTGCCGAGGCGAGCTGTTTCCCAGTGGTGTTGGCAAAATAGGCGTTAAGCTGTGCAAAGGTGCTTGCCCAAATCACGGCACCGAGCCTTGCCACGGTGGCGCCTTGCTCGTTCTTTTGAATAAGTTCGAGGTAGCAATGCCCTCTCGATACCCTCAAGTCGCTGGTCTCGGCGGTGACCCAGCACTCTTGCACGCTGCTGTCGTAGAGCAAGCGCTTGATGCGTGAGTTATACTCTATTAATGATAAGGGTTCGTTCATTTCTTCTTGAAACTGGCCTTATTGATTGAATACTCTATCTTGCCTTTTACGATGCTTGAATAACTCTTAAAACTCTCACCCATGAAAAAGTCGCTAAGGTTGCATGTGGCAACCAGGGTGTTCCCCTCTATTTTCATCTCTATCATCGTGAAAGTGATTGCATTTTTCAGCTCCTCGCGCTGCTGTCGGGTAGCCGAAGGCAGGAAAAAGTCGTCGATAGTGGGCAGGGTGATGAATTTCTTGGTGGGAAGCTTGTTCCACTTGGTGTCGTAGAAAGAGATGCGGCTGTCCTTGTAGGGACGCGTGTCAACAGTCTCGATAACGGCGATTATGGTGTCGCGTGCCGACTTTTTGAGCAGTTTCATCTCCACCGTTTTGCCCGATGAGGTGGCAATCCTCATGAAGTCGTTGCTCAAGTCAAGTATTCTTGATTCGGAAGTGTGCAGGTTGTTGGTCACTTCGCTTTTGGTCTCGCGGTCATAATTGTTGAGCAACTCATATCGAGTGCTGAGCGACAGTGAGTTGAACAAATCACCATTCTCCTCGACAAAGAGCTTGCTCACTCCGTCATAGGCATTGCCCGCCAGTGCTGCAGCGAGCATTATCAATACTAATAAATGTCTCATAGTTGTGTTATAGTGCCGTCGTCGGCGATGTTAAGTTTGTTGTCTTTAAAGTCTTCAAGGGTAAGTGCTCTCATGTCCTTGGGGACGGCATTGCTGGAGTCGCGTCGAGGACCTGTGCGAAAGCCTTGTATGAAAGAGTGTATCTTGCCGTCGATGAACTTTCCGTTACCGTCAAGACGGGCAACGAGCAGTGGGGCATAGCCCGTTTGGGCAGTAACGCTCATGCCCAGGGTGGCAAAGTTTCCAAGGCTGTAGGCAATGAGGTGGTCGCGGTAGAGCTCCATGCCTCGTGGCACGTGTGGACCGTGGCCAAACACGATGTCGGCTCCGCAGTCGATGCACAGATGTGCAAACTGTCGCACGTCGCCACGGTTCATGTTGTGGAAAAACTCGGTGCCAAATGGCACGTGTCGGCATTCTGTCCCCTCAGCTCCACCGTGGAAGCTCACTATCACGATGTCGACCTCCTTGCGCAGTTGGGTAACTATTCGTTTCACGGTGGCAGTGTCTTGGGTCTTGAGAGAGTAATCCTCATGCCCAAAGGCGCAGAAGCCATATTTCACGCCGTTTATCTCTTTTATTGCCGTTTCGCAGTCTTTGGTGCCAGCAACTCCTATTCCTGCGTCTCGCAAAGTGTTGATTGTTGACCTGACGCCCTCTTTGTAGAAGTCATAAATATGGTTGTTGGCAATGCCCATGAAGTCATATCCGGCATCGGTGAGCAGGTTGACAAATCGTGTGGGCATCATAAACGAGTAGGAGAGTGGTCCCGGAGCCTTGCGTGTGGTGCCGTGGTCGGCGAGCACGCCTTCAAGATTAGCGCAAGCCACATCGGCACTCCTGATTATCTGGGCACAATCGCGCAGCAGGTCTTTGCCATCGTTGGCGGGCATGATGACGTTGGGCTGTATCGAGCCAAGCATCATGTCGCCGTTCATCGAAATTGTGACAGTGTCGATGATTCTTTTTTGTGCTGCCGGTTCATCTTTGGCGATTGAGTCGGTGCTGGTGGTGTCGCTGCTGCCTTGTGGGTTGCCGGTGCCAATGCCGTTGACACAAGAAGCCATTGCTGCCAGTAGTGCTATGGATAGATATTTTATTGATTTCATGTCTCTTTTGTCGTTATTGTGCCATCAGGGGCAATATTTAGTTTGTTGTCATTTATGTCCTCGCGGGTCAGCGTCATTATTTCCTTGGCAACCTTACATGTGGTGTCGCGCCGTGGACCGACATTGCGTCGCTGGATAAAGGAATGAATCTTGCCGTCAATGAGCTTGCCTTGGCGGTCGAGGCGGGCGGTGACCACCGGGGCATAGCCGCGCTCTCCTTCAAGTCTCATGCCTGTTGGGGTGGCAAAGTTGCCCAGGCTATAGGCGATGAGGTGCCCCTTGTAGAGCTCCATGGCACGGCACACGTGAGGGCTGTGTCCATACACGATGTCGGCTCCGTAATCGATGCACTGATGGGCAAACACTCGCGCATTGCCTCGGCTTTGCCCGGCATGTGTTTCCAGTCCGTGTGGCAGGTGCTTGAACTCGGCACCTTCTCGACCTGCATGGAAGCTCACTATCACAAAGTGGACCTTGGGCCTGAGTTGACCGATAATGCGTTTCACTGTTACCGAGTCGTCAACCGAGAGATTATAGCGCTTGAAACCAAAGGCACAAAAACCATATCTCACGCCATTAATCTCACGAATGCTGTACTCGGCATCATTGATTCCTGCAAATCCTATTCCAGCTTTTTGCAATGTGTTGACCGTAGACTGGCAGCCTTCCTCGCTAAAGTCGAAGATGTGGTTGTTGGCGAGACCAAGGAAGTCATAGCCGGCATCCACAAGCAAGTCAACGCTCTTAGTGGGCATCAAAAAAGAGAATGTGCCAGGCCGTCCTGCCTTGCGGGCATTGCCGCTGTCGGCGAGCACGCCTTCAAGGTTACCGCAAGCTACATCGGCATTGCGCAGAATTTCCTTGCAGTCGTTGAATATCTCCTTGCCGTCGTTGGGTGGAAGCCATGGAGTGGGGTAGGTGGTGCCGGTCATTATGTCACCGGTCATGGCAATAGTCACAATCCTTGCCGAGTCATCGACAATGCTGTGGGAGGAAACAGTGTCATGGCTTGCCTGAGAGCCCTTGTTGTTGCCATTGCAGCCCATCATCGAGATAGTAGTGATAAAACACGATAGCATCACTATCGTGTTTTTAATATAAGAAGTGTTGACTTTGAGAAATGTCATTATTCGTCAAATGCCTTGATATAAAGATGCTTGATGTCTTCGGCAGTGTATTCGCGCGGAGCATGCGAGGGACTGCCGCTCATGATTGCTTCAAAGCTCATGTCGTCGACAGCAGCCATATAGGCATCACGGTCGATACCATACTTGCTCAGACTTGGGACATCGAGTTTTGCTATCAGTTTCTCAACCTCCTCGACAAATTTCTCACTGGCATCGATTTCGTCTACTGCCTGAATGCGCAGATAGGTTGCGATGCGGGACAGGTTGTGGCGTGCCGACATCTCCATGTCGTTAAGGCATGTTTTGAGGAGCATGGCGTTTGCCATGCCGTGAGGGACATGGAATTTTGCCCCTATGGGTCGACTCATGCCGTGGACGAGTGTCACGCTTGAGTTGTTGATGCAAATGCCTGCCTGCAATGCGGCAATTGACATTTCCTTTCGAGCCTTTGCATTGCTGCCGTCGCGATAAGCCTGTGGCAAATAGCGCATTATTCGCTTGATGGCACTTAATGCCAAGGCATCGCTCAACGGCTGGGCGTTAACCGAAATAAATGCTTCGATAGCATGTGTCAATGCGTCGAGGCCTGTGGCAGCTGTCACAGTCTTGGGGCAGCCATTGGAGAATGTGTAATCGAGCATTGCCATCTTAGGCAACATGGCATCGCCCGAGAGGAACATTTTTACACCGGTGTTCTCGTCGGTAATGATGGTATATTTTGTTACCTCAGAACCTGAACCCGATGTGGTGGGGATACAAATCACCGGCGGCAACACCTCATTGTCGATGCGGAAGCCTTTATAGTCGGCTATCGAGCCAGGCAAGACCGTCATGGCTGCAATGGCTTTGGCAGCATCGAGGGGACTGCCTCCTCCCAAACCAATAATGAAGTCGCAGCCATTCTCCTGATACATTTTTACGCCCTGCTCAACCATGCTTACTGTGGGCTCTCCTTCAATATTAGGGAGGACGGTATATTTTATGCGCTCGCTGTCAAGAGTGCGTTCAAGGCTTGCTGTCATAGTCGAGCGGCTCACGATAGGACCTGTAACAATCAATGCATGCTTGCCATAGGCTCCAAACACGTTTTCGGCTGTGGCAACAATGTTGTCGCCCATCATTATCTTATCGGGGACTTTAAACTGAAACATAGTAATCTATAATTATGATTATTCTTTATTTGTGCAAAAATAAAAAAAAACTTTCATTTCTTTGAGAAAAAACAAAAGTTTTTTTGAAATTATGCCTTACTATATACTTTAGAGTAAAGATAAGAGTGGCATTTCAGATGGGTTTAAGGGTTTAAAGGTTAACGGTTACAGGTTAAAGGGGCTGTCGCCCAACTGAAAACTGAGAACTGAAAACTGGCTAATAGTTTGTGATGATGTAGCCTCCGTTGCTGGTGGGGCGCACTTGATAGACGTTCAGCCCTACTTTGTAGTCGATAGCAATTCCGCTCTTGGGCCCTCCGGCCCCAATCAGAACGTCGTAGCGCGACTTGCACTTGGAACACACGGCATCAAGGTTGTCGGGGTCTATAGTGATGGTGACGTTTACATCATGCTCCACAGGACATGCCATGTCGAATGCAAAGGGCACGGGTTCAAGTGTTCGCATGTCCTGCCCCATGAAGAGCAGCACACCGCCAAAACCGGTGTAGGTGTTCACGTCATAAGGGAAATTGGAGGGTAATCCCTTTGCTCGGTTGAAAACGCGATATTCACCCAAAGCATGAACGCCATAGGTGTTCCACCTTCCATAGTCGCCCAGGTTGATGAGTACCGAAAATCCTGGAAGCGACTTGTTGTTAATCTTCTCGCATCCCGTGAGCATGGCACAAGCGATGACCAATAAAAATGTGAATTTAAAAAGTCTCATTGCTTATAAAACGGGAGAATGGCATTAATATTATAAAAAAGGTTGCACTTCACTGAAGGAGCGCAACCCTGACTTTTAAAGTATCGATTTTTATCTTGTCATTCGTTTCTTGCCTTTAGATTTTGAGGCTTTCTTGGCGGTTTTGTCGCTCTTGCTGCCTTTGGCTTTCTCGAGTCCCATCTTGATGTTTTTGATGAGGGCTTCGCTCGAATAGGTGGCTCCGGTAGCAACATCGGCATCTAACTTTAGAGCCTCGTTTACACTCTTGCCAATGTATTGCTTGAAGACTTTTTCTTTAGCTTTGTTGAAGTAGGCTGGAGTCTCCTTGTTGCCAAGAGCCTCGATGTTGGTGATTTTACCGTTAGTAATGGTGATATTAAGTGGTGTTGTGCCGTTGTAGCCAATCACCTTCTTGGCAATCTCACCAGTGTAGATAACTTGTGGTGACGTGCTCTTCTTGCCTTTAGCCATAGCACTTGGTGCCATAGCCAATAAAGCAATTGCCACGATAGAAAGGGTTACATAAATCTTTTTCATATTATTGTTCGTTTTTTTATTGAATTAGACTGCAAACTTACCAAAAATATTAATCGAAGGGGGTAATAAAAACCGTGATTTAACAATTATTTTTATTAAAACGGGTAAAAAAGTGAAATTTACTTTTTTTATCGGTCACTTTGTGCTACCTTTGTTATTTGATTTGAGATTGTGCTCTTGAAGGCGCAAATAAAAAGACGTGTAAATGGACGAAGATATTAAATCTTGCATAGATGTGCTCAACCGCGGAGGTCTCATCCTTTATCCCACCGATACGATTTGGGGAATAGGGTGTGATGCCACTTGCGAGGAGGCGGTAAAGAAGGTATATGCCTTAAAAAAAAGAGATGACAACAAGGCACTGATTGTGCTTCTCGACAGTGCTGAGCATCTTGACCACTATGTGATTGACGTGCCTGAGATGGCGCGTGAATTGCTCGATGTTGCAGTTAAACCACTGACCATAATTTATGATGGAGCCTTTAATGTAGCACCCAATTTACTTGGTGAGAACGACTCGTTGGGGATTCGTGTTCCGCATGAGGCGTTTTGCCAGCGACTTTGTGCCGAGTTTGGCAAACCAATCGTGTCAACGTCGGCTAATGTGAGCGGTGAGCCCGGTGCGAAGACCTTTGGCGATATTAGTGAAGAAATCAAGCAAGGGGTTGACTATGTTGTGAAATATCGTCGGCAAGACGATACTCCCCACGTTGCATCTAACATCATCATGCTCCACAGCGACGGCACATTCAAGATAATTAGGTAATAACTCCCTCGTAAGAACTAATTGCGACTTTGGATAATTGACAAATGACAGGCGAGCGTAAACAAAGAATGAAATATGTCGTAGGCGATTATTTGTCGTCTAATGTGGCTTGGTTTATTTTCAATATCTTGCGATTCCACTTAGGGTTTGTAAGGGGATATGTCGAGTTGCAGTCGTTCTTGCTGTCGGGAAATGTAATTGTGGGGCAAGTTGTTTTCCCGTTGCTGATGATGTTTGTCTATTATCTTTCGGGTTACTATAATATTCCTTATCGCAAGTCGCGATTGCAGGAGTTCATTATAACACTGATAAGTGCCGTGTGCAACAGCTTCATGGTGTTCCTGCTGGCCCTTATCAACGACCTTGCCGACAACCGCATTGACAATTATGAGGTGATACTTCTTCTTGGAGCACTGCTTTTTGTGGCTGTTTACGTTGTGCGCCTGTTCATTACCAATGCCTGCACTCGCAGGATAAGGAATGGCGAGTTGCAGTTCAATGCCCTGATTGTTGGCAGTGGAGCGTCGGGATATGCTTTTTACCAGCGCCTTAAAAAGACGATAAACACCTTTGGCTACAATGTGGTGGGCTTTGTTGACCTTCCTGGAGAAAACCGTGTCAAGGATATAAATTTGCCTGTCTTTGAGATTGACCAGATTGGTCAAAAGTGTCAGGAATATGACGTGAGCGAGGTGATTGTTGTTCCCACCAAGCAAAGCATGGAGCAGATGCTTGCTGTTATAGATCGTCTGTATGCCCTTAACGTCCCAATAAAGATGACCCCCGACAAGAACAACATGTTCATGTCGCGCGCCCGTTTCAGCAACCTCTATGGTGATCCGCTTGTCGACATTGGCGGCAACACCATGAGCGAGGGAGGCAAGAATATCAAGAGGGTGCTTGATATTGTCGTTTCTATAATATTAATGATATTGCTAAGCCCAATCTACCTGACAGTATCGATAATGATAAAAATGGACTCAAGGGGTCCTGTAATTTTCAGTCAAGAGCGTGTGGGCTATCACAATAAGAAGTTCAAGATTCACAAGTTCCGTTCGATGGTTGTAGATGCCGAGAAAGACAATGTGCCTCAGCTCTCGAGCGACAATGACCCTCGCATTACCCGCATGGGACATTTCTTGCGCAAGTATCGCATCGATGAGTTGCCACAGTTCTGGAACGTGCTCAAGGGCGACATGTCGCTTGTGGGTCCCAGGCCTGAGCGTCAATACTATATCGACCAGATTGTGGCACGTAAGCCTGCCTACCTTCTTGTTCATCAGGTTAGACCAGGCATCACGTCGATGGGTCAGGTAAAGTTTGGTTATGCTCGCAATGTCGATGAAATGCTTGAGCGGCTCGACTATGACTTGCTGTACATTGAGAACATGTCGTTGCTAAACGATGTGAAGATACTTGCTTATACTATTAAAATTGTAGTTACAGGAAAGGGCGTGTGATGAATAGTTACGGCAGGGTAAATAAAGACAACATTCAACCCGAAGAATCATGGTTTGGTCGATGGATTGGACGGTTGCGGCATTGGCGTGAGACCCACATCAAGGAAAAAACCTTTGTTGTGGTGCTGGCACTGGTGGTTGGCGCTGTGTCGGGACTGGCAGCAGTGTTGCTGAAATTCCTTATCGGTTTTATAGCAGGACTGCTCACCAAGCATGTGCACATTTCAAGCGGGAACTATGAATATCTTGTTTTCCCTATTGTGGGTGTTTTGCTCGCGGGTCTTTATGTGCGTTATGTAGTCAAAGACGATATCTATCATGGTGTTACCCGTGTGCTCTATGCTATTGCCCAGCGCAAGAGCCGTTTGAAGCCCCACAACATGTATGCTTCGCTGGCTGCCTCGTCGGTGACTATTGGTTTTGGCGGTTCGGTTGGAGCCGAGGGACCTATTGTGTTTACTGGTGCTGCCATTGGCTCCAATCTTGGGCAGTTTTTCCGATTGTCACCACAGACACTCATGCTGCTTGTGGGTTGTGGTGCCGCAGCGGGTATCGCCGGCATTTTCAAAGCCCCGATAGCAGGTGTTCTTTTCACTATCGAGGTGCTGCTTATCGACTTGAACTCCCGTTCGGTGGTGCCCTTGATTATTTCATCGGTGACAGGAGCCACCGTGGCTTATGTGTTTACCGGCTATAATGTCGAGTTTTTCTTCTCACAAAGCGAGCCGTTCTTCACTTCACGCATTCCATTTGTGATATTGCTTGGCTTGTTCTGTGGCTTTGTCTCGTTCTATTTCAACAAGACAATAGAGATGATGGAGAACATGTTTGCACGCATCAGGAACCCTTGGGTTCGTTTTGCCATAGGTGCGGTGATTCTCAGTTCTCTCATCTTCCTGTTTCCTGCACTCTATGGCGAAGGTTATGGAGCAATAAACAGTCTGCTCAACGGCGATGTGAAGCCACTCTTCGACAATAGCTTGTTCTATGATCACCACAATAGCGTGTGGTGGGCTGTTGCTCTTGTGGGATGCCTGTGCTTTACTAAGGTGTTTGCCACCAGTGCCACCAACGGCGGTGGCGGTGTGGGAGGAACATTTGCGCCCTCGCTTTATGTGGGTTGCATGGCAGGTTTCTTCTTTGCCTTCTTGCTCAACTCGCTGGGAGTAGTAGATCAGGCACTTCCGTTGTCGCACAAGAATTTTGCCTTGCTTGGCATGGCTGGTGTGATGGCTGGTGTGATGCACGCCCCACTCATGGCAATTTTTTTAACCGCCGAGATGACCGGTGGCTATGAGCTGTTCTTGCCATTGTTGATTGTTTCGGTGGTGTCTTATCTCACTTCTCGCATAATGCTGCCTTACGGTATATATTCACGTCGCTTGGCAAAGCGTGGGGAGTTGCTGACCCATCATAAAGATAAATCGGTGCTCACTTTGCTCAAGATTGACAGCGTGATAGAGAAGGATTTCACACCAGTTCATCCCAAGATGAGCCTTAAGGAAATGGTCGACGTGATAGCACAGAGCTCGCGCAACCTGTTTCCTGTTATTGATGACAATGGTTATTTGTTGGGTGTGGTTCTTCTTGATGACATTCGCAACATCATGTTCCGCCCCGACCTTTATCGTCGCATCTATGTGGAGCGTTTTATGGCTGCTCCTCCAGCACAAATCGAGGTTGACACCCCCATGGAGCATGTGATGAAAACCTTTGACGAGACCAAGGCATGGAACTTGCCGGTGGTAGAAAAGGGCAAGTATGTTGGCTTTGTATCTAAATCAAAAATTTTCAACTCTTACCGCGAACTATTGAAGCATTACAGTTACGATTAATAATAGTATAATAGTTACTATAGACACTATAATTTCATATTTTATTTTCTGAAAATGACAAAAGAAGACCTTAGAATAGTATTTTTCGGTACCCCCGACTTTGCCGTCGAGAGTTTGCGGCTACTGGTTGAGGGCGGTTATAACGTTGTTGGTGTGGTAACTATGCCCGACAAGCCTGCAGGTCGTGGACACAAGATGTTGCAGTCGGCAGTAAAGCAGTATGCCGTTCAGCAGGTCCTACATCTCATGCAGCCCGAGCGACTCAAAGACGAGAACTTTGTCAACGAGCTTCGCAGCCTTAATGCTCAGTTGCACATTGTTATAGCCTTCCGCATGCTCCCTGAGGTCGTGTGGTCGATGCCGCCGTTGGGCACTTTCAACCTTCATGCCTCGCTGTTGCCCAAGTATCGTGGCGCAGCTCCAATCAACTGGGCTGTGATGAATGGCGACAAGGAGACTGGTGTCACCACCTTTTTCCTCAAGCATGAAATTGATACCGGCGATGTGATACAGCAAAAGTCCATTGAGATTGGGCGTACCGATAATGTAGAAGTTGTTCACGACCGACTAATGAAGCTCGGTGCCAATATGGTAATCGACACTGTTGACGCTATTATTGCCGGCACCGTCAAGCCTATTCCGCAAGACCAGATGCTCACGGCAGGCGAGCAACCCACACCAGCCCCCAAGATTTTTACCGAGACTTGCCGTGTCGACTGGAACCGTCCAGCCGAGCAGGTTTATAACCACATTCGGGGGCTCTCGCCTTATCCAGCAGCATGGAGTGAGCTTGTTGACAAGGCAGGTAACGCACTCCACGTCAAGATTTTTGCTACCGGAGAGCCGGTACCAAAGGGTAGTGCTGTGCCTGGCACTATCACTGCCGATGGAAAACGCCTTGTGGTTGATTGTGCAGATGGCTCGCTCGAAATACTCTCGCTGCAGCTCTCGGGCAAGCGTCGCATGCCTGCTCCCGACTTCATGCGAGGTTTTGACCTGAGTGGCTGGAATTTAAAATAAGGCAAAGTCTCAACTCTGGCTTTGAAGAGAGATTAGCTCAAAAATGCTCAAAAAAAAGGTTTTTGTTTGTCCATTTAGCCCCAAATTGCTATCTTTGTGCGTTTAAAACGAAAACTAACGATTTTAGTAACATAATATATGTTTGGAGATTTTAGCAAGAAACATCCCATCCTGTTTAATCTGTTGGGAGTTATTATAGTTTTTTTCCTGGTGTGGTATTCACTCTACCTGTTGATTGACGTGTTTACCTTGCATGGGCAGGAGGCAAAGGTTCCCAGCGTGCGCAACATGTCGCTTGAGAACGCTATTCGCAAGATTGAGGCGGCAGGATTTGAATGGGAAATCAGCGATTCACTCTTCAACGAGGCTATTAAGCCAGGCATGGTGCTTGAGCAGGAGCCCAAAGGAAATGCCATGGCTAAGACTACACGTGTCATTTACTTGACAATAAATGCTTTCAATCCCAAGATGGTGAACCTCCCTATCTTGAGTGACATCTCTTGTCGCGATGCGGTTAACCGATTAACGTCGATGGGATTTAAATATGTAAGTGTTGATACTGTCCCAAGTGCCGACGAGGGTCTTGTGCTTGCCGTTAAGGTCAATGGTCACCCAATCACTCCTGGCAGTAAGGTGTCGATAAAAGATCAAATCAGCATTGAGGTGGGCGATGGACTCGTGCCTGAGATGCCGTTTGACGTTCTTCCCGACAATGTTCAAGACTCGCTCCAACGCCAGCAACGCGAAAAGGCAGCCGCCGAAGCTAAGCTTCACCCCGAAGAAACCAGAAAATAAAAACTCAAGTTAATTTAAGAACTCACCTCAAATAAAAGTGGGAGCTGTGTTATGAGATGGCAAAGCTCCCATTTCTTATAGAACTAATCATTCATGGCTATACTTGACGATAATTTGCCCGAAGACGAGAGGCTGGAAATTCAAAACGACTTTTCTGACCCCGATTTTACCGAGAACGGGCGTGACTACTGGGAGCACTATCACTATGTGGTGGAGCCTGGGCATGTGTTGCTGCGCATCGACAAGTATCTCGTGGAGCGCATCAAGGGGACCTCGCGCAACCGCATTCAGAATGCAGCCGAGGCACAGTGCATACGCGTGAATGGTCGCGCTGTCAAGAGTAACTACCGTGTGCACCCCGGTGATGAGATTTCGGTGGTCATGGACCGACCTCGATATGAGAATGAGATTATCGCACAGGATATACCGCTGAATATCGTCTACGAGGATGAGGATTTGCTGGTGGTTAACAAGCCTGCTGGAATGTGTGTGCATCCTGGGCATGGCAACTACGATGGCACGCTTGTCAATGCCCTCGCATGGCACTTCAAGGATAACCCAAACTATGATGTCACCGATCCTCGCATGGGACTTGTTCATCGCATTGACAAGGACACCAGCGGCTTGCTCGTCGTTGCCAAGACCCCAGACGCAAAGACCTCATTGGGCTTGCAGTTTTTCAACAAGACAACTAAGCGCCAGTACATCGCGGTGGTGTGGGGTGCCATGAAGGAGCTTGACGGCACCATAGAGGGCAACATTGGGCGCAGCCTGCGCGACCGCCTTCAAATGGCGGTTTTCCCCGATGGCGACCAGGGCAAGCATGCCGTGACCCACTATCACACTATTGAGAACCTCAACCATGTGGCAGTGGTGCAATGCCAGTTGGAGACGGGACGAACTCATCAGATTCGCGTTCACATGCGCCACATTGGGCATCCGTTATTCAACGACGAGCGCTATGGGGGCGACAAGATTTTGCGTGGCAACACTTCATCGAGCTATGCGCAGTTCATCTACAACTGCTTCAAGCAGTGCCCTCGCCAAGCCCTTCATGCCAAGACGCTTGGCTTCGTACACCCACGCACTGGCGAGCAAATGGATTTCAATAGCGAACTCCCCGACGACATGGCCGGGCTAATCAAACGCTGGGAAGCGTTTGTCTTAAGTAGTAAGTAGCTACTTGCCAATGCAGTAATAGGTAAATCCTATGTCTTCTAATTCCTTGCCGTCATAGATGTTGCGGCCATCGATGATTAGTGGAACATTCATTGCTTCCTTTACCTTTTCCCACGAGGGAACCCTGAATTGTCGCCACTCGGTGACAAGCATCACGGCATCGGCCTTGTTGACGGCGTCGTAGATGTCGAGAGCACAGTAAATGTCGGTCCAGCGGAACTTGATAGCATTCATTGCCACGGGGTCATAGACGCGCACGTGACAGCCAGCCTGCACAAGCATGTCGATGGTGGTGATGGCGGGCGACTCGCGAATGTCGTCGGTGTTAGGCTTGAACGATAATCCCCACAATGCCACAGTCTTGCCTTTTATGTCACCGCCGTAGAAGGTGCTGAATTTCTCAAACAATCGTTGTTTCTGCTTGTTGTTAACCTTGTCGACCGCCTTGAGCACTTCCATCGAGTATCCGTTTTTCTCGGCAATGTCGATAAGGTCGTTGATGTCCTTTGGGAAGAGAGTGCCGCCATAGCCACAGCCAGGGTAGATATATTTGGGACCAATGCGGCTGTCGGTACCCACACCGTGTCGCACGATGTTGATGTCGGCGCCAACAATCTCACACAGGTTGGCGATTTCGTTCATGAAACTCACGCGTGTGGCAAGCATCGATGTGGCGGCATATTTTATCATCTCGGCAGTTGTCGAGTCGGTATAAATTACAGGGAAATATTTGAACTTGAGAGGGTGATAGAGCGTGTCCATTGCCTTGCGTGAACGCTCATTGTCAATGCCGAGGATGATGCGGTCGGGCTTCATAAAGTTCTTGATTGCATTGCCCTCGGTAAGGAAGTCGGGGTTGGAAACCACGTCAAATCCAAAGTCGACATTTCTCTTGTCAAGGATGTCCGTTATCAATTCCTTAATCTTCTTGGATGTGCCCAATGGTACAGTCGACTTGATGATAAATACGGCATACTTGTTGATTTGGTTGGCAAACCGAGTGGCGGTGTCGATGACCTGAGTAAGGTCGGTGCCGCCATTTTGGGCTGGTGGCGTGTCGACGGTGCAAAACACATAGTCAACATCGTTAAAGACGTTGGAGAAATTGCTCGTAAAGTTGAGCCTGCGTGCTGCTACCGAGCGCTTTACCATGTCTTCCAAGCCTTGCTCATAAATTGGCAACCCGCCATAGAGCAAGAGGTTTATCTTACGTGCGTCGTTGTCAACGCAAGTGACGTTTACTCCCAGATCGGCAAAACAGGCTCCAGTAACGAGTCCTGCATAGCCAGTGCCAACAATAAGTATATTCATGATAAAAAGGTGTTTTTATTAATGTGCGTTACAAAAATACCTTTTTTATTTGAAATTAACAAATAAATTTCACTTTTTTATAACATGCGTCACGGTTGTCATATAAAAAGTATTAAAATGATGGCAGTAGCGTTTTTTTGTTATATCTTTGTAGCATGGATCATGCTGTAATAGTTGATTAACCCCAAAAACAATTCTCTCAATAATAATGTTAGATAACAATAATGGTTCACGTCACGAATATGACGTTATAATTATAGGCGGCGGTATTACGGGAGCCGGCACAGCTCGCGACTGTGCCCTGCGTGGTCTCAAGGTTTTACTCGTAGAGCGATTTGACTTCACCAATGGAGCTACCGGCCGCAACCACGGGCTGTTGCACAGTGGGGCACGATATGCGGTGACCGACCAGGAGAGTGCCGCCGAGTGCATTGGCGAGAATGCCATTTTGCGCAATATCGCCCGGCATTGTGTGGAAGAGACCGATGGACTTTTTGTCACTCTTCCCGAGGACGATATAGAGTATCAAGCCACGTTTGTTGATGCATGTCTCAATGCCGGCATTGAGGCAGAGATTATCGACCCCGAATGGGCACGTATCATTGAGCCATCCCTTAATCCCATGCTCATTGGTGCCGTGAAGGTGCCCGATGCGTCGATCGACCCGTTCTCCCTCACTGCCTATAATCTGCTCGACGCTCGCCGTCATGGGGCAGTGACGCTTAACTACCATGAGGTTACCGGTCTTATTGTGGAGAATGCCAGTGTGGTGGGCGTGGAATTGCTCAATAATCTCACTGGCGAGAAAAGCAGGGCTTTTGCACCGGTCACTGTCAACGCTGCAGGTATCTGGGGTACTCTTATCGCCAAGAAGGCTGGGGTCGTCATCAATATGTTTCCCGCCAAGGGATCGTTGGTGATTTTCGGGCATCGTGTCAACAACATGGTGCTTAACCGCTGTCGCAAGCCCGCCAATGGTGATATCCTTGTTCCCGACCGCATTGTGAGTATGCTGGGAACTACCAGCGACAGGGTGCCACTTGATGAAATAGATAATATGCATGTTACTCCAGCCGAGGTGGAATTGCTTGTAAAGGAAGGCGTTAAACTTGTTCCTGCATTGGCAAGAACGCGCATTCTCAGGGCTTATGCAGGAGTGAGGCCCTTAGTGGCAAGCGATGACGACCCCTCGGGGCGCAGCATTAGTCGTGGCATCGTGTGCCTCGACCACAAGGAGCGTGATGGCATGGGCGGATTCATTACCATCACCGGTGGTAAAATGATGACTTATCGTCTCATGGCCGAGATTGCAACCGACCTCGTGTGCAAGAAACTTGACAAGGTTGGGGCTTGCACTACTGCCATTGTGCCGTTGCCGGGCAGTGAAGATAACAGCTCGCCCAAAAAACGCGGTAATCATCAGCACGCAGTTACCATGAAGGCGGCACATGAGCGTCATGGCTCGATGAGCAAGGAGATAAAGGAAACAAGCACCGCCGACAAGGCTATGGTGTGTGAATGTGAGCACGCCAGCGTTGCCGAGATGAAATATGCCATTGATAAACTGAATGTAAAGAACTTGACAAACCTGAGGCGACGCACTCGCATGGGCATGGGGTCGTGCCAGGGCAAGCTGTGTGCCTGCCGTGCTGCCTCACTAATGTGCAAGTCGGGAGCCGATGCCCAAGAGACACTGAGCGACTTGGCATTGTTCATGAACGAGCGATGGAAGGGCATGCGCCCGGTTGCATGGGGCTCAACTCTGAGCGAAGCTCAACTCACTACAACTATTTATGAAGGCCTGTGCGGGCTTTCGCTTGATAAAACATCTTCACTTTAAGCTACACACTGATATGAGATATGACGTGATTGTGATAGGTGGCGGACTCAGTGCCATCATGTGTGGAATAGCACTTGCCACTACTGGCAAGAAGGTTGCGTTGATGGTAAAAGGGCAGAGCAAGCTTAGCCTGAACTCTGGCTCTATCGACTTGCTGGGTTTTGACACCGATGGCAATGTGGTAGAAAGTCCGCTTGATGCCATCGACTCCTTAAATGCTTCTCATCCTTATTCTAAGATGGGAAAGTCTAATGTGTTGCACAATGCTGCAATGGCACCTGTAATATTCTCGGGTGCAGGGCTCACTTTCTATGGCGACACTGCCAAGAACCATTATCGCATGTCGCCGCTTGGATTGTGGCGACCCACATGGCTGACTCTTGACGACTATCTCACGACCGACAAACCCAACACTCTCCCATGGAATAAAATAGCGGTGGTAAATCTTAATGGATTTCTTGATTTTCCTGCCAACTTTGTGTGCGAGTCTTTCTCACAACTTGGTGTTGAATGCGACTTGTGTGAGATAAAGCTTGGCACGGTCGACAAGCTCACCAGCAGCCCTAACGTGATGCGCTCAACTGCGGTGGCAAAGCTAATGCTTAACGACGCAGTGCTCAATGAGCTGGCGCGTAAGGTGCGTTCAAGCATGGGTGATGCGCAACTTGTTGTGTTGCCAGCCGTTTTTGGTCTTGATGGTGATGATAATGTTGAGAAAATAAAGCATCATCTCAAGGCTCCCGTGAGGTTTGTGTCAACGTTGCCCCCAAGCATTGCCGGGACACGGTTGCTCTCGAAGCTTCGCAAACTCTTTATTCAGAATGGTGGCACCTTTTTGCTGGGCAGTATGGTAAAGAATGGCAAGATTGCAAATGGCAGGGTGGTGAGTGTTGAGGCAAAGAATTTCCCTGACCAAGACATCGTTGCCGATGAATTTGTCCTTGCCACAGGTTCGTTTATGAACGGTGGGCTGGTGTCGAGTAGTGTTGGTATCAGGGAGCCTATCTTTGACCTTGATATCGACTATGTAGAGGGATGTGGAAATTGGAGTAAGGAGGGTCTCTTTGAGGCGCAGCCTTACATGGAATTTGGCGTGAAAACCGACGAGGAGTTTCATGCCATGAAAGATGGACGGCCCATAGAAAACCTCTATGCCATTGGGTCAATCTTGAGCGGGCACAACTCACTCAAACTTGCCGATGACACGGGTGTGGCAGTAATGACAGCCCTGCAAGTGGCAAGGCAGATTTAGGATAGGATAGGAGTAGCTAAGAATAGCTATGAATGGATAGGAATAACTATAACTATTAAGTATTTTCTACCTTCTTCCTTTAAAGAATCAATGCTACTAAATAATTAATGCTACGGCATGGGCGGCGATGCCCTCGCCACGGCCTGTGTAACCCAGACGCTCGGTAGTGGTGGCTTTTATTGACACTTGCGAAGGGTCGCATTGCATGCACTCGGCAAGCTGCTGCTGCATGGCTGGGATGTGAGGATTCATCTTAGGCTGCTCGGCACAGATGGTAATGTCGCAGTTGCCCAAGCGATAACCTTTTTCCCTGAGCAGCTGCATTACGTTGCGCAGCAGCACTCTGCTGTCAATTCCTTTGTAACGAGGGTCGCTGTCGGGGAAGTGATAGCCAATGTCGCGCAGTGCGGCGGCACCCAGCAAGGCATCACACAGGGCATGTATCGCCACATCGGCATCGCTGTGGCCCAGTAAACCTTTATTGTGCTCTATTTTCACACCGCCAATCCATAACTCGCGGCCTTCCACCAAGCGGTGAACGTCAAAACCATAACCAATGCGCATAGGGGGGTATCGTGTTTTTAAACAATAGGGACAAGGCAAGCCTCATCCCTAATAATATTATGTATTGTTGTTTTTACTTGTTGAACAGGTTGCGGATGCCGTCCATGTCGAACGAGAGGGTGAACCTGAGAGTCTGGTCGAGAGGGCTGTTCTGGGCAGTGGCAATCATGTAGGCGGCATCGAGCTTGATGACGTTGAGCGCAAAGCCGGCACCAAGACCAAAGTACTTGCGGTTACCCTTGTACTTATTCTCATTGAAGAAACCGCCACGCAGGAAGAACTGCTGGTTGTAGCAATATTCAGCACCAATCGAGAAGGTTATTTCGCGTAATTCCTCCTTTGCGCCACCGGGAGCATCGCTAAACGACTTGAAGATACCGGTGATTGATGACATATCTTTCCAATCCTGCAAAGCTTGTTCGTAGGCCTCTTGATTCTCATAGTTGGCCAAGCGAGGACGCGCTGGAACAAGGAGCTTGTTGGCATCGGCACTGATTGTAAGGTTGTGATAGTCGGCAAGAGGGAATGTGAACGCTGTTCCCAGCTTGATATTTGCTGGCAGGAATGCAGGGTCGTCACCTCCGTTATAGCTCACCTTTGAACCTATATTAGAGATGTTGAAACCCAAAGACCATTGGCACTCGTTACGGCCTATCATGGGATAGGTGGTAAAGTAGCCGGCAATGTCGGCGGCAAATGCCGACGATCCGGTAGTCTGGTCGGTGCCGCTATAGTTGGAGTAGCCTAAGTCGCTGTAGATGTAGCGAAGAGCCACACCCATCGAGAACTTCTCGCTGAGCTTGCGTGAGTAACCCACGTCGACCGATACCTCAAAGGGGTTGATGCTTGACAGTGCGTTGCCACCATCATCGGTGCTGTTAATCTCGCCCAGTGAGAAGTATCGCATCGACGCGCTCACCGCCTGATTGTCGCCGCTGCCTATCTTCCAATAACCCGAAAGGTTGGCAAGGAAAATGTCATTTACCAACTTGCGCAACCATGGTGTATAAGATATTGATACTCCTGCCTTGCTATAGGCAAAAGCATATTTCGAGGGATTCCAGAATTGTGAGTTGACGTCGGGCTCGGTTGCCGCACCCAGGTCGCCCATCGAAGCACCACGGGCATCGGGGGTGATGCTAAGTGAGGTCACACCGGTGGTGATGGGGTTGAACTCATCATTCTTAATGTCATCGTCGGCAAATGCTGCGATGCCAGTCATGAGCATGGCAACAACCACGAGTATTCTTGTTGATTTCTTCATAATCTAAAAAAACGACAAATTAGTGTTATCTAAAATATATAACTCCAATAAGTCGCTTTTATTGTATTTTGTTATGAGATATTGTAGAATTTATAAGGGCACGGCTTAGAACAGTTTGGAGAGGTTTTCGCTCATCATCTTCACCGACATGGCAAGCAGAATGATGCCGAAGAATTTGCGCAGGAAAAAGATTCCTCCTTCACCCAAGAGGTGCTGGATGCGGTCGGTAGCCTTGATAACAACAAATACCCACACCATGTTGATTGCCAAGCCAATGAGGATGTTGACGTCGTTATACATAGCCTTGAGCGAAATCAATGTGGTCAACACTCCGGCACCGGCAATCAGTGGGAAAACCATGGGCACTATGGTTGCTCCACCATTAGGTGCATTGTTCTTGAAAATTTCCACATCGAGTATCATCTCGAGTGCCATGAGAAACATCAGGAAGCCCCCAGCGGCGGCAAACGACTGGATGTTGCAGTTGAAAATATCGAGAATCCAAAAGCCGCCATAATAAAACCCCACCATGACTATGGCTGAGTATAATGTTGCCTTCCAGGCACTCACTTCGCGCCCCTTGGCACGCAGGTCCATGATAATGGGCACCGAGCCCACTATGTCGATGATACTGAGCAATACCAGTGCCGAACTTAATATCTGTGTAAAGTTAATATGTTGCATTTTTCATTATTGGTATTATTAGAACACTATGCCAGCGCGAGGATGATGAGCTGGGCTGTTATCACCCGCAGGAACATCGTGAGTGGGTAAACGGTACTGTAAGCAACAGCTGGCGCATCGTTGCCCGAGGTCTTGTTGGCATAGGCAAGAGCGGGAGGGTCGGTAGTGGCACCTGCCACCATGCCCATGATAGTGCAGTAGTTGAGCTTGAACTTGCCACGAGCTACAAGGGTGACAATTAGGAGCGGAACAAAAGTTATAAGGAAGCCGTAAAGCACCCAGCGTGCCCCCTGGGCGTTAAACACCGTTGAGGCAAAGTTGCCACCTGCAGCGATGCCCACACTGGCAAGAAAGAGGCAGATTCCAAGTTCGCGCAACAGCAGGTTGCTGCTACTGCTGGTGTAGGTAATGAGTTTGAACTTATATCCATAGCGCCCCAGCAGAATGGCAACGATGAGAGGTCCGCCGGCAAGTCCCAGCTTCATTGGCACACTCATGCCGGGCAACATCAATGGTATACTGCCTAAAACGATACCCAGCACAATCCCGAGGAACATTGTGAAGATGTTGGGGTGGTCAAGGGTTTTCAATGAGTTGCCCATGCGCTCGGCAAGGCGGTTGATGTCGTTAATGTTTCCCACAACGGTGAGGCGGTCGCCCACCTGCAACGCAAGGTTGGGGCTGGCGAGCAGATCAAGGCCGGCGCGGTGCACTCGTGTAACATTGAGCTTATAACCCATGCGCAGGCGCAGTGAACCGAGCTTGCGCCCCGACAATTCGCTCTTTGTCACCACAATGCGTCGTGCGGTAACTGGGTCGGGGTCGGCTTTCCAGTCCATCTCTTCATGAGGGCCAAGTACGGCATCAAACATCTCCTCGTCTTGCTGGCTCATTACCACAAGCAGCAGGTCGCCTTCCTCAATGACCGTCTCGCTCACAGGTATGTGAACATGTCCGTCGCTCTTGCGAATGCGTGAGATAATGAAGTTGTGGTCAATGATTTGATGCAGGTGTTGAATGGTAGTGCCAATTATCAGCTTGTTGGTTACCTTATATGTTACAAGGTGTGGCTGGAGCTGTGAGTTGGTCTTCTCGTCTTCTATCTCTTTTGATTCGGTGTCAACTTTTATTTTGAAGATAGCCTTCAGTACTATCATCGAGAGGATAATGCCCACAACACCAAGCGGATAGGCAGCAGCATAGCCCATCGACATTGATTCGTTGAGAGGTATGGCACCATCGCCTTGTGTCTCAATGAGAGTCTGTTGAGCGGCACCCAGGCCTGGAGTGTTGGTGATGGCTCCCGATAGAATTCCCACCATGTCGGTTATTTGGGTGTCACCAATGCCAAAATAGATGCCCAGTGCAACGACGATATTGAGAAGGATAATTGATACTGCAAGTCCGTTGAGAAGCAGGCCGCCCGACTTGAATGAAGAGAAAAATGAAGGACCCACTTGAAGACCAATGGAGAAAATGAACAAAATGAGTCCAAATTCCTGAATAAACTTCAATGTGTTCGTGTCAACTTCCAGCCCCAAGTGACCTGCAAGGATGCCTACGAAGAGCACAAATGTGGCACCAAGAGAAATTCCATAAATCTTTACCTTTCCTAATAATACACCTATAGCTATCACTATGGCGTAGATAAAAATGGAATGTGCCACGCCGTTACCTGTCAATATTTCTGTAAACCAGTTCATTGAGTTAGATTTTATAGTTTTAAAAGCATCATCATTTCATGTAGGGTGCTCAATAATCCTCTTTTTGAGGTTGCAAAGGTACTAAAAACTTTTCAGTCCCGGTTTTTAGTACTTCAGTTTTTTTCTAAAAAATAGGAATTAAATGTGTGTGTTGACTCTCGAAAATCCTAATGACCGATTAGCGTTTGAATCAAAAACTTTGTCATTGATTTTGAATTTTTCTCATCTTGCACTATCTTTGCAGTTTGAAAAATGCAAAACATTAAGGTATTATAATTCTAAATCACCGATTATTTTTTATATCTCAATCTATTATGGCCGAGAACACCGAAATAAAACCAGCAGAGGAGAAGAAGGTACTCAACTTCGTACAGCAAATAGTTGCCGACGACTTGGCAGCAGGTAAGAATGGCGGACGCCTAAATACCCGTTTTCCGCCAGAGCCTAACGGGTATCTACACATTGGACATGCCAAGGCAATATGCATGGACTTTGGGGTTGCCGAGATGTTTGGCGGCACTTGTAACTTGCGTTTTGATGATACCAATCCCCAAAAGGAGGATACCGAGTATGTAGAATCTATCAAGCGCGACATTCATTGGTTGGGCTATGACTGGGGCGACCGTCTTTACTATGCCAGTGATTATTTTCAGAAGCTCTATGACTTTGCCATTGAATTGATAAAGAAAGGACTCGCCTATGTCGATGACCAGACGAGTGAGCAGATTGCCGAGCAAAAAGGCACTCCCACCAAGGCAGGCACCGAGAGCCCTTACCGCAACCGCTCGGTAGAGGAGAACCTCGACCTCTTTGAGCGTATGAACGCCGGCGAGTTTGACGAGGGCGCACGAGTGTTGCGTGCCAAGATTGATATGGCATCGAGCAACATGCACTTCCGCGACCCAATCATGTATCGCATCATCAAGACCCCTCACTGGCGCACAGGCACAAAGTGGAAAGTTTATCCAATGTATGACTTCGCACATGGACAGAGCGACTATTTCGAGGGTGTGACCCACTCGATTTGCACCCTGGAGTTTGTCCCTCACCGTCCACTTTATGAGTACTTTGCCAAGCTGCTTGCCGGCGACACAGTGGATCAGTACTGCCCACGTCAGATTGAGTTTAACCGCTTGAACCTCACTTACACAGTGATGAGCAAGCGCAAGCTCCTGCAACTGGTGAAAGAGGGACTTGTTGCCGGATGGGACGATCCCCGCATGCCCACCATCTGCGGCTTGCGCCGTCGTGGCTATACTCCACAGTCAATCAAGAATTTCCTTGATGACATTGGCTACACAAAATATGAGGCGTTGAACGATATTGACTTGCTTGAACACAACATTCGTGAGGATTTAAATAAAAATGCCAACCGCGTGTGTGCTGTTCTCAACCCGGTTAAGGTTGTCATCACCAACTATCCCGAGGATAAGGTGGAGATGCTTGCAATGGACAACAATCCCGAGCAGGAGAACGCCGGCACTCACGAGATGCCGTTCTGCCGTGAGATTTTCATTGAGCGTGATGATTTTATGGAGAACCCTCCCAAGAAGTTCTTCCGCATGACTCCTGGCAAGGAGGTGCGCCTGAAAGGCGGGTATATAATAATGTGTAATGATGTTGTCAAGGACGATGAAGGCAATGTCACCGAGATTCACTGTACCTACGACCCCGACACCTTGAGCGGCACACCAGGCAGCATGCGCAAGGTGAAGGGCACTTTGCATTGGGTTTCGGCTCGTCACTGCAAGGAAGCCGAGGTGAGGCTCTATGACCGTCTCTTTGCTGTAGAGAACCCATCGGCAGTGACCGACAAGGACTTCCGTGATCTTCTTAACCCCGACTCGTTGAAGGTCATCACCAATGCCAAGGTTGAGCCTTATCTTGCACAAATTGCCAAGCCAGAAGACAAATTCCAGTTCCAGCGCATAGGCTACTTCTGCGTTGACCTTGACAGTACTCCCGAGCACCTTGTCTTTAACCGCACTATCACCCTTAAGGACAGTTGGGCAAAAGCACAGAAGAAGTAAGTTTTTAAGTGATAAGTAGTAAGTTTTAAGTAGTAAGTTACAGCTCATCGATTGCTCGACTTCTCGATTTCTCGATTTCTCGACTGAAAACTGGCAACTGAAAACTCACAACTCATAACCCAAAGCATGCAGCACAAGGAATTGGTCGAGAGGCTATCAAAGTCGCTTAATCGCAACAAAAGCGACATCAGCAAACTGCTTGAGGCTTTGAGCAACGTAGTGAAGGAACGTTGCTCGAAGCTTGACAGCATTAGTGTGCCTCGATTCGGAACCCTTGAAGCAATAAACCACAAGGAATCAATTGAGACCGATAGCGAGACCGGCAAGCGCATGCTCATTCCTCCAAGGGTGGAAGTTCATTACACCGCAAGTAATGTTCTCAAGAAAAAACTCAACCAGTCATGAAAGAGAGAATAGCGTTCCCACAGCTGGTTGAGCTGGTGGCCGAGAAGGCAAAAACCACCACTCGCATGAGCGAATTGTTCCTTCAGGAACTGTTTGCCACTGTATCACATGCTTTGGACAATGGCGAGATTGTGAAGATTAAGGGGATAGGCTCATTCAAGGTCAAGAATGTTGATGGTGAAAAGGAAGTTTTTTTCACCCCCGACAACGACCTTGCCGAGACTGTAAATGCCCCTTTTGCGCAGTTTAAGCCATTGGAACTCAGCGATGAGATTACCAATGAACAGCTTGCCGAAATCGATGCCGAGATGGAACAGAAACAGCCTGAACCTAAGATGGAAGAGCCCACAAATGTAGTTCAGGAACAAATCCCCATGGCTGAGGTTGAGGACACGGCAGAGCCCGAGGTCAAGCCTATAGATGAGCCGGTTGCTACTGATAAGATTGTGGAAAGCACACCTCAGGTGAAAGAGGAACCTGAACCTCTGCCAGGAAAGAATGGTTTTGCTAAGTGGTGGTGGGCTGGCGTGGCTGCAATAGCGGTTGTCGCTCTAACGACATGGGCGTTACGCGGTGGCAAGTCGACTGAAAATAATAGGCAGCAGAATATTACCGCCAAGACCGATACTGTAGCTGCCAAAGCACAACCCGTAGTCACCGATACGCTTGCCAATGGCAATGTCTTGACTCTAATGGCTAAGAAGCACTATGGCGACCAGGTTTTCTGGGTGTATATAGCTCGTGAGAATCAGGATAAATATCCTAACTATCACAAGATTCCTCATGGATCGGTGCTTGTTATACCGCCTCCCGAAAAATATGGCATCAACAGCGACAGCAAGCAAAGTTTACGTCATGCCGGCGAGGAAGCTTTGAAGCTCTACAAGAAAATAAAGGCGATGGAAAGCAATGCCAATGGTGAAGAGAAAGATATTAGCGAGGAAGGCACAAAAGAAAGTACAAAATCTAATGGTAAGTATAATTATAAGACTGTGAAGCCAATGAAGAAAAAAGATGCTAAAAAATATTCGAAGTCTTCACGTTCCAAGAAAAGCTACAAACGCCATTACCGCCGATAATTTCCATTGCTTGACCTTGAAGGTGGCAGATATCATATATAAATGAGATAACAAAACTGCCTAAGACAAAATGTGTTAGGCAGTTTCGTTTGTGCATTATGAATTGTGCATTATGCATTATCAAAGGCGTTCCAGCCTTGTGCGCGTATTTCTACTTCGGCATCATCGCGTGTAACCATGTAGGCTCCCAGTTCGGGCTTTGTAATGCGGCCAATGAGTCGCGCCGTTTTCATTTGCTCCACCTTTTCGTGCTGGGTGAGCGGCACGGTGAATAGCAGCTCATAGTCCTCACCGCCATTCATTGCGGCTGTGACAAGGTTCATGTTCAGCTCCTCGGCCATGACAGCGGTCTGGTAGTCGATGGGAATGCGGTCTTCATACACGCGGCAGCCTACTTTGCTCTGCTTGCAAATGTGCAACAACTCGCTCGACAGCCCATCGCTAATATCCATCATGGCAGTGGGCTTGATGCCCAATTCCCGCAACTCGGCAATCACGTCGGCACGTGGTTCTGGCTTAATTTGACGTTCAAGCAGGTACTCGCGACCGGCAAAGTCGGGTTGGAAGTCTTTCTGCCCTTCGCTTGCCACACGTTCGCGCTCAAGCAGTTGCAGCCCCATGTAGGCGGCTCCCAGGTCACCGCTCACGCACACCAAATCGGTGTCATGAGCACCGTTGCGATACACGATTTCGTCTTCGTTGGCCTCACCAATGCAAGTGATGCTGATGAGCAGGCCAGTTACCGATGCCGAAGTGTCGCCGCCCACCAAATCGATGCCATACTTCTCGCATGCGGCATAGATGCCAGAATAAAGTTGATTGATGTGCTCAACGGTGAAGCGCTTGGAAATTCCCAATGAAACGGTGATTTGCCGTGGAGTGCCATTCATGGCATAGATGTCGCTCAGGTTCACTGCCACAGCCTTGTAGCCTAAGTGCTTGAGAGGGGTGTAGGTGAGGTCAAAATGGATGCCTTCGAGTAGCAGGTCGGTCGTCACAAGCGTCTTTTTGTTGCCATAGTCAAGCACGGCGCAGTCGTCACCCACGCCACGCACAGTAGAGTCATTTTTTACCTTAAAGTCACGTGTCAGGCTGTCGATAAGCCCAAATTCTCCTAAAGTGGAAATCTCAGTCTCACTCATTCTTAGTAATATTAGTTGATGTTGAGGTTAATGATAATAGCTACAGATTATTCTGATTTTCTTTAAGAATCAGAATAATCTGTAGTCATTCTTGTAGGTTAGAGGAATTTTTATACCTCGTCGAGGTTGTTAATTACCTCCTGTACCATCAAGGTCATGATGGGCTCGGCCTTAGTGGCGGCTTGCTGAACCTCTTCGTGAGAGACGTCAACAAAGATGCCCTCACCGCCGAGGTCGGTGATAACGCTAAGGCCAAACACTTCCATGTCGGCATGGCGGGCAACAATCACCTCAGGCACTGTGCTCATGCCCACTGCGTCGCCGCCAATGCGATAGAAGAAGCGATACTCCGATGGGGTCTCGAAAGTGGGGCCTTGCGTTCCCACATAGACTCCTTCCATGAGCCTGATTTTGTGCTCCTTGGCAATCTTGCGTGCCAAGTCGTTGATGCGGTGGCTGTAAGCCTCATTCATGGCAGGGAAGCGTGGGCCAAGTTCGTTGTAGTTCTTGCCGCGCAACGGGTGGTCGGGGAAGAGATTGATGTGGTCGGTGATAAGCATCACGTCACCCACACGGAAGTCAGGGTTCATGCCGCCAGCGGCGTTGCTAACGCACAGCACTTTCACGCCAATGGCCTTCATTACGCGAATTGGGAACGTGGCTTCCTTCATCGAGTAGCCTTCATAGTAATGGAAACGTCCTTGCATCGCCATTACATATTTCTTGCCCAGCATGCCAAAGATGAGTTGACCCTTGTGCCCCTCAACGGTGCTGATGGGGAAATTAGGAATCTCACCATAGGGAATGGCAACCTTGATGTCGATTTTGTCGGCCAAGTTGCCTAATCCTGAACCTAAAACAATTGCTACTTTAGGCATTTTGCCGCCCACTTTCTCCTTGATGAAAGCAGCGGTTTCTTGAATTTTTTCCAGCCAGTTAATTTCTTTAGTCATAGATATTGTATTAGAGTTAATAAAAAGTCAACAAGTTGTTAATCGTCTCATTCCCAATAAACTTTATCACAAGTCTTCGATGCCTTCAATCTTCCTTTGAAGCTCGGTGATGAAGTCGCGGTCCTCATAGTTGAGGAAATCGGCCTGAATGGGTATGAAATAGATGTCGTTTTGCCTCGTGGGAGGAAAATATGGGCTGTTGAGGATGCGCACTGCATCTTTCTCGGTAGTGACTATGTATTTTCTTTTTCCTTCAAGTTCCTTGAAGAGCTTGAAGATGTAACGGAAGTCATCGCGGGTGTAGGTGTGATGGTCGTCGTAGTGAATTACCTTGAGACGAGTGCCAAACTGCTTAAGATACTTGGCAAAGGGGCGTGGGTTGGCAATGCCAGCAACGCCCAGGATGAGGTCGTCCTCATCAAGCCAGTTGAGTGATGTGAGGTCGGGGTTGCCAATTGGGAACACCGGTTCGGGAGCGCCATACCGCACCTTTGAGAAATAAAGCTGCTGATACTTGAACAGTTCCAGGTGCTCTTTTATCATGCGCAGGTCAACGGGCTTGACCTCGTCGGGGCACTTGGTGACAACCACCATGTCGCACTTGAGGATGCGGTCGGCAGGCTCACGCAAGGAGCCCAGCGGCAAGAGCTTGTCCTCGTAGGGAGGGCGGTTGTAGTCGACCATTGCCACGCTTACCTGTGGCTTAACATATCGATGCTGCATAGCGTCATCAAGGATGACAAGGTTAATGTCGGGCTTGATGCGCAACAGGTTGTTAATGCCCTTTCGACGATCTTCACACACAGCCACCGTTACCATGCCGCGAAACTTGCGATAAATCTGGTAAGGTTCATCACCTAAATCTACTGGCGAGAGGTTATCGTTGGCAAGCACAAAGCCCTTGGTGTGTCGCTTGTAGCCTCGGCTCAGCACCGCAATCTCATATTTTCGGCACAAGCGCGAAACGATGTACTCGACATGTGGTGTCTTGCCGGTGCCGCCCACTGTGACATTTCCAATGGTAATAACGGGAATGTCAAATTCCACCTGCTTGAGCAGGCCGGTCTTGAAACCCATCTGTCGAACCCAAACCCCTGCTCCGTAAAGCCATGACAAGGGTGTTAGCAGCACTTTTTCGGTTGCTGTGAGCACATTTCGGGAAGCCCTGAATATGTTGTCTAAATCCATCAGTGTGAGTTGATGTATTTATTCTCAGTTACTTTTTTTAAAAAACAATATATCTCTACTTAAAAAACAATTTCAATTGGCTCCATGAGGCAGAGCACGCGGTCGCGGTTGAGGATAGCCTGCAGTTGCTCATAGCTGTTGTAGAAAATGCCCATGCGGGAGCGCATTTCGTTCTCGATTCTCATTCCCTGCATTGAGTTGAGCATTTCCATGAACGACATTTCCATGTTAGGATAGTCTACAACCGAGTAGTCGCCATCTTTGAGCTTGGCCTGTAGAGCGACCCATTTTATTGCGTCCTCGAGTCCTCCCAGTTGGTCGACGAGTCCGATTTTATAGGCAGTTAGAGCGTCCCAAACTCGCCCTTCACCAATCACCTTAATAGAGTCTTGCGACATCTTGCGACCTTGCGCACAACGCTTTGTAAAAGTGTCGTAGCCGCGCTCCACCATGCGTTGCAATGCTGCTTTCTGGCTGTCGGTGAGTGGCTTGTAAGGCGTGCCGGCAATGGCATTTTCGTTGGTGTGAACTTCTTCCATCTTCACGCCCAGAGTGTTGTTGATGAAGTTGCTGGCATTAGGAATCATGCCAAAGATGCCTATGCTGCCGGTTATTGTCAATGGGTCGGCAAAGATGCGCTGTGCTCCCGATGAGATGTAGTAGCCACCCGAGGCGGCATAGTCGCCCATCGACACTGCCAATGGTTTGCCACTGGCTTTGAAGTCCTCAAGGGCTTTCCAAATTTCTTCGCTGCCAAAGGCACTACCGCCAGGAGAGTTGACTCGCAGGACGAGGGCTTTAACGTTGTCGTCTAACTGCAGCTCTCTGATTTGCTTGGCAAGTGTCTCGCTGTAAATGGCTTCTTCGCCATTGATGCTCGGAATGCCACCCCCATTCCTGGTTCCGCTGTAAATTTCGCCTGTGGCATAGAGCACTGCCACTACATCGCTTCCTGTGCCAAATGGGCTGTCGCTGGCTTCAACCAGGTCGCTTGCAGTAACGAGCTTCAAGTCGTCTTTCTTGTCAACGTCGGTGAGCTGGCGCAGCCTGTCTTCCATTTCGGTGCGGTAGCACAGCTTGTCAACGAGCTTGTTTTTCATCAGTTCCTGGGCACTCATTGTTAACATTAACGAGTCGGTGAGGGCAGCAAACTTGGTGGTGTCGATGTGTCGGTCGGTTGCCATGTCTTTAGAGATTACTCCCCACAGGCTGCCTAAGTAATGCTCCTGCTGCTCGCGGTTGGCATCGCTCATCTGGTCGAGCATGAAAGGCTCCACAGCACTCTTGAAAGTGCCAACCCTCACTACTTGCACTTCAACGCCCACTTTGTCGAGCAGTTTTTTCATGTAGGGGGTCATTGAGCCCAAGCCATGGATGTCGACCGCGCCCTCAGGGTTAAGGAAAATGCTGTCGGCAAGCGAGGCGAGGTAGTAGTCGCTCTGCAATATTCCTTCGTCGCCATAGGCATAGATGAATTTCTTGCTGGCTTTAAAGTCCTTGATGGCCTCACGCAATTCATAGAGTGAAGCCATGCCCGCTGCCATGCCACGGCAGTCGAGATAGAGACCTTTGATATTCTTGTCTTCCTTGGCAATTTTCAAGCCCTTGATGAGAGTAGACAGGCTCTGACCGCCCTGGTTGTTGGGCATGAGCATCATCAGCGACGCATTAGCCCCGCCGTCGCGCTCGCTGAGCGTTCCGTCGAGCTTAACATACATGATTGAGTTTTTCTCAATCTTTACGTTGCCTTTGGCGCTTGCCATTGAGCCAAAGATAATAAAACTCATGATGACGGCTGTGAGTGTGAAGAACAACAAAGCTAAGAAAGTTCCCACAAAAGACCCGCACACTACCAGGAAAAATCGTTTCAACATATTCGGTAATAATTTAAATTTCAATTATATAGTTGATATTGTATTAATCTTCTATATATTTAATGATATTATCTCGTTAAAATGCTACAGGATGCTTTCCATCCTATGCAACTTACAAAGATAGAAATAAATTTGCCAATATCATTGCTAAAAGCTAAAATTCTTACTTTTTTTTGAAAAAAAGTGCAAGAATCGAGTTTTTTGAGCGCAAAAAAAGCCGCCGCTACTTGCTTGCGTAGAGGCGACCTTTTATTTGGTTCTTAGTCATTCATAGCCACTCATAGCCATTCATAGCTACTCATAGCCACTCCTAATCCTATTCCCTGTTGCCAAGGAAGCGCAGCAGGTAGAGGAACAGGTTAATGAAGTCGAGGTAGAGCGAGAGCGCTCCCAGAGTGGCGAGCTTGCCGGCGTTGGCCTCGTCGGTCTCTTGTGCCATCTGCTTGATCTTCTGTGTGTCCCAGGCGGTGAGTCCTATAAAGATTGCCACACCGGCAAAGCTAATGATCCAGTCCATCACGCTGTTGGCCCAGAAGATGTTGATGATTGTGCACACGATGAGGCCAATCAGTGCCATTACCATGAAAGTTCCAAACTTGGTGAGGTCGCTCTTGGTAGTGTAGCCATAGATTGACATAGCCAGGAATACACCGGCTGTAACAAAGAATGTGAGTGCTATCGACGACATGGTGTAAACCAGGAAGATGGGTGTAAGGGTCACGCCGTTGAGCACTGCATAGAGGTAGAACAGCAAGGTTGCTACGGGCGAACTGAGCTTGTTGATTGCCATCGATAGGGTGAAGACCAGTGCCAGCTCACCAACGCACAAGCCAATGAGTAATCCACGGCTTTGAATTAGGGTGAGTAGCAACGACTGGCTGCTAAGCACCAGCCATGATGTGATGGCTGTAACAAGCAGTCCGAGGAACATTTTTACATAGACCTTGCGCATGACTTGCGTCATGTAGGCGGTGAGTGACCACTCGCTTTGTTGTGGTGCTGCCTGAGTAGCCTGAGGCTGTGGCAGCGGTGGAAGATTGTTGTAATTCATATAGTTGGAGTTTTTAGTAATCAGTTGTCAGTAATCAGTAATCAGTTGTCAGTTTTTAGTTTGTTTTTTGCAAAAAGTGTGCCAAAATTTTTATTTGCTTTGTTTTGGTTGATTTTTTTTTTCAAAATTTATCCCATAAGCTCTATAGTTCAGCTTACTTCCGCCAACAGAAAATAACTAAAAAATGAGAACTGAAAACTAAAAATTACATGCGTTCGGGAACTTCTATGCCCAAGAGCGAGAAAGCTCGCTTTATCACGCCGGCAACGGTGCGTGAGAGCTCTAAGCGGAACGCCTTAACGTTCTCGTCCTCTTCCTTGAGGATGCTGTAGTCGTGGTAGAACTGGTTAAACTCCTTGGCGAGCTCGTAGGTGTAGTTGGCGATGAGTGCCGGGCTGTAGGTCTTGCCGGCTTCCTCAACCACACTGGTGAAGTCGGCAACGCGCTGAATGATGGCAATCTCCTTGTCGTTGGGGGTGACTGCCTCAACGTTGAGTGCAGGCAAGTTGTCGCCCGCCTTGCGTTGCAGCGACTGGATGCGTGCGTAGGTGTACTGGATGAAGGGCCCGGTGTTACCGTTGAAGTCGATGCTCTCCTCGGGGTTGAAGAGCATGTTCTTGCGTGGGTCAACCTTGAGGATGAAGTACTTGAGTGCTCCCATGCCAATGATGCGGGCAACCTCACGCTTCTCGTCGTCGCTCATGCCCTCGAGGCGGTCGCTGGTCATGGCAAGGGCGTCGTCGACCATCTTGTCCATGAGGTCGTCGGCATCGACCACGGTGCCTTCGCGTGATTTCATCTTGCCGTTGGGTAGTTCCACCATGCCATAGGAGAAGTGAATCAGGTCTTTGCCCCACTTGAAGCCCAGGCGGTCGAGCAGCAGCGAGAGCACCTGGAAGTGGTAGTTCTGCTCGTTGCCCACCACATA
>CAMJZF010000012.1 GCA_946410125.1 uncultured Prevotellaceae bacterium | reverse complement strand
ATTTTGGTGTAAAAGTGGTAAATCTTGTGGCATATTTTTGGAGATGCCGCAAGTTCTTTCTATTTTTACAAGCTGAAAAGCATGTGTGACCAAAAAACGGCAAATACTATGGACTTATTACTACCTAACAAGATAAACAGCGAAAAAGGCGAGATACTGAGGGAGGCGCGTCAGGTGACCATCATTGGTGCCAATGGAGCCGGCAAGACACGCTTTGTGAACAAGCTTGTGGAGCAGTGTGGCGAGCAGGCATTCCGCATCTCGGCACTAAGGGCACTGTTTCCAGTCGAGCATGAGGAACAGAAATACAAGGGTTCTATCAGCGAGCGCTTCGACAAACTCAACCAGAACATGCAGCAAGTTGTCAACACGGCAAAGAGCGAGTTTGACAAACTCACCTATGTGATGATGATTGATGAGTTCCGCAGCCTGATGAACTTCAAGGCTCACCAGCTGATGAGGGAGGAGATGGAGTTTCCCAAGACTAAGCTTGATAAGGTTGTGAAGATGTGGCAAGAGGTGTTTCCCAAGAACAAGATTCTGCGAGAGAACGGCAAATTGCTTTTCACTACCGAAGGCCAGACCGACAAATACTCGTCGCTTCGACTTAGCGACGGTGAGAAGGCCGTGCTCTATTATCTTGGAGCGGTGCTCTATGCCATGGAAGATGCCGTGATTTTTGTTGACGACCCCGAGACTTTTATCCACCCCTCGATTATGCAGACCTTGTGGAACGTTATTGAGGAAATGCGCCCCGACTGCACCTTTGTCTACAGCACCCACGATGTGGACTTTGCCAACTCACGCATCGACAACAAGTGCATTTGGGTGAAGGGTTTCAATCCCGAGCAAATTACTTGGGACTATGAGGTGCTACAGTCGAGTAGCAACCTGAGCGACAGCTTATATATCGACCTGCTGGGCACTCGCAAGCCAGTACTCTTTGTTGAAGGTGACGAGGAGCACAGTATCGATTCCAGGCTCTACGCGCTTGTGTTCCCTGAATACACAATAAAGCCACTTGGCAGTTGTAACAAGGTGATTGAAAGCGTGCGCTCATTCAACGGTCTTGAGGCCTTGCACCACCTTGACAGCTGGGGGATAGTTGACCGTGACCGTCGAGATGAAAAGGAAGTGGAATACCTTCGCAAGAAGAAAATTCTGGTACCCGATGTTGCTGAGATAGAGAACATACTCATGCTCGAGGGTGTGATTCGTGCCGTGGCTCGTCACCGCCACAAGAACGAGCATGACGTGTTTGCCAGTGCCAGTCGTGCAGTGATTAAGAACTTTGACAATGAAATCAAGCAGCAGGCCTTGCAGCATACTCGTCACCGCGTGAAGCACGACGTTGAGATGCGTGTTGACATGAAGTTCCGCAATATCAGCGCGTTGGAGGATCACATGATAGACCTTGTCAACGAGATTAACCCGCGTGGCATCTACGAGCTGCTGTGTCGTGAGTTTCATGTCTATGTGCAAAAGCGAGATTATGCCAAGGTGCTCAAGGTCTATAACCAGAAGTTGATGCTCAATCAAAGCGGAGTAGCGGGTCTGTGTGGGCTCAAGAGCCGTGAGGACTACATTAGAACCGTACTCAAGATTCTTAAGGGCAACGGACGTGACGCTAAGGCAATACGTCATGCCATCAAGGTGTGCTTCGGTTTAGAGAATCCCGAAAAACAGCCAGTTGCCGAAGAAGCGTAATCAGTTGCATCAATAGGTTGAAAACAACAAGAGAGACCAGCAATTAAGGGCCGGTCTCTCTCGTTTTATACTCGTTTTTGATGATTGCTCGATTTATAAATTCTCGGCAGTCAGTTCTTCAACCTTGTTGCCGACGGTGCCTTTGTTGATGATGCGGCAGGCATTGCGGTAGCGTGCACGGTAGTAACTCTCGGTAGAGTGGCTCTCGGTGATGCCGCGGTGGGATGACGCATGAATGAAAGTGAAATCGCTGCCGTTGCCGTCAACAGCTGTGACGATGCCTACATGGCCAATACCGGGTCCGTTGCCACGGCCGCCAAAGAAGACGAGGTCGCCAGGCTGAAGCTCACTGCGCTTAACGCGCTCGCCGTTATGGAACTGGTGGCTGCCACGTCGTGCCAGCTGATAGCCAAACTCTTTAAATACATAGCTTGTGAAGCCCGAACAGTCAAAGCCCTTAGGACTCATGCCACCGTAGCGATAGGGTACGCCACGAAAACGGCGTGCATAGGCGAGAAGGCTGTTTACTTGCAGCTCGGTCTCTGCAGCATCGTTGAGTGCGGGTTGGTCAAAGGGGATAATATATTTGTCAGGGTTGGGATTTCCTGCCTGAGTGGAGAAAAGAGGTGTTGTAAAAATAAAAAATGTGTAGATAAATAATTTGGTAAATAACTTCATTTGCTCTTTAATTTGCATTAAACTTAAGGTTCAAAGTGTATAACACTACACGTTAAGATGAACCTTTTTTCTTTTTTGATACTGCAAAGTTAAGGAGACTGCCTCAACCAGGCAACCTCCCTAAACGTTCTTAAACATTTACCTTTGTAAATGAATTGTGATTTCAAATTGTTACATCCACTTTAATACCTAAGGTTACGGGCATTTTTGATTTTAAACTTCGTTATATCAAAAATGAAACAAAAAACATATTTTAACTTAAAATACCATCCTTTAATGCCGTCGGCCTTGAAAAAAGTGGGTTTTAGCTGTGATTACATATTGTAATTAAACTATTGTCGCTTAATGTCGAGAATGGCGGAACCAATGTTGTTGATGATGTCGCTGGCGATGAGGCTGTTCTGCCCAAGTTTCTGTGCGGCAAGGTCGCCTGCGCGTCCGTGTATGTAAACCCCCATCCACACGCTGTTGTCGGGGCTGTAGCCTTGTGCTATCAATCCAGCAATCATGCCCGTGAGCACATCGCCGCTACCCGCGGTTGCCATGCCGGGGTTGCCACTGCTGTTGATATAGACCTTGCCGTCGGGGCGTATCATCATGGTGTAATGTCCCTTGAGGACGATGGTGATGTTATACATCTTAGACTGGTTGATAGCGCGCTTGAGGCGTTCTTCGTCGGTCACGCTCTTGCCAAACAGGCGGTCAAATTCGCCGGTGTGTGGGGTGATGATAGAGCCCTTGGGAATACTGCGCAAGAGCATGGGGCGTGCCGCGATGCAGTTGAGGGCATCGGCATCGAGCAGACATGGCTTGCGGTAGTTTTTCAAGAAATGGTCTACTGCATCGATAGTCTCGTCGCTTGTTCCCATGCCAGGTCCTAAAGCCACGACGCTGAAACGGCGCTTACTGTTGATGATGGTGGTGCAGATGTCACTCTCATCGGCTTCAAAAAGAGCCTCAGGACATGAAGTCTGCATTATGGTATTGGCACTGGCTGGAGCGTGCACTGTCACTAATCCCGCACCAATTCGCTGAGCCCCCCGAGCCGCCAGAATTGCTGCTCCCATCATACCGTAGCTACCTGCAATGAGCAGTAAAGTTCCGTTGTCATACTTGTTGATGAACGGGTCGCGCGGCTTTAACATGTTGCGCACGTCTTCCTTTTCGATTAAGTAATAATCGGCAGGAGTAGAGTCGATGGCATTGGCATTCAGCTCAATGTCGAGCACAATGCACTGTCCAATGAACTCGGCATTCTCGCTAAAGAAGAATGATAGTCGTTTGCTTCCAAATGTGAGTGTTAGGTCGGCGCGTATGATGTTGCGACGGTCGCTGCCCTCGTTCCATTCACAGAACAATCCCGAAGGCATGTCGATAGAAACGATGAAAGCCTCGCTGTTGTTGATATATTGTACCAAAGAGGTATAGCCCCCCTTGAGCGGGCTGTGGAGCCCAGAGCCAAAGAGACCGTCAACAACCACGTCGTCGGGTCCCAGCTCGGGAGGAGTGAAATTGTCGATAATCTCGGTGAAATCGATGTTTCCCATGTCAATGAGTCGCTTGCGGTTTGCAGCGCAGCACTCACTCAGGTGTGATGATTTTATGTTGAACAAGAAGACCTCGGGACGGTAGCCCTGCTCATATAGCATGCGTGCTACAGCCAGCGCGTCACCTCCATTGTTGCCTGGACCGGCAAAGATTACAATGCGCTTGGTCGTTAGCCATCGTGAAATGATTTCATAGGCAACAGCCGAAGCCGCTCGCTCCATGAGGTCGAGTTCGGTGATGCCATCGGCAGCGATAGTCTCGCGGTCAATTTTTTTTATGGCCTCGTTGGTAAATATTTTCATGTCAGTATCCTCGTTTTATCTTTTTACACAAATACCCAATAGCCCTCTGTAAATCAACAAAATAGAGTGTGCAATGAATTAGGGTATTACATTTTTTCGTTTCAAACTACAAAGTTAATGAAAAAACATTTTATTTCAGTCAATATTTTCATGAAAAAAATTTTTTTTTCATTGATGATCACGAAATGATCACGAAAAAGGCAGGAGTGATGAAGCTCCTGCCTTAAGAAAAAATTACTTTAAACTGTTATTGATGTGTGTATTACTTTACAATCACTTTCTTGCCATTGTGGATGTAGATGCCTGGTGTGGGGTTGCTTACAGGTTGTCCCATAAGGTTATAATAAACATTATTCATGTTCTTTTCCATGCCAATATTGTCGATTGAGGTAGGAACATCATCGGCTTTAGCATCAAACACATTAATCTCGTAGTAGGAACTTATATTTCCCGGTTCCACCTCGTTGGAATTGTAAGCAGCACGCATGGTAGCAGCAGTTCGTGGCTTTAAAGCCTTTACAATAACTTTAAGGTCATACATAACGTTTTGCTCAAACATATTGCTGCTAATAATGCTGTTGTCGGCAATTTTTACTGCACCATTGAAATGCTCGATGTTAACGTTGTTATTGCCCTTAGTCATATAGAAAGCTCCATCTTTATAAATAGCCCACCTGATATTTACAATCTCCTGTGGTTTAGGAGGAATAAAGAAATAAGTGTTATCGTCATCAAAGTTTGCAGTCATCATAGTGTTTGGCTTATACTGTGAGCTGCCAGGAGTGATGGTGGGCGCCGCTTCAAGAGTTATCTCAGGGTTGAGCTTGTTGTTGAGAATACCCTGCAGGTTGGTGATGGTGCCATTGAGGTAGTATTCATTATCTTCAAGAGCCTGTGGCAGATTTATGGCAATCCAGTTGCTCTGGTCAAACAATTCGGGATCATCATATACGTAGTAGTGGTTGAGCTGTTCCTCAGTTGGAATATATGGAACCTGATTCCTTAAAGCAAATTGGTTGTCATCCTTGGCGTAAACAGTCTTGCAATCGTTCGAAACATAGACAATAGTAAGTGGGTTAGAAATGGAGTATTCATTGCCCACAGTGCCAGTTGCTACCAGCTCGGCAAGAGTAACTTCCTCAATGCCGCCTTGCTGCTCCTCGCCGGGAAGTGGGATATCGGTATGGTTGTCGGCAACCTCAATTTCCTTGAAATAAGCGCGGAAGGGTTCTACTGTCTGTGCACCCTCGGCCCACTTGGCATGTGAGCCAGCAGTGTTAACGGCATAGATGTCATCGAGCGATTGGTTTACGAACGAGCCAGCCATCAGATAAGTCTCACCACTGGTGTAGGCAATAGGTTCGGGCTTGAGAAGCACGTTGCTGGCGTTCCATGTGATAGGTGTGCCAGTGAGGTTAGCACTCTTCTTGAGGGCGATAATGTAAGGTACGTTGGCCTCGATGTTCTCAACTTCGCTGAAAGTTGCCTCGCCGTCGGCTTCTTGAGAGAAACGCTCTACCCACATGTCGCTGCTGCTGACTGCTGAGGGAGTGAAAGGCAGCACGATGGTGCTCCAGTTCTCGGCAACGTCAGCCTGACGAGCCTTGCTAAACGTGCGCTCGTAGCTGATGTTCTGAGCTGTGAAGCTCATGGGAGTAAAGTAGCTATATCCGTCTTTGAGAACGATGCTTGTAGCGGTTGCGTCCTTAACGATGTTGCGTCCGTTGAGGCTTGCTGGAACCTCAGCATCCTTGTCGAGGAAGTAGATGACATTGGGGTTGTCGTTTGGCACGATACTGAAGTTGCTCAAGCCTTCGAGGCTTACTGCGGCAACGTCGGCAGCAATCTGGAAGTTATCTTCGGGCTTGTAGCCGGTGCGAGAGCCATCGCCATTCCAGGTTATGATACCTGGCAGGATGTCGTAGTAGAGCGATTTGCCACGCTCAACTATGTTGTCGACGTGCGAAGCGTCCTCGCTGTCGGGAACGTTGTTGCGGGCGTAGATGTTCATTGAGTAGGTCGAGCCGTAGGCGAGGTTGTCGAAGTCGAAGTAGAATGTCTTGGTTTCACCTGCGGCGAGCGAGATGGTCTCCTGCTTGTAGGTTACCATCGAGCCCGAAACTGTGCCGTCCTCGTTCTTGGTGATGAGGAACAGGGGAGCCAGGATGTACTTGTTGTACTCGCCACTGCTGTGGTTGGTGATGGCGGCGCTGAAGCGAGCGCGGCTGTCGTAGATTTCACCGTAGGTGATGTCGGTGCCATTGGTGTAAGCCTCTTTAGAAGCATTCTCGGCCTTGATAACAACCGAGAGGTTAAGCTCCTCGGCCTCGGTGCTCTCGGCGATGGTTACCGAGCCTGTGCCGATGATGATGAAGCTGCCATACTGGTCAAGTCGCATGAGCCTTACGCTCTTGGTACCCGATGAAGTTGGGCGCACGTTAAAGGTGACAACCGACTCTTGACCGGCAAGAACCTCGCCGGTTACCACGGTGGTGTACTGTGAGTACTCGTCAATCTGCTGTCCGCCAAAGTCAAGATACAGGTCGCCATAGTAGCGGTCAACGCTGTTGTTCTTCAAGGTTACATTAATCTGTTCTTTCACGCCAACCTTTTCACCACCGGTGAATTCCCAGTTAGTGGTTTGCAAGTCGATTACTGGGTGAGCGTTAGCCTGGCAATAGTTGTTGCTCATGTTCACTTCAAGATAGTGGCGGTCGGTCTCTTTCATGGCTTTCCACTCGGTGGTGCCTTCCACTTGATATACACCTATCAGGTGATAAGTGCCAGTGAGGCCAGCGCCAAAGGGGATAACTTGGGCATCTTGTGAACCAACTCCACTACCGAAGCTGTGGGTTTGCCCCAAAGCCGATGTGGTGACTTGCATGTAGATGTTGTCCTCCGAGTTGGGCAGCACGGTGAATGTGCCGTCGGCGGGATTCTGTAGAGCGAGGGCAGTCTTGAACTTCTTGCCCGAGCCTGAGTGGTCGCTATAGCCAACCTTAACAATCTTCGATTTATAAATCTTAAAGGGATTAGACTTCGAGTCACGATCCCAGCCAGAGGGTCCGTTAGTGAAAGTAGCTGTTAATGCTGGTTCTTCCTCGTCATCATCGCTACCGGGAGCAGCGCCGCCAGGCACCACGTTGTAGACGATGTTCTGTTTCATATTGTAGCCCTCGGCGCTGCTCGAGCCGCCAATGCCGCTGGCATAGGGGTTCATCACTGCGAGCTGGAAGTAGCCGTTACCCATGCCACCCCAACCCCAGTTGATGTGGAAGTAGTTGCCATACTCGTAGCCGTCGCAGATGAACGAGTGTCCACCGCCACTGCCAGCAGTGCCGTTATAAATCATGGGGCGTCCTGCGGCGAGCTCTTGGTAAACCATATTGTCCCACACCTCTTGAGTGTAGTCGTTGCGGTAAGCGAGCTTTGAGCCGTAGCCAAAGAGGCCAAATGCCTTGGGAATATCGTCGGTGTAGGCACCTGTTGCCGAGGTTCCATATTGCGACTTCAATGCGCAGCCCACGTAGAACATGAGGTGAGCCACAGCACTGGTATAGACCTCGTCCTCGGCACCGGTATAGGTGTCGCGCATGTGAGCCCAGTCAAAGGTGGTGATGGGCAGTTCGGGCATCTGCACGGTTGAGTAGTTGTAGTTGCCGTCGCCATAGGTAAAGGAGTAAGCCGGTATAACTTGAGTAGTCTGTTCGGGATAGTTATAGAACTTCATTAGCTGCGACATTGAGGTTGCCACGCAGCCAGTGTAGGCGAGCTCGTAGCCGTCGGCCTCATCATCGCTGATCATGAACTGGGGGCACTCGTTCCAGTAGGGAGTAGCCTGGTCCCACTTGGTGCTTATGAGTGGTGCGATAGAGTTGCGGGTGTCAATCACGTTCTCGGCTTTGGGAGCGGCGAGGACCTTCTTTAGGTCGGCGGGCTTCACCTCGTCGAGCTGGGTGAGCTGCAACGCATACTCATCGAGCCATGCCTTCATGTTGGCAGGAATTTTGGCTTCGTCAAAGCAGCCCTCGTCGCTGTAGCCAAGGATGGGGTTGGTGCGGTCGTCGGCCGACACTATCACAAATCCTTGGTTGGCGCCAATGTTGAAAACATAATAGGCTGCCTCGCTTGTGCCGGCTTCCTTTAACTGTTTATTACCACTTGCGGCAAACTTAAGATTGCCGTTAGACTTGTGCTTGTTAAGCAAGAATCTTGTGGCTTCTTGTTTTGCTTGCTCTTGAGTTACTGGAGCAGCGTTAGACCATAAAGTCATGCTAAGGCAAAGCAATAGCAAGACTATTAGCTTGTTTTTTGTCATAAAAATAAGTTTGGTTTATTTAATGTGTATTCTTGCGACAAAATTAGAAAGAAATATTCAAACGGTAAAATGCGTTCAGTAGAATGCCTAAAAAATAAGGTGAACAGGTGTTGCGAATAAATATTCAGGCTCCTGAGCACGTACCCGGGAGCCTGTGAGTTAGTTGTTATGGAAAATCGATGGGCTACTTAGTGTACTTGAGAATGGCATCTCGCCAAATAATGTAGCCTGGTCCCAACAGATGCAAGCCGTCGTTGGTGAGTTCTTCACGCAGCTTGCCGTTTTTATCAACAAAGAGAGGGTAGAGGTTTATCCAAGTGACATGCTGGCGTCTTGCAACCTCCTCCATGGCTCGATTGCCATCAATGACAACCTGCTCGCGGTCTTTTAGCAGTTTCCACATCTGCACGTCGGTGTTGAAGGGTAGCATCGACTGGAGATAGATTTTAGTGCGTGGTGAACGTTGCTTAATGAGGATAATGAGTTTTTCCATGGCTCGCCCAATACTGTCGCCGTCAACACCATGCGACACATCGTTGACCCCACTGAGAATAAAGATTTTGCGAGGTTTCCCCTTCAGGATAGGTTCCATGCGCTCGTAAAGTCCCTGCACGATGTCGCCAATAATGCCACGGTTCTTCACGCGCGGGTTGCGCAGCAGCTCGTTCCACTCGGCACCATCGGTAAGGCTGTTGCCAAGCATGATGATGTCGTTGCGATATACAGGCAAGTCATCGAAGTGGGTAGCGCGTCGCACATAGTATTTGTCCTGATTGGCAGTGCGAGCCGGAGCTTGAGCCATCAAAGCTATAAAAGCTGTAGAAAAAGCTATTAATAATAAAATAATGCGTTTCATAATCGGTTGTTTTTATGCTTGTTGTTGCAAGATGCCACGATAGGCATCGCATGCTTTCTTCACGCTGCCGTGAAGAAGTAGCAGACGCTTAGCCTCATCGTAAGAGAGCCCGAGTTCGTCGACCACCATGCGAGTGCCCCGGTCCACAAGTTTCTTGTTGGTGAGCTGCATGTTTACCATTTTGTTGCCCTTGACGCGCCCCATTTGAATCATCACGCTTGTTGATATCATGTTGCAGATGAGTTTCTGCCCTGTGCCACTCTTCATGCGGCTACTTCCGGTAACATATTCTGGTCCAACAATCATCTCAATGGGAATCTCGGCAACTTCGCTAACCGGTGCATCGGGATTGCTGGTGATGGCAGCCGTGAGGCATCCGTGTGCTCTGGCATCTCGCAGAGCACCTATAACATAGGGCGTGGTTCCACTTGCAGCGATGCCAATGACTGTATCGTTGCTTGTGATGTTATACTGCTGTAAGTCTTTCCAAGCTTGAGCCTCATCGTCTTCGGCATTTTCAACGGCATTGCGCAGCGCGTAGTCACCGCCGGCAATAAGGCCGATAATCCACCCTGGATCCATGCCGAAAGTAGGAGGAATTTCGCTTGCATCAAGCACTCCCAGCCTTCCACTGGTGCCGGCTCCCATGTAGAAGATGCGTCCGCCGCGCTTCATTCGCTCGACAATTTCTGTTACGAGTCGCTCGATTTGTGGAATTGTCTTTTGTACGGCATCGGCAACCTTGTGGTCTTCCTGATTGATCTCGGTGAGCAGCTCATGCACGCTTTTCTTCTCGAGATCGTTGTAGAGAGACGGTTGTTCGCTAATTTTAATAAAAGCCATAATTTTAGGTTTTAGTTCAAAGTTTTTTAGTTTAAAGTTTTTGTTTTGTCGAAGTGTGAGTTTATTGGTTAGTGAAATTGACAAAAACAAAAAATACAACAACTAAAAGACTAATTGGAGTGGAACTTGATGAGCCCTTCCATTGGGGCTTGGATGATGGTGCCAATGGTGATGCCAAGTTTGCTTGCAGCCTCGGTGAGAACCTCCTTTTGCAACAGGGCAATAGAGCCGACGAAATTGCAAGGCAACTCCTTGTAATTAGGATAGCTTGCCACGTTGCGAACGAAGAAGTCGGTGAACGAGCGCATCACGATAGCCCTGATAGAAGGCTCGTTGATGTTGTGCTCAAGGAAAGGAGCAAACTGAGCCAGGAAGCGGTTGGCGGCAGGCTTGCGATACACGCGCTCGATGATTGTGTTACGGTCGAGGTTATACTCCTTGAGGAACTTCTCACACAAGTGTTCGGGCAATTGTTTCTTGAGCACATCTCCCACGAGCAGCTTGCCTAACACGGCACCACTACCCTCATCGCCGAGGATGTAACCCAGTGGCGAGACGTTGTCAACAACCTTTTCACCATCGTAGTAACAGCTGTTGCTTCCCGTGCCGAGAATGCAAGCTATGCCAGGCTCATGCTGGCAAAGTGCACGTGCGGCAGCCAGCAGGTCGCTGTCGACTTCAATCTTTGTGACATTAGGCATATTGCGCTTTAAGGCATTTACAACCTGATTCTTGATTTTGTCGCTGATAATGCCGGCACCATAGTAATAAATTTCGGTAACCTCATAGCCCTGCAGGCTTGGCATGAGTTCGGTCATGATGCATTCGGCCATTTCTTCCTCGGTCATGAGCAGCGCGTTCATGCCTGTAGTGAAGATTTGAGCAACTTTCTTTTTTCCGTTAAGCAGACACCAGTCAATTTTGGTAGATCCGCAGTCAGCAATTAAAATCATAGTTTTGAATATTTAAATTTTTATATATATTTTTTTCTTGTAAAGAATGTAGCCAAAGCACCAGGTGATGAGCACGAAAGTGATGGCATAGAGGCATGAAGCAGCCTCGGGAGTTGTGGTTACAGCACTCCATGCGTCATAAATTAGAGAATGAACAGTCACAGGGTCTCCCTCGGTATTCACTCCAAAGCGTACAGCCCCAAAAGCTATTGAGAGAATAGTCCCAACCAAGTAGCAGAAGAGCGGGTTTATTCCAAACGATTGGAAGAATCGGCACCAGCGATTGTGTCCCTTAATGTCGATAGCATAGATGAGCATTGCCAGGATGCACGATGCCATGCCACAGGTGATGAGCACATAGCTCGAAGTCCAAGCCTTCTTGCTGCATGGAATTCCGTATTGCAGCAGCCATCCCACGAGTAGCATCAATGCTCCCCACACTGCAATCTCAACGATGCGGTCGCGGTTATTGAAGACGGTGTTTATGCACTTTCCCATCATGAAGCCAATGAGAACGTGGGCGATACATGGCAGAGTGCTTAAAATGCCCTCTGGGTCGAGTGCCAGTTCCTCTCCAAAGGCATGCTCATGATACATGTGATCCTCGCCAAGAATGGCACAATCGACGCGCGAGAGAATGTTGTCGAGAGAGAATTCATAGCCATTTCCAACCCCCAGAATAATAGCGTAGGCAACGAGAATGATTCCAATTATCCATGGAATGAACTTGCTCTTGAAGAGCACAGCAATCATCGAGCCAAAGAAGTAGACTAATGCAAGACGCTGGAACACTCCCAAGATGCGCAGGTCTCCAAACATTCGGGTGAAGAAGTGAGAGTCGGGGTCGTAAAGCCCTCGTAGCCACATGCCGAACCATTGCACCATCCATCCAATAAGGAACAAAACGATAGTGCGCCGGCAAATCTTAAGCATAAGGCTGCCGGTAGGCTTGAAGTTGAACTTGCGCAGGGAAAAATACATAGATACTCCCATTACAAACATGAAGAAAGGGAACACGAGGTCGGTGGGTGTGAGTCCTATCCATTCGGCATGTTGGAGTGGCGTGTACAGGTGGCTCCAGGTGCCTGGGTTGTTGACCAGTAGCATTCCAGCTATTGTTATTCCTCGCAAAATGTCGAGCGAGAGCAGTCGTTTAGAATCTTTTGCCATAATTCACAGAGTGTCGCATTTCTCCTCAATGTGTTTTGAACATTGTCAAGGCTACGACTTGTTATTAGTTATTATTTTTTTTATTTGTTACTTCGTCTATCAAATAAATGAGTGACCGGTAGGGAACTCCGCTGTGGGTGGTGAGGCCTATCTCGCATGTGCGGCTGTTGGAGAAGCCGCGAGAGATGCCTGCCGCCTCGATTTGCGGCCGCAGTTTGCGCAGGGCATAGGCATTGAGTTCGGGATGTGTGAAACCCTTGTCGCCTGCAAACCCGCAGCAACCGACACCCTCGGGAATGAGCACATTGCGTGAACAGCGTTTCGCCAAGTTCAAAACCTTGTCGTCAATCTTCATGAGCCGTGTAGAGCAAGTGAGGTGAAGAGCAATTGGTTCGTCGGTGGGTGTGAACTGTAAGTCTTGAGCAACATGGTCGTGGACGAATTCCATGAGTTCCAGAGGCATTACCTGGGTGAAATGCTCTCGCATGTGGTGAAGACACGGACTTTGGTCGCACATGACAGGATACTTGCCATTCTCGCTTGCCTTAAGCATGGCTTGCTCAAGTTCAAGCGCCTTTTGCCTGGCAATGTCGGGCATTCCTTTGCTGTTCCAAATCATTCCGCAGCACAGGTTTTTCATGTTGTCGGGGAAAATTACTTCCCATCCTGCTTTGTTGAGGAAAGAAACAACCTTGTCAACGAGGTCGATGCAGTTGTCGTTCTTGGCTGTGCCAAGAGTTTGGTTAAGGCAGCTGGGGAAGTAAACCACTTTTTTATCGCTTACCGGCTGTTGAACCAAGTGCATCTTGTGAGGCTTGGGAGTGGAAGGAGTCCATAAGGGTGCCCCCACGGCGTGCATCGCTTTGCCCACCGCTTTCACGCCGTTGTCACCCAGTAAGCAATGGGCTGCGTCGGCAATATAGAGCAACGACTTGAGACCACCTTTTACAGTAGAGAAGTTTCGTGCTGCATAGTGGCCAATGGCATGAGTCATTGAGCCTTTGCCACGATGCTCAGCTCGCAGGTCGTGTGTCAAATTGCCCACGTTGATGCCCATTGGGCATGATGTGGCGCAGAGTCCGTCGGCAGCGCAGGTGGCTTCGCCATAGTATTTGTATTGTTGTTCAAGGCGTTTGAGCCGTTCGGGATCTTCGCCTGTGTCTTTAAGTCGGGAAATCTCGCGTTGCACAATGATGCGCTGTCGCGACGAGAGAGTAAGACCGCTGCTCACACAGTTTACCTCGCAGAATCCGCACTCAATGCACTTGTTTACGTTGTCGTTGGTCAAGGGCATTGGTTTGAGGTTCTTGATGAAGCAATTAGGGTCGTCGTTGAATATTACTCCAGGGTTCAAAATGCCTTTCGGGTCGAAAAGCCGCTTAACGTCGAGCATTACCTGATAAGCCTTTTCGCCCCATTCTTTCTTGACAAAAGGTGCCATGTTGCGACCAGTACCGTGCTCGGCTTTTAGCGAACCGTCATACTTGTCGATGACCAGGTTCACAACAGCTCTCATTAGATTCTCATAACGCTTTATTTCCTCCTGTGTGTCGAAAGACTGAGAAATGATGAAATGGTAATTACCCTCAAGGGCATGACCATAGATGCAACTGTCGTTATATCCATAGTCTTCAAGCAGTTGTGCCAGGTCGACCGTTGCTTGTGGCAGATCCTCAATGTGGAATGCTACGTCTTCGATGAGAACCGTTGTGCCCAATGGGCGAGTGCCACCCACGCTGGGGAAGATGCCAGAGCGAATTGCCCAATACTTTCCATAGACCTTAGGGTCGTCGGTGAAATTGGCTGGCACATATAGGTGGAATGGCTTGAGAATTGCCATTATTTGGTCGATGTTGCTCTGCAGCTCGTCTTTGTTGTCGGCAAAGGTTTGGATTAAGACTGCGGTGAGGTTTTCGCCGGTGTTGTCGTCGACGCTTGCGAGAGATTTCTTATCAAGAATCTCGGCGCAGTGGACAGGTCCTTTCTTCATCGCCACTACTGCCTCGCACGACTCTCGCATGTCCTGAAAATAGAGCATGGCACTGGCACGGCAAGGATAGAGATGCCCTGTCTTCATCTTGAACTCGCTGGCAAATGCCAGTGTGCCTTCGCTGCCCACTATGAGGTGGGTGATGATGTCGAAGGGGTCATTATAGCGGACAAATGGCGAGATGTTGAGTCCTGTAACGTTCTTGATGTCGTATTTGTGGCTGATGCGGTCGACAAGCTCGGAATCGGCCATGACCCTGTCTCTAATTTCCTCAATGCGCTTGATGAAATCAGGATGAGTTTTTTTGAAGGCTTCGCGGCTCGCCTCATCGCCTGTGTCAAGAATTGTGCCGTCGGCGAGCACAATGCGCATCGAGAGCATCATGCGGTCGCTGTTGGCATGCGTGCCACAGCTCATGCCACTGGCATTGTTGATGACGATGCCACCCACCATTGCCGAATTTTTGCTGGCTGGGTCGGGCGTGAATGCACGGTTGTGTCGCGATAGAATCTTGTCTACCTCACTGCCCACAAGTCCTGGCTGCAGCTTGATGTAGCTGGCATCGGGGGCAACCTCATAGTTCTCCCAGTTCTTCCCTGCTACAATGAGAATAGAGTCGGTATTAGTCTGTCCGCTCAGGCTGGTGCCAGCTGCACGAAAAGTGACCGGCAGTTGCAACTCATTGGCAATGGCGAGTAACCTTGAAACCTCGTGCTCATTAATTGAGCGCACCACCACTTGCGGGATGTTGCGGTAGAACCCCGCATCGGTGCCCCATGCCAAGCAGTGCAGGTCATCGGTGTAGATGCGCTCTTTAGGAATGAATTTCCTGATGCTGTTGAGATATGTCTTGTGGCTGGAATCCATTTTCTTTTTTAGGAGTGAATAGGAGTAACTAAGAATAACTAAGAATAACTATGAGGCTAAATACTTACAACTTACAACTTACTACTTATAGAGGTAATATTTAGATGATTTAGCCTTGAATGTTTCGTTGTCTTTGTTGAAATAGTCGATGATGTCTTCCACTTTATATCGCTTGCAGAATCGTTCTCGTATTTCCTTGGTGCCACACACCTTGTCAAACATAGCATATCGCTTGGGATTTTGCTCAAAAAGCTCTTGATTGGGGTACATCTCGTGAACCACCTGCAGGAAGTAGAATTGAGTGAGGACGAGGTTGGCCTTGTCAAAATCGGTGATATAAATCTGCACACCGTGAACCTCTTGCAGCGACTTGTCGACCGCTACACTCAAGGCAAAGAACGGCTTGTAGTTGATGGGGCGGAAGTGCATTCCCGGCAGGTTTAACGCATTCATGTTTTTGGCGAGTTCTTCGGCATCAATCCACGAGGCGGCAAAGCATTCAAAAGGCAGAGTGTAGCCAATGCCGGTGTTGAAGATGTACAACTCGCCAAGGATGCCGCTCACGGGATAGAAGAATGCGTTTTCGGGAGCCGGAATCTGTGGCGAGGGCAATACCCACGGCATGCCAGTGTCGCGGAATTTCATGTCGCGTGTCCAGCCTTCCATGGGGATGACGGTGAGGCGGCACTTCTTGCCAGTCTTCGACTCCTTGGCTATGATGCCTTCCTCGTTGAGGTATTGGGCAAGTTCGCCAGGTGTGAGGCCATAGAGGTAGGGGATGGAATACTTGCTCACAAAAGAGAAATAGCCCGGTTCCACAAGGTTGCCTTCCACCTTGTTGCCACCCAGTGGGTTGGGACGATCGAGCACCATAAACTCTTTATTGTGCTTGGCACATGCCTGCATACACACCCCCATTGTCGCATAGAAAGTGTAGCTGCGGCAGCCAATGTCTTGAATGTCATAAATGAGCACGTCAATGTCGCTGAGCATTTCGGCAGTGGGCTCATGTGTCTTGCCATAGAGCGAATACATTTTCACTCCAGTAGCAGGGTCGACGGCATCGGCCACTTTGTCGCCGGCATGAGCATTGCCGCGCACGCCGTGTTCGGGACCGAAGAGTGCCACCAGTTTCACGCCGGGGGCATCGTTTAGAATATCGACAGTTGATTTAAGGTTGTTGTCGATGCCGCTGGGATTGGTAACCAGTCCCACACGCTTGCCCTGCAGTTGCTTGAAGCCGCCATCGCGCAGCACTTCAATGCCGGGTTTCACCACGGCACTGGCCATTACAGTCACCAGTGCCATTGCTATTAATATTAATATAATGTGTCGTTTCATATCTATTATTTAAATTATGGAATTGATTTATTTGTGGCCGTAGTCGGGGTCGATTTTGCGGTCGGCGAGGAAGGTCACGATAAGGGTGGCAACGCAGCAGGCGATTACCATCCAGAAGAAGTTGACATAGCCAATAGCTTCTTGAATGTAGCCTGCAAACATGCCCGGAATCATCATGCTCAATGCCATGAATGCAGTGCAGATGGCATAGTGTGAAGTCTTGAACTCACCCTCCGAGAAGTAAATCATATAGAGCATATAGGCTGTGAAGCCGAAGCCGTAACCGAACTGCTCAATAGCTACAGCAATACTGATATTAACAATGTTTTCGGGCTGCCAAATGGCAAGATATACAAAGGTGAGGCATGGCAGCGTCATGCAAGCCGCCATCCACCAAAGCGATTTCTTGAGACCGACCTTTGAAGCATAGATGCCGCCAAGAATGCCGCCAATGGTGAGGAAAAGCACTCCAATAGTGCCATAGACAATGCCCACTTCTTCGGTAGACAGACCTAAGCCACCAACGTTTTTTCCTGCAACAAGAAATGGAGTGCACATCTTGATAAGGAAAGCCTCGGGCAAGCGGTAAAGGAGCATGAAAGCTATGGCGAGCCAGAGTCCTGGTTTCTTGAAATAGGTGGCAAAAGACTGTCCGAACTCCTTGAAAATTTGTCCTGCTGTGGGCTTTTGCTTGATGCCGTCGGCTGTCGTTTCGGTGTCGAGGTGAGCTTTGTCGGCTGCCGGCTTTGGAATAAAGAAAGTGTGATATAGCGTCACGGCACTAAAGAGTACAGCCGTCACGAGCATGGTCCAGAACCACGACATTGGAATATTGCCGGTGCTTGTCTCGATGCGGCCTGCAATGTAAACGAGAACGCCTTGTCCAAAGATTGAGGAGAGGCGATAGAAAGTGCTGCGAATTCCAACAAAAGCTGCTTGATTCTTTTGAGTGAGCGCCAGCATGTAGAAGCCATCGGCGGCAATGTCGTGAGTTGCCGAAGCAAAGGCGGTAATGGTAAACAATATTAAGGTGATGTAAAACAGGCTGATAGGAGTCTGCCCGCTTGCAATCGTGGCAGGGTCGGGATGCGGCATTGCCAGTGTGAGCAGGATAAAAGCCGCCGACATGAGCACTTGCATAGCAATTACCCACCAGCGTTTTGTCTTGATGATGTCGACAAATGGGCTCCAGAATGGCTTAATGGTCCAGGGTAGGTAAAGCAGACTTGTAAATAAAGCCATTTGTCCGTTGGGCACTCCCATCTTGGCGAGCATAAGCACCGAGATGTTGTTGACAATAAAATAAGGAATACCTTCGGCAAAGTAAAGTGTGGGAACCCATGCCCAAGGTGATTGCTTGAATTTAGTTAATGCGCTCATTGTTATAAAGTTTTAGTAATTGGCTTAATGTTAATAGATGCTCTTGATTTGGGCATCGATAAAGTAGTGTAGGAGAATTTGCTCGTAGTGATAGCCCTTTGCGCCCATAACGGCGGCTCCAATCTGGCACAGGCCCACACCGTGACCCCATCCGGCACCGCGCAAGATGAACTTCTCGGGGAATCCGTCGGGGATTTCGTTGATTTTCTCAACAATGAAAGCTGAGCTGTAAAGGCAAGTAGGCGACAGTGCATAGCGGATTGTGAGTTCCTTGCCAATGGTCTTTGTCATCTTCTCTCCCACGATGCGCAGTTTGTAGAGCCTGCCGCTGGTGCCGCGTGCAACAGGTTCCAGGTCGATAATGCGTCCATAGTCGTCGCCGGTGCGCTCCTTGATGAGTTTGGAAAGCTCATCTTGAGTGTACTCCACGCGCCAGCGATAGAAGTCGGTGGTCTCTTGGTCGTAGTCGTTGAGCACCTGCGAGAGGATTTCCTTATCGGTGGTGTTGCAGTGAGCGTGTGGAGAAGAAAGAATCCAGTCGGCAGCATTGTCTTCGCGCGTCAGGTCGGGGAAGTTCATCTCGTCGTCATCGTCTCGTCGTGCCACAAGATAAGGGTGGTGCTCGTCTTGCCAGCAGTTTTCGAACTGCTCATATACGCCACCGCACGACTTTGAGAATCGCGCGTCGCATAGCTCGCCACCATACATGAGAACCTGCCCCCAAGTAGCCTCGATGGCTTGTCGCACGGCCTCGGTCGATGCCCGTGTGATGCCCTGGTAGCGCTGGCAATGGTCGTCGGCGCACACGTCGAAGTTCACATGGTCGTCTCGGTCCCACCACTTGATTTCCTCATCGTCGTTGCCGGGAGCAAATTCCTGATGGAGCCCTGGATTGTGGTCGACAGCAGCACTGTTGTCTTTGTGGATTTGTGCAAGCAGCCAGCTGCGGGAAATCACAGCGTGTGCTTTGAGGAGTTCGAGCGATGCTGTCGCACTCATTTCGCTTGAAATTACACTAAGCAGATATTCCTCAATCGAGAGAATGTTGATAGTGGTGATTTTGTCATTCTCGACGATGAGATGCAGCGCGCCACGAAATGTCTGGTCCTCCTTGCGTTTCCAGTGGAAACTAACGCCAATGGTGACGTTTTCAAGAGTAAAAGAGTCGGTGTCGACGTTGACAGGCTCAAATAGCAGGTCGTTAAACTTGCGTCCGTTCCATTCCACCATGCCATCGACGCATCGAGCCAGCTGGTTACCAGTGACTTTCTCGCCGTTGACAAGGTAGTAGTTGTTAAGCACGAACTCTACCATAGGCTCATTCATGATGCCTACTCTAACTTGGGGAACTTGTGCCATAATCTTTTATGCGTTATTAATAAAGTATTCTAAAATCTGTTCTTTCTCATCTTCGCTTATGGTTACTTCTTCACTTATGGATTGAAGTAATGAAGGAGTTATGCGGTTAAAGTCACATTCTCGTGCAATGGGCCAAACTCCAGTCAATTCGACCGATGCCGGACTTAAGAGAAAATGCTCTTCGTCGTAGCCGTAGCAGTCGGGTCGATGTTTGGAGCGCGGAATGATGATGATGTGCCATTCATTTTTTGTTCTCCAGCACAGTACGTTTTGGGGGTACTCGCCTTCCTTTTGATTGATTTCTTGCATGCCTTGTTCAAAGACGTGAAACCAGTGCTTAGCTTCGCTTGCTTTCTTCCTGATAATGTAAAAGAAGGGAAAATAAACACTCAGGTCGCAATCATCGTGAATGGCTTCTCTACATAGTGGTAACTCACTAAATGGGGCTGCTTGAAAATGCAGGTGGTCGGGAGCTGAAGCTCCACAAGTCGGGCCATTGTAGAATAGCACGTATCCTGGCAACAGGGCTGCCAGCTGCATCATTTGGTCAATGTGTGGAACGATGGCTTGTGGCTGATGCTCAACGTGGCTCAACGTGAGGTGCCTGTTGAAAATAGGGTAGGGGTTTATTTGAATCTTGTAAGTGTCCTGCCAAAGAATAGTTTCTTGCTCAATGGGCTGGTGCTCGGAGCACAGGAAGCACTCACGCTTGCTCAGTGATTCCGAATCAATCTTAGCAGCTGCCGAGTTATAGCGGCAAGGGTTGAACTGCGCAACTATCTCTCGACCGTTGTAGTTGAATTTCTTGACGTTCATGTGAGACAATGCGACATAGTTCTCCCTTGCCAGTTCCCATTGCTTAAACTCGCGAGAATAGAGATTTTCTATATCTTTGACAAGTTTCATCAATTGTGATGTTTACTTACAGCAGCAACAGCACTCTTTCTTGTTCAAGGCGATGCGCGCTTGCAGCTCCCAAGTGCGGATGCGGTCCTTATAGAGATTGTTGTTGTTCATCTTAACCACGTCGACGTTGGCATCGCTGTTGTCGTCCCAACGGCGGCACATATAGACTGGTTCGTAGACGCGGCCAATCTGGTAGGTGCGTGAAATGTTCAATCCAAGAGCATAGTCCTCACCGTAGCTCACGTTGGGAAGCATTACATCGCGAAGCACTGGAGTGTAGAAAGCGCGTGGTGCTCCAAGTCCATTGATTCGCAGAGCATTGTTGCGCCCATTTTCGGGAGTCCACTCCTTGTGGTCGATAACACCGGGAGGAATGGGGTTGCAGTTTATGTCGGTCATCAGGTAGGTGCCAACGACCATAGCTACATTCTGCTCATAGAAAGCGTTGACCATCGTTTGCAAGGTGTTCTCGTCCTTGTACATGTCATCACTGTCGAGCTGAACCACAAACTTGCCGGCTTTAGCGTGGTGTGCAGCGAGATTCCAGTAACCACCAATTCCCATGTCGTAATGGTCGGCGATAATGTGAATAAGTCGTGGGTCATCATACTCGGCTATTGCTTCGCGGGTGCCATCGGTCGAGAAGTTGTCAACAACCATAAGGTTGAACTTGAAGTTGGTCTTCTGTCGAAGCACGCTGTCGATAGCGTCTCGGATGGTGCGGATGCGGTTGCGCACAGGAATCATAACAGTTGCTTCCACCTCAAACTTGTCGTGATCAAACTCAATGTGCTTGAAGTTGGGAACTTCTTTCCCATCAACGACCTTGGTGGGAGCCAGATAACCGCCAATCTCCTTGAGGTGCTCGGTAACAGCCGCTTCCATTTCGATTTGACGGCCACGGTTGCGTGGGTCTACGTAGTCAAAAATCTTTTCACCGCTCTTGCGCGTGTCAAGCTCTACATCGCTGTAAAGGAACTCATTGATGTGAGTGATGGGACAACGTTGTGATAATTTCAGGCGCAAGTCATAGAGCCCGGCAAACTCATATATAGATTTCATGGCCTCAGCAGCCTTCTTGAAGCACTCGCTGCAGAAGACAAGCACTGATCCAAAATCGAAGTCATCGCGAAGCGACCCCATTTGGTAGTCGATGACAGGCGCTTTGTCGGCACCTTTCTCGGTTACGTTGTAATGGTCGGCATAGACCATACCGCTCTGGGTGTCGGCAAGTATTTTCACGAAACGCTCGATGGCATAAGGTGCAAACTTCAATGTTACATACTTGGTGTAAAGAAGTGTAACACAGGCATCGCTATGGTTGGCGATGGCCTTGATGGTGGCTGTTGAAGTGAGATTGTTGACCTTTATCATCTCGCAGCCATCGATTGAGCCTTGAGCCTCTTCATTGGCAAGCAAGTAGATTTTGTTTACTAATGGATTGGCTTTCAATCCATCGACGGTTGCCTGTGCCTGCTCGGCATTGGCAAAGGGGATAAAACAGTTAATCTTTGTCATGATGTATTATGATTATAATTATTTAATTGGCGTTGATAATTGGAAAAGAAAGTTGTCTATTTGTTCTCGAAGAAATCGAGTACGCGTTGCATAAAGGTATCGCGCTCGGTTTCACTCTTAATGGTCTCAAATGGGAATCCAACAACTACAGTCTTGTAACCGTTACGACTTGATGCAATTCCGGCAGGAATGTTGTTCTCGCTGTAGCGCAGGATAGTAGCGCCACGCTCGTCGCTTGCCTTGATGGCATCGGGCGATTCAACGGCATAGAAATCGCTGTTCAGGGTGTTGTAGAATGAGAGGCGGCCCATGCCATCGCTTATCTTGAGGCTTGAGGGCACGCTGTAAACCTCGCCCATAAGAGTGGCGCGGCCATCAACCCATGTGTAGCCCATCACGTTCTTGGCAAAGTTCATCTCGTTTTGTGCCGGTTTGTCCTTGTCCCAAATGTCGCTTGCAACGTAGGCACCCGTCATGAGCACGTTGCCTCCGGCACGCGTATAGCCCGTGAGAGCGTCCATTAGTCCAACAGTGAGTGCTTTGAAACGTGATGGCTTAACGCCGCGCCCGGTAGGAATCTCTTTCTGCTTGCCCATAATCATGTCGATAGTGCAGTAGTTGCTGAGGTCGACACTCCCATTCTCAATCGCCTTGGCGCTGCTTGAAACAAAAGAATAGCCAGCTTTCATGATTGCGGCACCGTGCATTGTTGGATAGTTGAAAGTGTTACCGGCAATGTTCTGTGTCTCGTGGTTGCTGCGGCATGCTCCAAATCCTGGAGCGTCGTCGTCGCGCCATTCAAGGTGGCGGCGGAATTCAAACTGCGAGCCCAGATAGTTGATTTGCTCCATGTAGGGCACGCCGTGGTCTTTGTTGTCGTAGAATCCGGCAATCTTGCCGCCCTCAAACCAGTCGGGACCACTGATGCGGGTGAAGTTGTTGACAACCATCACAGTGCCCTTGCTGTTTTTGGCAACACCAATGCTTAGCGTCTCGCTTGGGAAGCTGCGTCCGCCCTCGTTCATTGCAATGATTTTATAGCTGTGAATCTCGTTGTCATCGATGTGCACCGAGTAGCGAGGAGAATCAACTATTTCCAGCTCCTTGAAGCCGCCGTCGATGCCCACCTGCTCAAGCACGATGTACTGTTTGGCGTCGGCATTAGAACATAATGGGTCGTGAGTTGGTTCCCAGTTAAGCATGTAAAGGCTTTCGCTCACTTTGTTGATTGAGAAAGAATTTACAGGCAGGGGCTGAATAACGCAATCGCGGTGGTCTCGCATGGATATGAACTTGGCGATGCCCTTGTAGATTGAGCGGCTAACGTCGAAACGGAACTCAGGGTCGAGACCGTATTTCATGTCGGCAAAATTCTGGTGTGAGAGCAGCTCCATTAGCAAGGCGGGCACTTCGGGCACGCGAGCCTCGTAGTAGCTCTTGTCCCACATGCCACGGCGAGTCCAGTTTGGCTCATACTTGGCGCGAATGTCATTGACAACCTCGGTTGAAACGATGTTGGCAAACTGTCGTGAAAGTTCGCGAGGGGTTCCGTTCTCATATTTCCCAAACTTTTTGCCATTCTTTGTTGTGCAGTAGATGAGCAGTGTGCCAATGATGTCGTCGTTGGGAGTTGTTCCGGCATCGGTGTGCAGGCAGAACGAGACATCAACAGGAACTTTAAGTCCTGGCTTGTTGGGCAACACGTCGCTGCCTCCGGCAAGCCAGTTGACCCACTCGCCACGGCTTCGATAGTCGTCAACGTAGTCGTTGATGCCGTCGCTGGTGGAGTAAACCTTGTGGGGAAATCCCGACCATTGCAGGAAGTAGCGTGAGCCCAGGTGGAACCAGGGGTGGTCGCCACTGCCTACATACTGGTAGTCGATACCTTCCTTGCCCAGATACTTGGTGTCTTCATTCTTCTCGGCAATGGCTATGTTCTCGGGAGTGGGTAGGGCTACTCTTCGCACGATGTTGCCCTTGCCGCCGCCCACCTTGATGGCGTCGGCAGTGATGACTGCTTTCTTGTCGCTGCTGTGGTTGCTCAGTGTTACCACATTCTTGTTCATGCCCTTGGCAAGCTGGAAAGAGCCAAGATAAACCCACACGCCCCCTGCCATTGACTGGTCGACCTTGAACTGCTGTGCGCCAGCAAGGGAGTTGATGGTATAGGTGGCATCATGTGCGCTATTTGGCAATGATTTATAGCTTACATAGATGGCATAGGTTCCGGCTTTGGGCATATTGACGTCCCATGCGGCAGTCGCTTCTTTTTTCTTGTCTTTCTCGGCATCTATCATTCGATAACTGCCTTCTTCAAAAGGATTCTCAAAGTCTTTATATTCATTGCGGCTATAGGCAAAACCGCTGCCTTCACCTTTTTTCCATTTTTTACTGCCGTTAGTCTCGTGGTAGCCATTCTGCGCGTTGCCGCCATCGTTGTCGACAACCGCGCCAAAGTTGTGTGTGTCACGTTCGCGAGCATCCCACACATAGGCTCCCGCATTTTCAAGCATGGGCATGATGAACGGAATCATGTAGCTGTGGGTGTACATGTCTTCTACGGTTTGGAACATGCGTGCCCGTTGCCATTCCCATCGGTTAAGGTAGGGTTCAAAATACCATCCATGGCTTGGCCACACAGCAACAATGTTGCCGCTCAATCCTTTCTTGTAGAGCTTGTTTTCGTCAAGAGGCGTGATAAAGGCATTGTGCTTGCGCTTGTAGGAATTCTCAAATTCTGAGAAATAGTTCTCGATGTCGTTGCCAGCGATGGTGAGGAATACCTTATTGTCGTTAAATTCCTCTCCTAAAGCACTTTTTATGTCGCCCTTTAGGCGGTCGATGCTCTCGCGGGTGAAGGGAACATCGCCAAAGTTCTCGCTAAGGTCAACCTTGATGGAGTCTTCAACGATGTTGATGGCGTTAGCTTTAAGTCGTCCAATGCCCATGTTGGCAGGCAAATTGGATGCGATTACTTGTTGCACACTCTGTTTTTGTGTCTCGGTAATCTCGATGGCTTGAAGTTGCATGGTGCCTAATACGACAGCAACAAAAGCCAATAGTAGTGTTTTCTTGTTCTTTATCATAATGTTTAGATGTTATGCAAAAACTTGAACTTACAAATTTACAACAAACATTTCGAATAAAAAACAAAAAAATTGTTCATTTTCCTTAAAAGCATTTTATTTATAAATCATAAACGCTTTTTTAGGAAAATAAACAATATATTATCTAAAATTTTAATCGCTACTTGCGATTATTAAGTGAGCTCTTTGTCTTAGACTATTGTTGCGATTTTAGAGTGATAGAGTGGTAGGCTACCAGCCCAGGCATGGAGTCGCTGACGATTTTCTTGACGTTAATATTGTAGCTGTAAGCCACTTGAAGCAAAATCTCGCTATAGCGTGTTGCTACCGAGCCAACAAAGCACACTGGATAATCCTTGTAATCGTATTGGCACACGTTGCGGTCGAAGAATCGCTTGATTTCGTTGGTTACAAGCTCGCGGCAGTATTCGTTGTCGAGATGGTCGGCAAGGAAGAACGAATAGTCATGCAGGTTGTTGTTGGCGTGAGGGTTGTTGTAAACGGCATCCATCACATTGGCTGCGGTAATCTTGTGGGTATCATAGAACTCCTCTATAAGCTCGCGTGGAGCGAGGTTTTTCAGCACATCGCTAAGGAAGATGCGTCCCATCGACGAGCCACTGCCCTCATCGCCCAGGATAAAACCGCCGGCAGTTACACTCTTGGTGATTTTCTCTCCGTCGTAGAAACATGAGTTGGAGCCGGTTCCCAAGATGCAAGCCAGTCCGGCTTCGTTTTGGAGAAGTCCGTGAGCTGCCCCCACGAGATCGCTTTCAACGTCAACCGGAGTCTTGAATTGGGCCACAAGAGAAGCCTCGACAATCTTGATGCGCTCAGGGTTGGAACATCCTGCGCCATAGAAGTATACTTTCTCCCAGCGTCGCTTGAAGAAGTCGCGAGGAAGTTCGAGCCTGATGATATGGCTTATCTCCCTGCGAGTTTGAAAATATGGGTTGATTCCCGAGATAATGGCATGAGCTACTACATTGTTACCGTCAACCAGACTCCATTCAGAGTGGGTAGAAGAACTCTCGGCAATTACTTTGGCAAATTGACTTGCGGCCATCTATTTTTATGCTTTAAATCAGAAAAAAAGTTATATATAAAAATATGTGTGGAGTAGATTTCGGTTGCAAAATTATAAATTATTATTCTAATAAACATTAAATATATAACCTTTAACCAAAAGATACAGTCGTTAACCAAGTTAGAATGTAAAAGTTAACGAAATTAACGATTGGTGTTTTGCATGAATTTTAGAGTTGAAGTTCTGATAATTAACGAAAAAACCGAAAAACTCGAACAAAAATCGAGAGCCAGGAATTCTCCACTTGCTGCTTGAAAATTCCGCTTACAATTTGTAACTTATTTCGGCAAATTATTTTTATTTTGTGGGTAGTAATGTCACAATGTCTTCAATTTTTTAAAAATGCTTTGTGCTGTTGTGGATTCTTCCTACCTTTGTAAGTGAAACTGTTCTATCATAAAGATTTGGGTTAAACGATGTCACATGGAGCAACTATGGAAGAAAAAAACTATGATGTACAAGAGGTAGTAGCGGTGGTCGATAGAGACCGCTATGTGCGAGAGTTTCGTGATGTGCCAACCTTTGAGGCTTGCTGCAAGCAATGCCCAAACTATGGCAATCGTTGGGGATGTCCTCCTTTTGACCATGACACACTGCAAGACCTGTTGCCTTATGAGAAGGTGAAAATAATAGGTGTGAAAATCACTCCTCACGATGAGAAGTTGCCGCTCTCTCAAGCCCAAAGCCTTATGCGCCCTGAGATAGAAAGAGTTAATAAGCGATTGCTGGAAATGGAGCGTGAGAAAGGAGGGCTGGCATTTGGTTTTGTGGGCGACTGCCCTTATTGCAATGGTGCTCCATGTGCCCGATTGCATGGTGAGCCGTGCCGCCATCCACAGGTTGTGCGTCCGTCGCTTGAGGCATTTGGTTTTGACATAGGAAAGACGACAAGAGAGCTGTTGGGCATAGAAATTCAATGGAGCCGAGACAAGCGCATGCCCAAGTTCCTCACCCTGGTGTGTGGTCTTTTCTATAATGAATAAAGTGGGGTTAAATAAATGATTGCGTGCTATTGTGATATGGCATAGGGATTGCCAACTGCCGCAACGGCACATTGCTGACACTGAGTGCTGTTGAGATTGGTGACAGCCGATGTTTCAAATTGTGAGTGTGACTTCTCCCAGTCGCTGATTTCATGAATCGCAGGGTTGCCCAAAACGCTGACGCCAAAAACGGGTGCCAAGAGAGCTTCAAACCAGGTGCATGCCGCCACATATTGTCCAACGCCATAGCCTAAATGCTTGCCATCGCGCGTTAGTCCGTGTGGCGTGTTGAGATTAGTGCTGCGTGCGTTTTGGATGGCAGTTCCAGTAGGAATTACCATGTCGACACCATAGTAAGGAGTTATTTTTACCACCTCGGTTATTTTCTCCCAGCTTTTCAGGGTGTACTCATAACTATAACCGTCATACCAGTCGCTCCAAACCATTTGCCAGGCTATGACAACATCTTTGTTAGGGCAGAGCTCTCTAATTTGGCTCACGAGGTATGGCAGATGTTTTGAAAGTTTTTTTGCATCTTGCGACAAGTTAGACAGTTGTTGCACAGTCACCACGTCCCAGTCTTGTTTGAGAATCTCTCTTAACGGAGCTTGAGTTACTGGCATGTCGATAAGTCCGGCACACCGATTGATAGTCACATTTTCTCCGTCGGCTAAATTGTCGGCCCAATATTTTAGCGACGAGCTGGGGGTAACAGCCGAATAGAGGCAAAGGCTGTTGATGTCAATTCCCGAAGCAAGCACAATGTCGTTGAAGTAAGCCATTGGGTTGTCGACAAATGAGTTGCCAATGGCAAGCACTTTCAGCTTTCCCTTTCCCACTGGCAGTTCATGCTTGGGAGGTAAGTCGGTTGTGTCGAAATTAAATGCAGGGTCTTCTTTGCTGCATTGCACGTTAGCCATTATTATGGCTATTGCTGAAATGATGTGTATTATAGTGTGTTTCATAGTCTTTACCAATCGCTGTCGGACCCTCCGCCACCACTGTCGCCTCCGCCCCAGTCACTGTCGCTGTCGTAGTCGTCGCTGTCGTAGTCGTTGTCATAATCGTCACTGTCGTAGTCGTCGAGGTCAAAATCGTCGCTGTCTTCACCATTGGTTGGCCTGAATCCATGCTGACGCATTTCCCTTTGCCATCGCCGTTGGTCGGCATCCTCAAGCTTTTTCTGTTTGGCGTTGGTCAATAAAGTGGGTGATGATTTAAGCGGATAGTTGTCAAGCTTAGTGGGTTTGAAAAAATGATACCATAGAATCCCCATCATGAGGAGGTAGATGATAACATAAGTGATACCGGTTTCCATGCCTTCGCTAAACATATCTAAGCCCGACTGAACCAGAATAATTATTACTCCAATCAATGTGGTAATGCTTACCAGCCAGCCGTTGGTGCGTGCCAACTTGTCGCCTTTTTCGCGTGATGGAGTCCCCTGCAGGTAAGATAGGCTATTCAAGTTTCTGATTTTGAACCCAATAACAAGTGCTATAAAACAGAGAAAGAACCAATAATGTCGAAAAAGATGTAAAAGAATGTGGTGATGCCCGTGATGCCTAACAGGAAATGACCTGCCACGCATGCAAGCACCATCAATGTCTCCTTGATCCATGTGGGGCAAGGGAAATCATATTTGGTCTTTGCTTCAAATTTAATGGGCTTTTGAATCAGGCTCTCAAGATTATCGTTGTCAATCTCGGTTGCTTTCCTGCGCAGTTCTTCAATCTCATGCTTTGATTTCTCAATCTCTTGTTGCAACGGGCTTGGCTGCTTAGGTGTCTTGGGCAGTGGAGGGATGTCTTGAGTGACAAACAAACTGGCAAGCTCGGGCACAGCATTGGCTGTCATCCATTGGCTCATGCCAGGCCTCCACACAAGCATGTTGCCGGTGAGACCGTTGGCGAGCAGCTCATTTTTCTTGAAAGGTCCTTTTTTCTGACCCCCTATAGAGGCAATATAATATTCCATGATTGATATAGTTGAATAGAGTCATTACCACGAACTGCTGGCACCGCCGCCACCACTTGAGCCGCCGCCCCAACTGCTGGAACTTGAACTGGAACTTGAGCTCCAACCACTGGAACTTGAGCCTGAGCTCCAGCTGGAGCCACTGGAGCGCCTTGAAGAAGACGATGTGGCAGTCATTGCTGCAATAATTGGCGAAGCCATGATAGAGTACCAGTCTTTTTTGGTGGGCATGAAGAAGCAGTACCAAATGAGGCTACACAGCAGTAAGTAGATGATAGAGTAAAGAATCACGGCAAGACGTGCATTAGATTCCCTTTCCTTTTCTTTCTCTTTCAAAAAGGTGTCAACCTCTTGCGGATACTCGCCTTTCATGGCGGGAGTGATAAGGTTTACGGCCTTGCGTATTGCTAAGCCATAGTCGTTCTCCTTAAATGCGGGAATCATCGAGTCGGTCTCTATCATCTTGCACAGCAAGTCGGGCAACACCCCTTCGGCTCCGTAGCCGGTGTGGATGCGCACCCGTCCCTTGCTTGACTGGGTCTTTGGCTTGACAACTATAAGCACACCGTTGTTGGTTTTCTTGTCGCCAATTCCCCACTCATGAAAAACTTGCTGGCAAAAGTCGGCAATCTCCATGCCGTCGAGCGACTCTACTGTCATAACCACAACTTGCGACTTGTTGTAACGGTACAGGCTCTGGAGCGAGTCGTTGATGACGGCAAGGTTGGCACTGTCAATAACATGCGCGTAGTCGTAGACGAGTTCGTTGGCGTTCTTGGGCTGAGGTGGAATTCCGGCATTCATCGCCACGACTGTCACTGCCAGCATGGCTATCGCAAGGGCTATATGTCGTGATCGTGTAAAATTCTTCATAACATAAATTGATTAGCAAATGTAAACATAATAAGCCGATTGCACGAAGATAATAAGGAAGCCTATGGCTGCAGTGGCACTCACGAAGATGCCGTTGAAGTGCCCAAGCGGCTCGGCTTTAAGTCGCGACTCGCTGCCTTTCTTGTAGGATATTGCATTGAGCTTCCTGATTTTGGTGCCTACGGCAATGCCCACAATCGACAGGATGGCACCCACGATGTCGAGGTAGATGTAGAAGAACCTTGTGTATCCAAAAAGTGCTAATGCTGCATGAATAACAACAAACCCGAGCAGCCATATTGACTCGTTGCGCCAGTCACATACCGGGTAGTCATATTTGGTCTTCTTTTTGGCTTGCCGGAGCTTTTCTTTTTTCTCTTTCTCTTCTTGTTTTTTCTTTTCTTCCCTTTGGGCAAGGCGTTGCTTGCGGGCGTCGGCCAGCTTTTTTTCTTTTGCGGCTTTCTTTTGCTCAAGCTGTTTCTTCAGTTCCTCCTTTTCTTTGTTGAGCTGTTCTAATTGCTGCTGCATCACATCATCCCCGCTGGCGGCTGGCCCGGGGGTCAGGTGGAATGTGGTCCCCGATCCTAATGTTATTTCTATGGGTGGGGGAGTTTCTTGGGGTGATTGGGGCAATGGTGGCGGTGTGTTGATAAAGAGGTCATCCAGGTCGTGCAGGTCTTTAGCAGCCACCCATGTTGTCAATCCCTCCCGCCAAACCAGCGAATCGGGCTTGAGGCCGTGGGCAAGCAGTGCCTCTTTCTTGAAGGGGCCCGCCTTTTGGTTGTGAGGTAAAGCTATATAATATTCCATGCTACAATAGTTGTTAATGCTACAAAGATAAGCACTTTTTGGGGAATGTCAAAAAACTCGTCCTCAAACTTTCAAGCCAAAACAACAAATAAATAACCAAAATAACCAATATTATTTTGGTTGACTTGGTTTGGGCTTTGTTTTCTTGGTTTGATAAAACTGCATCTAAAGCAATTTTTTCTTTTGTTCTTGTGTGTGAGCATGTGTTCTTGTGTCCTAAGTGCGAATTAGCCTCTCCCCCTTGAGGGGGAAATTGGGAGAGGTGGCTCCCGCGTTTTTTTGCGTTGGCGCTGGGGGGTGTGTTCGTTAAAAAGGTGTAAAAAACGCCTTTTTGCCTTTTATTATCTTAATTAAAGTATGTGTATTGAATGCTAAATATTAATTTTACACCGTGAAAAAGTCGGCATTTTGCAATTTTATAACATTATGTTGAGACCAAAACGCCATTTTTTTGCGATTTTATTGTAACTTTGCAAGTTGTTTCAAAAAATATTAGAATGAACAAATATATCTATATATACATTTTGCTTGCTGCCATAGTGGCAATGGGCTTTGAGTCATGCAACAAGAAAGACGACAGCGCCGATATTACCATTACAGATTATAGCGTGTATTCTTCGGCAACGACATTAGTGAGCGGCTTTTCACTCAAGGACAATGAGAAGGTGGCATCTAATTTGTCGAAGGTGCAGTTTGCCATCGATCAGGATCAAGGCGTCATCTATAATGCCGACTCGCTGCCACGAGGTACTAAGGTCACGGCCCTTTGCGTTGACGTTACCTGCGCGACAACAGTGTCGTCGAGGGAGTTTATCATTAAGAACGGAACTGTCCAGAGCGATACCGTGATTCAATACACCAGCTCCACCAAAGACTCTATCGACTTCACCGGCGACGTAACATTGCGCATTACTTCACGTGACGGCCTGCATGAGAGGAACTACAGGGTAAAGGTGAATGTGCACAAGCAGGATCCCGACTCGATATTCTGGAACGTTGGCTCGCGCAGTGAATTGCCCAACGTGACTGGCACGCTGATATCGTCGAAGACGGTGCGTCAAAATGATAAATTCTTGTGCCTTGTTCATGACAATTCGAGCTATGTGCTCAATACCATCGATACTCTCATGCTTGAAGGGTGGACCAAGCAAGTGCTCACTTTGCCGTTTGTGCCACAGGTCGGCAGTTTTGCCGCTACAGCCGATGCCCTCTATCTTCTTGACCAGAATGGCGAGTTGTTCAAGAGCGGCGACATGGGGCTGTCGTGGAGCGATTGTGGAGTGGCCTGGAACACCATTATTGGCGCCTATGACACGCGAGTGCTTGGCGTGAAGAAAGATGGCTCGGTGTTTAGGCACGATGAATATCCTCAACCATCAGGATTTGCCGGGGGTGAAGTTGCCGAAGGCTTCCCCGTTGCCGGCATGTCGCAATTGGTGAGAGCAAGAAACGAGTGGACTTCATCGCAGCAAGCAATGATTATGGGAGGCATTAAGGCCGACGGTGGTGCCTGCAATGCAGTGTGGGGCTATGACGGCAAGCGCTGGGGAATCATCAGCCAGAATGCCAGCGTGCTTCCGGCATTGCGCAATCCTGTGTTGATTAACTACTATTCCTACGTTAAGTCAACGTCGGACAACACATTTGTCAAGAATCTCACTTGGCTGGTTATGGGAGGCTTGCTAAGCGATGGCGAGATTAATACTGTTACTTACGTTTCGCATGACCAAGGTATTCATTGGGTAAAGGGTGAAAGCGGCTTGCAACAGCCGGCACACATGCCGTCGTTCTTTGGCGCTCAGGCCTTTACGGTGAGCCGTATCGTGCGTAACAGTTCGTTGCTCGCCTACAACCCCGGTCATGTAACACCCGTTACCCAATGGGATAGCCCTTACATCTATCTCTTTGGCGGATATGACGTTGGAGGAAATGCTCTCAACAGCATTTGGGAGGGAATACTTGTTGGCCTCACCTACAAGCCGGTATTCTAACGAATCACAATACATAAAAAAGATTAATAAATGACTTGTTGCTTTAGCGAAATATACTTTTTCAAAGCATGAAAGCGTTTTCTTAGTTACTATATTCATTGAAACACTATGACAAAGAAAATCGCTATAATAATGCTTGTGATGGCTGCTGCGCTGGGAGCGTGGTCGCAGGAGTATCGCTATGAGGTGGGTCCCGCCATTGGCATCACGGGCTACCTGGGTGACGTGAACACGAGCAACATGTACAAGATGCCAAGAGTGGCAGGCGGTGGCATTTTTCGTTACAACATGAACACACGTTTTGCCATTAAGGGCAATTTACTCTATGTGGGACTTGCAGGCGACAGCAAGAACATTGAGTCGAAATTCCCTAACGATGCTCAGTATAAGTTCAGCTCTCATGTGATAGATCTTGGTGCTCAGTTTGAGTTCAACTTCTTTCACTTTGGAGAGGGAGCAAGATATAAGAATTACAAACGCATCACTCCCTATATTCTCGCGGGTCTTGGTGCCGAGGTTGCATTTACCGACGGGAAGGCCAATCTGGGCATGGTGCTGCCGCTTGGCGTGGGCTTGAAATACCGTGTAAAGCCGCGCTTGAACCTGGGCTTTGAGTTTACCATGCGCAAGTCGTTTAGTGACCGTGTTGACGGCATTACCGACCTCTATGGCTACAACCACGGTATAGCCAAGAACACCGACTGGTATTCGGTAGCGATGTTTACCATTACCTACGAGTTCAGTAAGCGATGCGTTAAGTGTCATCATATTGAATAAATTATAACAAGAAACATATATGTCACCTTTAGAGAAAATAGACAGGTCAAGGCTTCCCAAGCACGTTGCCATTATCATGGACGGCAATGGCAGGTGGGCAAAGCAACGTGGATTGATGCGTTCGATAGGACATGAAAATGGAGTCACCACCGTGCGTCAAATCACCGAGATTGCAAGCGAGCTGGGGATAGGCTACTTGACACTGTATACATTCTCTACCGAAAACTGGAACAGACCGCAGCAAGAGGTTGATGCACTCATGAACCTTATCGTGGTGTCGATTGAGCAACAGACGCCCGACTTGATAAAGAACAACGTGAGGCTGACAACCATTGGCGACATGGGACGAATGCCGGCTTTCGCGCGTGAGCGGCTCAACAAGTGCATGGACGATACATCGCACTGTACAGGACTTGTACTGTGCCTTGCCTTGAGCTATTCGTCGCGATGGGAAATTGTAGAGGCTTGCAAGACGATAGCTGCTCGTGTTGCAAACGGGCAAGTAAATGCCGATGACATTGATGCCGAAATGGTATCGGAGGCATTGGCTACACGCAACATGCCCGACCCCGACTTGCTAATTCGCACCGCCGGTGACGAGCGCATCAGCAATTTCCTCTTGTGGCAGATTGCTTACAGCGAGCTGTATTTCACCGACAAGTTCTGGCCCGACTTCACAAAGGAGGACTTTTGTGAAGCCATTGTCGACTATCAGGGTCGCGAGCGCAGGTTTGGAAAGACCAGTGAACAGGTGACAAAACAATAACGAACAAACAGAAAACTATGCGATATATTAAGTTTTTATTATTATTCCTCTCGGTGTGGTTGATGGGCTCGTTCTCAATGCAGTCCCAGGAAAGCTATACTGTCAATGATACCATCTTTAACCCTAAGTTGGTATTTAATGGCTCTCCCAACAAATATGAGATAGCAGGAATCAAGGTTACGGGAGTCGATAACTATGAAGATTACATTATCATAGGGTATTCGGGTTTGTCGTTAGGACAAAGAATCGATATTCCAGGTAGCGACCTCAAGGCAGCTGCCAAGCGTTTTTGGCGACAGGGCCTGTTCTCAAAGGTGCAGATAAGGGTTGAAAAGATTTATGGCAACAAGGCTTGGCTCGAATTTGTGCTCCGCCAGCAGCCACGCATCTCTAAGGTAAACTTTGTTGGCATGAAAAAAGGCGAACAGAAAGATATCACCGAGCGTCTGGGTAACTTGGTTGGCAGCCAGATTACTCCCAACATATCAAATCGCATAGAACAAATAATAGAAAAGTACTATGCCGCCAAGGGCTTTGAGAAAGCCACTTGCAATGTGCGTCAGCAGGATGACCTGAGCAAGCAGAACGAGGTTATCGTTGATATTGTAGTCGACAAGCATGAGAAAATCAAAGTACACAAGATTTATATCGATGGCAATAAGGTGTTTAGCGACGGCAAGATAAAGCGCACAATGAAGAAAACCAACGAGGGCGGCATATTAAATGTACTCAAGTGGTTTAGTCAAAAGAAATTTGTGCGCACCGACTATGAAGATGACAAGCAGCGCATTATTGATAAGTATAACGAAAATGGTTATCGCGATGCAGTGATTGTGTGGGACAGCATTGCCAACTATGACGAGAAGTCGGTTGATGTCTATCTCAAGGTTGAAGAGGGAAGGAAATATTACATTTCTAACATCAACTGGGTGGGTAATACAGTTTATCCCACTGCCGTGCTCAACGATGTGTTGGGATTTGAGAAGGGCGACGTGTATAATCAAAAGTTGCTCAACAAGCGCACCAACGAAGATGATGATGCCGTTGCCAACCTGTACATGAACAATGGTTACCTCTTCTTCCAGCTTGTGCCCACCGAGACAAAGATTGAAGGAGACTCGGTTGACCTGGAGATGCGCATTTATGAAGGCAAGCAGGCTCGCATCAACAAGGTGGTGATTAATGGTAATGACCGCTTGTATGAGAAGGTGGTGCGCCGTGAGTTGCGTGTGCGTCCAGGTGAGCTGTTCAGCAAGCAAGACCTCGTGCGCTCGGCTCGTGAAATAGCCCAGACAGGCCACTTCGACCCTGAGAAGATGGATATTCGTCCTGAGCCTAACGAGGATGACGGAACCGTAGATATCATCCTTAATCTTGAGTCGAAGGCCAACGACCAAATCGAGGTCTCGGCCGGTTGGGGACAGACAGGTATCATTGGTAAGTTGACGTTGAAGTTTACCAACTTCTCTATCAAGAATTTGTTCCATCCATCATCCTATAAGGGCATTATACCACAAGGAGATGGGCAGACGTTCTCGATTAGTGCTCAAACCAATGCCAAGTATTATCAGGCCTATAGCATCTCGTTTGTTGACCCATGGTTTGGAGGCAAGCGTCCCAACACCCTTTCGGTATCGGCATTCTATAGCCGCACAACAGGTATCAACTCATCGTTCTATACAAGCCAGTACCAGAATTACTACTATAACTACATGTACAACAACATGTACAACGGCTATAATGGCTATATGGGAAATAATGGCTACAACTACTACGAGAACGCCTACGACCCAGGTAAGTATCTGCAGATGGCGGGCGTGACCGTGGGCTTTGGCAAGCGCCTGAAGTGGCCCGATGACTACTTTACTCTCATGGCCGATCTTAGCTATCAGTGGTACAGCCTCAAGAATTGGGAGTATATGTACTACATGAAAAATGGTGTGAGCAACTCTATCGTGCTTGGCTTGACCCTTTCTCGCAACAGTATTGACAATCCACTCTATACTCGTCGAGGCAGTTCGTTCACATTGTCGTTCCATGCCACTCCACCAGCCAACCTCTTTGGTAAGAAAGACTGGAAAACTTTGAGTGAAAAAGGAACAGATGCCGCCAAGAAAGACCTTTATCGCTGGATTGAGTACTGGAAACTCAAGTTCCAGGCTCGCACCTATACTCCTCTCACCGACCCCGATGGTCGATGGACTCTCGTGCTCATGACACGTGCCGACTTTGGCTTGCTGGGCAGTTGGAACAAGTATTTGAAATCGCCATTCGAGACCTTCTATGTTGGTGGTGATGGAATGAGTGGCAGTTACACTTATGCGACCGAGGCCGTTGCCTTGCGTGGCTATGAAAATGGTGCTTTCACTCCCTATACTCAGGACAGTTATGCTTACTGCCGTTATGTGATGGAGCTTCACTTCCCGTTGATGCTCTCTAACAGTGCCACAATCTATCCCCTTGTCTTTGCCGAGGCAGGAAATGCATGGACAAGTGTTAAGAAGTTTAATCCATTTGACATTAAGCGTTCGGCAGGTGTGGGTGTCCGCATCTACTTGCCAATGATAGGTATGATGGGTATTGACTGGGGTTACGGTTTCGACAGGGTCTATGGCAACAAGGGTGGCAGCAACTTCCACTTCATCCTTGGTCAGGAATTCTAAGCTAAATGATACTGCAATAGCTGTCGACAGGCAAGCAAAATTAAACTTTTAGCTTAATTGGCAGTCAAACACAAGCGAATATTAACAAAAACAGATACATTAGAAAACAAGATGAAAAAGTTTGCATTATTAATCGTGGCAATGGTAGCCTGCATGGCTCCAGCCAGTGCGCAGAAGTTTGCTCTTGTGGATATGGAATATATCTTGAAGAACATTCCTGCCTATGAGATGGCAAATGAACAGTTGAACCAGGTGTCTCAGCGTTGGCAACGCGAGGTTGACGAGTTAAAGAAGGCAGCCGACACTATGTATAAGAATTATCAGAGCGACATGGTGTTCCTTACCGATGATCAAAAGAAGAAAAAAGAGGAAGAAATCGTTGCCAAGGAAAAAGAGGCCTCTCAACTCAACTACAAGTACTTTGGTCCCCAAGGTGAGCTTTTCAAGAAGCGCCAATCACTCATGAAACCTATTCAAGACGATGTCTATAACGCAGTGAAGAAGGTGAGCGAGGAGCGTGGCTTGCAGGTCATCTTCGACCGTGCTTCGTCGCAGAGCATTGTCTTTGCTTCACCCAATATCGACATCAGCAATCAGGTGCTCGAGAAATTAGGATACTCTAAATAATTGAAGAAAAAACATTTACTAATAAATAACCAATTAATTGATTATGTTTAAGAAAATTTTACTCGCAGTCCTCGTGGCTGCCCCAATGTGCCTTTCGGCGCAGACTCTTAAGTTTGGTTCTGTTAACCCCACCGAAATCTTTAATGTAATGCCCGATGTGGTTACAGCCAACAATACACTTAAGGGTGTTCAGGAGAAATATGAAGCTCAGGCAAAACCATTACAGGAGGAATTACAAAAGAAACAGTCTGAATTAGAAGAGCTTGCCAAGAATAAGGCTTCGGAAGCTACTATAGAGGCAAAGCAGAAGGAGTTTGAGGACCTGTATACCCGTTATCAGAATTTCATGCAGACAGCCCAAAAGGACATGCAGACTCAACAGGAGACACTGCTTGCTCCCATCCAGCAAAAGCTTGTAAACGCCATTACAGCAGTTGGTGCCGAAGGCGGTTACACTGCAATTCTTGATGCAGGCACTTTGCTCTATAAGGGCAATAACATCGAGGATATTTCGGCCAAGGTTAAGGCAAAACTTGGTATTAAATAAATTTGGTTTATAACACACAATCAACGGCTTGACGGTGAAAAACATCGCAGGCCGTTTTTCTTTTTTAAGGTAAATGTGGCGAAACGATTTTGGGCTAATGGAAAAATATATTACCTTTGCGGTACAGGAACATAATAAACTATTGAATATGAAAATAAAACGACTTTTAGTTATCGCGCTTGCGATGATGCCGCTGGCGCTGGCAGCGCAAATGAAGATTGCCACGGTGGATGTGCAGGCAGTGTTTGACGCCATGCCCGAGAGCAAGGTTGCCAGTGAGCGCCTTGCCAAGGCTTCGCAACAGTTTAAGGCCGAGTATGAGCTCATGCAGCAGGAGTTTAATAACAAGTATGCTGCTTATCAGTCAATGGCAGTAGATAAGGATGTGCCGGCTACCATACGCGATCGCCGTGTGCGTGAAATCCAGGATGGGAACCGCGACATCGAGGCGTTTCTTGAGAAGAGCAA
>CAMJZF010000011.1 GCA_946410125.1 uncultured Prevotellaceae bacterium | reverse complement strand
GCTTGCCGTCCTTGAGCTGCTTGTAGTCGTAGAAGTACTTGCCATCCTCGATTACGGCAAACTCGCTTGCAGCGCAGTCCATAGCAATCTTAACGTCCTTGCCAGGCTCATAGCCAGCCTTCTTGATAGCCTCAACAATGCTGTCGAGAGCGTCCTCAATGCCGTTGAGAGCTGGAGCAAAACCACCCTCATCGCCCACTGCGGTGCTCAGTCCACGAGCCTTGAGCAGCTTTGCGAGGTTGTGGAATACCTCGGCACCCATGCGAATGGCCTCTTTCTCGGTCTTGGCACCAACAGGACGAATCATGAACTCCTGGAAAGCAATGGGAGCATCGCTGTGAGCGCCACCGTTGATGATGTTCATCATGGGAACAGGAAGCACATAGGCGTTGGCACCACCAATGTAGCGATACAGTGGTATGTTGAGATAGGCAGCAGCAGCGTGGGCAGCAGCAAGCGAAACGCCAAGCACGGCATTGGCACCGAGCTTGCTCTTGGTCTTGGTACCGTCAAGCTCAATCATGCGGTTGTCGAGCGCACGCTGGTTGAGTACGCACATGCCCTCTACATGAGGAGCGATAATGGTGTTGACATTCTCTACAGCCTTAGTCACACCCTTGCCGAGATAACGACCCTTGTCGCCATCACGAAGTTCAAGAGCCTCGTTCTCGCCGGTAGAAGCGCCACTGGGAACCGAAGCGCGTCCCATAACGCCGTTTTCGAGTGTTACTTCAACCTCTACAGTAGGGTTGCCACGAGAATCAAGAATCTCTCTTGCATGAACTTTTGAAATCTTCATAATTACTTTTTTATTTGAATGTTTTGTATAAATATTTATTATATTTTCAAATTCAGTGCAAAAATAGCGAATTAATTTCTACTATCAAAATCTAAATCCCATTATTGGATTTTTAGTCAAGAACAAACGATTGACAAAGCGACTTCCATCAGTCGATGACAATGAGCGGATAGGGATGATAATAGAACACCCCACCGGCATATAGAATGGGCACGAGCGTGCAGTAGCCGACAGCCGTGGGCACGATTTCAAGGTGAGGCGTGCCGTTAGTTGTTCCGGCATCGATGTGTGCAACGCTATAGTTGTCGATAATGCCCTGCAGCCCGGTATTGACATTTTGTCCGCCATTACCGTTGTCGACGGCTATCACCACCTGATGCTGCCCGTTGATTGACACGTAATGGCTAATAGTGTTGTGATAAGGCATTTGCACAAAGTTGTAAGAGCCCACAAAATCGGCACGTCCGAGCAGGAAATCATAAATCATGGTAATGTCGGCCGAAGTTACAACACCGTCGTCGTTAACATCGTGGCTTCCCACAATCTGGCTGCTGCTGTTGCCCATAAGGAAATCATATACCATTGTTACGTCGGCCGAAGTAATATAGCCATCATTGTTCACATCGGCGCCACTCTTGACGAGCGCACTCTTGCTGACTTGCTTGGCGCTGCTCCAAGGGGCTGTGGTTTTATAGAGATTGGCTGCTTCGACCGGCACATACAGACGTATTTCACCGATTCTTCCAGGTTCAAAGAAGCCTGTGCCCACCGCCGGAGGAGTGGTATTGCAGAGCCACAGCGCATTAAGAGCCGAACAGCCCTTGAATACCTGCTGCCCAAAATTAGATACCGAGGAATTGAAGAATACATTGGCCAATGTCGAGCAATCCTCAAAGACGCCATCGCCCAGCGTGTGCAAGACAGGACTCATTACGATAACCTGCAGTTTTTCACATCCCTTGAAGGCATAATTGTCAATTTTCTTGAGCAATCCGTGCCCAAAGGGGAAATACCTGAGACTGCTGCAATTAAGGAAAGCCTCATTGCCTACCGACTCAAGCCCTTCACCTCCATAGAAATACTTAAGGGCCGAGCATCCGGCAAAAGCCTTCCTGTCGATGCTGAAGAGAGCAGTAGCGTTGCTTGCCTCAATCAATGAAGTGCAATTCTCAAAGGCACCCACTCCCAAATATCGCAGTCGGTCGTGAAACACAACCTTATTAAACTTGACATTATTGGCAAAAGCCATAGTCATTATCGAGTCAACCGTATTAGGTATTACTACCTGAGTATTGCTCTTGGAATGCAGATAGTAATACAGCAGATTACCTCTTTTGTTAAAAAGAATGCCGTCATCAACCTTGAAATAAGGGTTCTTGCCGGAGATTGAGATATTCTGCAACGAGGTCATGACAGCAAGAGGATTCAAGTCGTTGCTTGTGTCGATAACGGCGAGGCTGTCGGTGTTAAGTTCCAGGTTCTTCACCTGTTGTGCCACTTGTGAAGTAGCAGTATTGACGATTTCAGAAACATAATAGCTGTAACCGTTCAAGGTGATTGAGTTAGGCACCGTGAGCTTGCCTGCGGCATCGACCGCGGCGGGCTTGATATCGATTAGGCTTACTTGCTGACGGGAGTTCCAGTCGTAGACAAACTCGTCGTTCTGATAAACGTCGTATCGCTCCACAATGTTGTCAAAATCCTTCCAAGAGTCACTGTTCCTAAAGACGTTGATTGAGCCTACTGGCACCTGCAGCACGGCACCTGCCTTGAGCGAGGCATTGAGAGCGTTGGTAGTGACCGTCACCGGATTGCTGGTGCGGTAATTAATTGTTTCAAGATTGGTTTCGTTAAAACAGCTGTTGCCGAAATACTCAACCGTGTTAGGAATAGCCAACGACTTGAGATGCATAACCTTCTCGATGGCATTGTCTTCGATTGACGTCACGCCACAGGGAATGAAGTAACTTGTACCAGCCTTGCCGCGTGGATACAGAACCAGCTTATTGGGCTTGTCGCGCTCGGCTTTAGGAAATTCCGCGCCATATTTAAGTTCATATAAAACGCCATCAATCGAGGTATAGCAAATGCATCCGCTTTCCACATTTACCTGGGTGAGGAACTTGCAGCCTAAAAAAGCACCGTTTTCCACCAACCTCAGCGACTTGGGCAGGTTAATTGAGGTGAGGCTGATGCAATAGCCAAAAGCGTAGGTGCCGATGTTGGCAACTCCCATCACCAGATTCACATCGCTCAATGCTGTGCACAGATAAAAAGCCTTATAGGGGATGGTTTGCACTGTTGATGGCACTTGAATTGATGTAAGAGCCTCACATCCCAAAAAAGCTTTGTTGCCAATAGCAATAAGCCCTTCATTCATTGCCACATGCGTCAGCTGCAAGCAATTGGCAAAGCTCTCGGTGCCAATGGTTCTTAGCTTAAGAGACTTGCTTGAGTCGAAGCTCTTGATTGAAGAGCCCTTGAAAGCTCCGTCGGCGATAGAGGAAACATTATACAGCTCCCCATTATAGTCCTTGATTGAAGACCTCACCACCACATTGTCGGCCATAGAGATGCGGCCTGAGAGTGCAACTTCACCCGGCGACGACTTCAGGTAGGTGTAGCCGTTGTTGTCGATGAAGGTGTAAGGAAGTTCCGAGATATTGTAAATTTTCCATCCGTTAGCATTATTGTACAATCCAGCTGAGACGCCCTGCACTCCCGATGAGGGAACATAGATTGTTACTTGCGAAGCATTGAGGTCAAAGTGGTCGCCGGTTAGCGTCAATGGTTTTTCGTTCATCACAGTAATACTTGTCAGGTTAGGACACTGGCTGAATACTGTAGTTCCTAAAAACCTCAAGTTGCCGGGGAGCATAATCCCTGCAAGTGAAGAACAACGGGCAAAGGCATTGGTGCCAAGAGTTGTCAGCCCGCCCTTACCATCGAGGCATTCATAAGATTCCCACTTAACATTATTGAGCGCGGTGCATTCCATGAACGCTCCATTTCCAATCTCAAGGGGGTCGTCGTTGTTCATCGATACCGACACCAAGGCCGAGCATCCGGCAAAAGCATAGTCGCCAATGCTGGCAACAGCAGCGGTGACATTCATGGTCGTGAGGCTACTGCAGTTAAAGAACGCTTTCTTGCCAATTGCAGTAACATTGTCGCCTATCGTCACCGAGGTGAGCCCAGCGCAACCAGCGAAGGCATTGTCGCCAACAGCTGTAACACTATAGGCCTCGCCATTGTTGATGACCTGTGCCGGAATCGTCACAGCGCCATTATAGCTGTTGCCGGTGCTTGACGAGAACGTTACTTCCACCTCGCCTGGAGCAGATGGGATTAGGTTATAATAGATGCCATTATGGACAAAATCATAGGCCATTGCAGGCACATTGCCCATGACCAGCAACATTATTGAAAAAAGCACCATAATGTGCTTGTGAAAGATATGTCTCATTGATTATTTATTTTATAATATATATAACGTGAAAATGGAACAATAATTATTCATTGCCTGAAAATATATTTATTTTAAGCCTCAAATCACAAAGAGGACCGTTTAGTTATCATGCAACGGCAACGCAGTTGACTAAAGTAAACCATGTTGAAAGCACCTCAATATATTGTGCGTTTGAGCTACCAACCTTATAATGACATGAATTAATTAAGAATTTTTATCTAAAAAATGATAATTATAAGCGCAAATGTCGTTACCTTTGCAGTTTGAAATAAAAGAACTATAAACAAATATTTTAATGGATAAATTAAGCTATGCACTGGGCTTGAGTATGGCCCAGAACTTTAAGGGCTCAGGCATCAAGAGCATCAATGCCGATGACTTTGCCGATGCCCTGCGTGCCGTCTATGAAGACAAAGAGAAGAAAATGACCTATGATGAGGCCAAGAAAGTAGTACAAGATTTCTTTACCGAGCTCGAAGCCAATGCCGGAGCCATGAACGAGGAACTTGGCAAGAAGTTCCTTGAGCAGAACGCTCAGCAAGAGGGCGTAAAAGTTACCGAGAGCGGTCTTCAATACCTCATCCTCAAGGAAGGAAATGGCGTGAAACCCGGCCCCAACGATGCTGTGACAGTTCATTACACCGGTCGCCTTATCGACGGGACAGTATTTGACAGCTCGGTAGAGCGCGGCGAGCCAGCCACCTTTGCCGTTGGCCAAGTTATTCCCGGTTGGGTCGAGGGTTTGCAACTGATGAGTGAGGGTGCCGCTTGGCGACTTTTCATTCCATCAAATCTTGCCTACGGACCTCATGGCACCGGCCCCATCCAACCCAACAGCACACTCATCTTTGACGTGCAACTCATCAAAGTGAACAAAAACGACAAATCAAAATAAATAATTAAAACACGAAAAACGACATTATGAAAAAGTTATTTTCATTGCTCATGGCAGCCCTGTTGATGGGTGCTATGATTAGCTGCAACAGCAATGGTGCAAGCAACAAGGCTTCTAAGACCGAAGATTCAATAGCTACCGAACTTGGCAAGCTCATTGGCAACAGCCTTAAAGGGCAATTGTCTCAAAACCCCAACTTTGCCGAGGAAATAGACCAGGCCGAGCTCATGCGCGGTATTGAGGCCGTCCTCAAGTGCGACACCACCAAGAAGAGCAAAAGCTACCTTAACGGTCTTGCCATCGCCCTTCAAATGATTTATCCCGGCATCGCTCAAGCCGAAGCCCAAGGCATCACTGTTGACCGCCGTGCATTCCTCAATGAGTTCAAGAAAGCTTTCAAGAGCAAAGACAGCGTTGACATGGATAAGCTCCAGGGAATGCAAGCCAACCTGATGGGCCTCATGCAGCGTGTAGCCAAAGTTAAGGGTGCCGAAAACGACAAGAAGGGTCATAAGTACATCGAGGAGAAAATGAAGAAAGACAAAGGCTTCAAGAAAACTGCTTCGGGCATCGCCTACAAGATTCTCAAGCAAGGTACCGGCGAGAACTTCAACGACAGTGCTACTGTAGACGTTATTTACGTTGGCCGCCACATCGACGGCAAGGAGTTTGACAGCTCAAAGGGCAAGCCAACCCCCTTCAACCTCAAGCAAGTTGTTCCCGGCTTCACCGAGGTTCTTACAATGATGAATCCAGGTTCTAAAATCATTGCCATTATCCCTGGCCGCCTTGCCTACGGCGAGCAAGGAAACCCACAAGGTGGCATTCTGCCTAACGAGACACTCGAATTTGAGATTACCGCCGAGGGTCTGCACAAGGAAGAGCCCGTTAAGGCTCCTGCAATGCCAGGTAAAATGCCCGGTCGTCCAGCCCCAGCGCCCAAAGCCGCTAAATAATTATTAACCAAATTATAACGAGCAAAACGGGTCAACAAGTCATCAAGAGAGCTAAAAACCTAATCTTGTAAACTTGTTCACTCGTTTTGCTTTTTTCCACAACATAACACACTATGAGAAAAATCATATTTGCCCTATTGGCTGCTGCTTTAAGCATGAGCCTTAGCGCTCAGGAACCCGACTTGGAAACCATTACAAAGACCCGCGCCAACAAGGCCGACTCACTCACAGCAATGATGGCAAAGGTCTATGCCACCCAAGCAGCAATGAACCATCCTACTGCCGAGGCAAGAGCCACCCTGCTCAAGGCATTTGAAGAGACCCTTAACCTCGACAATCAAGACGAAGACTTCAAGGAAGGCAATGCCCTTGCCAACGAATACTACAAGATTTCACAGGACATGAAAAATCGCTCAGGCATTGTCCTGAACCGCAAAGCCTACACCCAAGCTCTGCTCGAACGCTACAACGACACCACCGTTACCATGAGCACCAACGATGAGGCAAGAGCCATAAACGTTGAGGCACGACACCTTATCGAGGGACTGACAGCATTGCACAAAGACAGTGCCGCCGCAATTGCGCAAGCCGACTTAATCAACATCAAGACCGACTCACTGAGCCGCAATATGGGAAGATTCTTTGGACTGCAGTTGCAATCGGCCAACAAGAAGAAGGGACGCAGCGAGTCACAGGTTGCCCGTCTCTTTGAAGGTTTCAACAATGCCATCGGCATTGACGAGAACAACAAGCCATTAGTTGACGGACACATGCTGGGCAACGACTTCATTGGCCTGCATCAAAACATCAAGAAACAGCTTGGCCTCAACATCAAAAAGGAGATTTTTGACAATGCCATTAAGGAAGTTCTCAACGATGCCAAGGTGCCAACAATTGACGATTTCAACGACTTGAACGCCAAGACCAACGCCTATTTCAAGGAAACACAGACCTATGCCAAAGAGAACAGTCCTGAGGCACTTGCCCAAAAGGGTCTTGGAAAGAAATACATCGAGAACCTGCTGGCAACCGATGCCTCTTACACCAAGACACAATCGGGCCTCGTTTACAAGATGATTACTCCCGGAAAAGGCAAGAAATTTGAAGCTAACGACAAAATCAAGGTCATGTATAAAGGCACTCACGTTGATGGAAAAACCTTTGACGAGAGCAAGCAGCCCATAACCTTTGCTCCAAGCCAAGTAGTACCCGGTTTTCGTGAAGCACTGCTAATGATGAGCCCTGGAGCAAAGATGATTGCAGTGTTGCCACAAGACCTCGCCTATGGTGCCCGTGGTGCCGGCAAGGACATCAAGCCCTTTGAGACTCTTATTTTTGAAATCGAGACCATCGGTCTTGACACTGATGAGAAGGCAAAAGCTGAAGGCAAAGCATCACCTGCCGGAGCAAAGAAAACAGCACTTAAAGCTCAACCTGCCGACTCTAAGAAAACAGCTGTCAAGGCTCAACCAGCCAAGAAGTCAAGCGCCAAGAAAGCTTCAAGCAAAAAGGTTGCCGGCAAAAAAAGCGCAAGCAAACGCAAAAAATAAAACAATAACATCGAACATAACGTCAAGGACTCAGCTTATTATGGGCTGAGCCCTTGCTGTTTTACCAAGAAAGAACACAGGGTAGCCCCCTCTCAATCTCCCCCTCAAGGGGAAAGGCTAATTCGCACTTAGGACACAAGAACAGAAGACCACATAAGAACACAAGATTTGTCAAACAAAGAAAACCAAGAATAAACCAAGCGAACCAATCAATAATAAAAACCGCGCCATTTTTCTTAATATATATTTACAAACACAAAATATAGTTAAGATTTGCTTAAAAATCCCATTATTTTGTTCAAAAATTATGCTGGATAACATAAAAACCTATATCTTTGCATCAGTTTTCATGGTATTAGTTTTTAAGGTTATGAAATCTTTACCGTCGTGATGACGATTTCTTTTTCATTTTTGTTTTAAGGTTTATGTTAATGGTATTAGAAGGTTAATTAGTTAAGCAATCCCCGGCGTGATGCCGAGGATTTTTTTTTGCCTTGTAGATTACTTTTTTTGGGCATAAGGAAAACGCGATTTTGCACATGTCGCAATTTATTGCTAACTTTGAGCGTTTAATAGAAAAGAATAATAACCTAATAAAAAACGACCGAAAGACTATGTTTAACAAAGAAGTTTATGTAGAACGCCGCAACGAGTTGAAAAATCTCGTAAAAGACGGCGTGATAGTGCTCTTTGGCAACAATGAGGCACCCAACAATTATCCCAACAATGCCTATTACCCCTTCCGTCAGGACTCGTCGTTTCTTTACTATTTTGGGCAGAAGCGTGACGGCCTGGTGGGCGTGATAGACGTGGAGAGCGGCAAGGAAACCCTGATAGGCGACGACATCGACATCGAGGATATCGTGTGGTATGGCTCGGTCGACAGTGTAGCCGACATGGCAGCCCAGGTGGGCGTGGAGAGCAGTGCTCCCATGGCTCAGCTCAAAGTGATTGTTGACGAGGCTGTGGACAAGGGTCGCAAGGTTCACTTCCTGCCTCCTTACCGCCACGACACCATGATTCAAATCATGGATCTGCTGGGCATTCATCCCAGCAAGCAGAAAGAAGCTGCCTCACTCGAGCTCATCATGGCGGTGGTGAAGATGCGCTCGGCAAAGACTCCTCTCGAAATCGAGGAGCTGGAGCGCGCCAGCGTCATAGGCTACAAGATGCACACTACAGCCATGCGCCTTATCAAGCCAGGCGTGACTGAGAAATACATTGCTGGACAAATCAACGGCATAGCGCAGAGCTATGGCTCACAGGTGAGCTTTGGCACCATCTTCTCACAGCATGGAGAAATCATGCACGGTGCACCGTCGATGGCTCCACTTGAGGCAGGAAGACTCGTGCTGTGCGACTGCGGTGCCGAGACCATTGAGCACTATTGCAGCGACAACACCCGCACTATGCCCGTGAGTGGCAAGTACACCCAGCGCCAGCTCGACATCTACACCATCGTTGAGGAATGCCACGACCTGGTGCTTAATGTTGCCAAGCCTGGAGTGAAATACTTTGACGTACACATGGCAGTGTGCCGCCTGATGACCGAGCGCCTCAAGGAGCTTGGACTCATGAAGGGCGATGTGGACGAGGCTGTTGCCGCCGGTGCTCACGCCATGTTCCTGCCTCACGGCCTTGGTCACATGATGGGAATGGACGTTCATGACATGGAAGGCCTGGGACAAATCTATGTGGGCTTTGACGAGGAAACCCGTCCCAACCTGGAGCAGTTTGGCACCAACGCGCTGCGCATGGGTCGCCGCTTGCAGGAAGGATTTGTCGTGACCGACGAGCCGGGCATTTACTTTATCCCCGACCTCATTGACGAGTGGCGTGCCAAGGGCCACTGCGCCGAGTTCCTAAACTTCGACATGCTTGAGACTTACAAGGACTTTGGTGGAATCCGCCTCGAGGACGACGTGTTAATCACAGCTGACGGCTGCCGCTTCTTAGGCAAGGACATCATCCCCTACCACCCCAAGGATGTAGAGGAGTTTATGGCACGAAACTGATACAAACAACTATATCTCATCTCACAACAACAGCGACCTGGGCTGCCAGGCCGCTGTTCTATTTCAGACATTAAGACATAAGCTACCATAGTCTACAGATTTGATGTGTCAATCTACTCAAAATAAAATTATGTTCTATCATAAATCCTAATGCCCGATTTGGGATTAATTATTCAGGATTAACGATGTAGTTGAACTCGTCGAAGTGGGTAATGCCCATTTCGTTAAGGATTGCACGGCTGCGGTTGACATCGGCCTGGGTGTTGTGGTTGGGGATGTGGGGGAGTCGCACGAGAATTTTCTCGGCCATGCCTTCATGTTGTAGCAGCCATTGCAGGTTGTCGATCACTTGTGCATTGTCGCGAGTGGTGTATTGCTTGTAAATGGAAGGGTTGGTGTCCTTGATGTCGATGAAAAACTGGTCGATGTGGGGCAGCACTCTCTCCAGGTGGGTGCGGTCGACGTTGAGCGACGTCTCGATGTTGACCTTCCACTCGGCAGGCTTGATGCGGCAAAACTCCTCGATAAACTCACTGCGTAGCAGTGGTTCGCCACCACCAAATGTCACCCCTCCGCCAGTTGCGAGGAAGTAGAGGTTGTCGAGAAGCAGCTCATTGAGCAGCTCGCTTGTGGTGACGGTGCGCCACACCATGTCGGGGTCGAGGCACTGAGGGTTGAGGCAGTAGCGGCAGCGCAGGGGACAGCTGTGGAATGCCACCAGCGTCGTGACCCCCTTGCCATCGGTGGCAAGGCGGTGCCTCACTATGCCTATCAATGGTGCCGAAAGTTCCTGTTTTTTCATTATTGATTATTAAGTATACCAAGTGGCGTGCATTATGACACTGGCTGGAGACCTGGTGGTGCTACAAGTCGCCAATGTTGCCGTTCTCGTCCACTGCCACGTCGCCCATGAGCTGTTCCTCCTCGTCGTCATTACCTTTAGGGTCGACGGCATCGTTGCCTTTGCGCAATGGGGTGAAGCGGTTGGCAGTTACCGAGTTGTCGTTTTCGTTCACGGTGACGCTTGCGCTGTCGCCAAGGGTGCAGTAGGTAGAATCGGGTACTTCACCTTGCAGCTGAGCTTTTTCGGTGAAGTTGCACGACGACATGGCTCCCAGTGCTACACTCAGGCCGGCGATAGTCACTGCCTTGCCCAGTGCCTGGCGTGCCCGCAGCTGACGCTCGAGCCACCTGGTTTCGCTCTCGCACTTGGGGCATGTGCCGGCGCAGTCGCCCTCGTGGGTGCACTCGGAGGGAGTGTAGTCTATACCGTTGGCAGCGGCGATGTCATGCCTGATGCCTTTGAGAGTCTCACATATTTTCTTGCCTCTTTTCATGGTTATGCCTTGTTTTTTTGTTTGTTATTCGTCTTCTTTTACAGCCGAAAAGTCATATACAAACTCCACGGGAATAAGCTTCCATGAGCGAACTATTGCTCTTTGTATGCTTGCGGGGCGGAACTTAGGCAACCCCTTTACCACTCGCAATGCTTCCTCGTCGAAGAGAGCTGCAGATGTCGACTTTTCAATCACCGCATCACTAACCGTGCCGTCGGTTTCAATCAAAGCCTTGACAATGCAACGAGCCTTAACCTTGCCGCCAATCTCCTTAATGGGGGCAAGTATGCTGTCGGGAATTACGAGCCTCTCCTTGATGAGTTGATACAGAGCTTCGTCACCGCCAGGGAATTCAGCTTCGATGTCGATGTTAACATCAGTATATATGGAATCGGGGTGGGGGACAAAAATCCTCACAAGCCCATCGATATCATTCTCAATTCCTTTAATCTCATCACTGACTACCGAGTCGCCCTCGTTAATCACTTGAGGTGGCATGGGAACCTTGCCAATTACTATATCATCGTCTCTATCTCTCTTCTCCACTTTGATGGGACGAGGAGTACGTTTTGTCTTTTTCTTTCCAGGTTCAAGCGACGATGGTGCGGCAGCGCTCACAGCAACGCTCAGTGCCACGCTCACACCTGCAATGGTTACAGCCTTACCAAGAGCATGACGCAGCCGCAGCTGTCGCTCCAGCCAGCGCGTCTCGCTCTCGCATGCAGGGCAGGTGCCGGCGCAGTCGCCCTTGTGGTCACACTTGATGGGGGTGTAGTCAATCTCATTGGCAACGGCGATTTCATGCCTGATACCCTTGAGAGTTTCACATATTTTCTTACCGTGTTTCATGATTAAAATCAGTTATGTAGTGTATAATAATTAGACTGAAAAACAATCAAAAAGTTTGAACAACTTTACTTTAAAATTAGTGCAAGCTCAGGTTTTCCGAGACGCTGCCTAACTTGTTGAAATCACAAATTTAGTGTTTTTAAAACAAAAAAACAAGACAATGTAGCACTTTTTAATAACATAAATCAAAATAGTTATTGACTTGAGGCGCTTGTTTCTGAAAAAGTTGGCAATTTTTTTGGAATGAGAGTTTGGATTAATGAATAAAAATGTGGGGATTGAAAAGTTTGTGGCTCAAATTAGGGTAGTTACGGCAAAAATTACTAACTTTGCAGGTTGATTGGGGAAATGGGCTCTAATTAGAAGGTCAAGAGCTTTTTCTTAATCGTGCAATGCATTGAAAATAAAACAAATAACGACATAAAAGCATGAACATTTCATTAAAATGGTTGAAACAATACCTTGACTTTGACCTCACCGCACAAGAGGTGGGCGACGCATTGACATCGCTCGGACTCGAAGTGGGAGCAGTTGAGGAAGTAGAGACAATTCGTGGCGGACTCAAAGGCTTGGTAGTGGGCAAGGTGCTCACCTGCGAGCCTCACCCCAACAGTGACCACCTGCACCTTACCACCGTTGACCTTGGCAATGGCGAGGAGCCGGTACAGATTGTGTGCGGTGCGCCAAACGTTGCCGCCGGACAGAAAGTGATTGTGGCAACAGTAGGCACCATTCTCTACGATGGAGACAAGGAGTTTGTCATCAAGAAGTCGAAGTTGCGTGGCACCGATAGCTACGGCATGATTTGTGCCGAAGACGAGATTGGCATTGGCAACGACCATTCGGGCATCATCGTGCTGCCCGAGGATGCAGTGGTGGGCACTCCAGCAGCTGCCTACTACGGCATCGAGAGCGACTGGCTCATTGAGGTGGACCTCACCCCCAACCGCATTGACGGTGGTTCGCACTATGGCGTGGCCCGCGACCTCAATGCTTGGCTCAAGCGTCACGGCAAGGACGGCAACCTGCACAGGCCCAGTGTTGACGGGTTCAAGATTGACCGTGAAGACGGCGCAATCCCCGTCGAGGTAGAGAACGGTGAGGCTTGTCCCCGCTATTGCGGCTTGACCATTCGCAACGTGAAAGTTCAGGAAAGCCCCAAGTGGCTCAAGGACTACCTGACCACCGTGGGTCAGCGTCCTATCAACAGCATAGTCGACATTACCAACTATATCCTGCTTGGCACCAACCAGCCACTGCATTGCTTCGACCTTAACAAGATTAAGGGAGGCAAGGTTGTGGTGAAAACCTGTGAGCCAGGCACCAAATTCGTGACCCTCGACGGCGTGGAGCGCACTCTCACCGACCGCGACCTGATGATTTGCAACACCGAGGAGCCCATGTGCATTGGCGGTGTGTTTGGAGGTCTTGACAGCGGAGTCACCGAGCAGACTACCGACATCTTCCTTGAGGCGGCCTATTTCCACCCCACTTGGATAAGGAAGAGTGCTCGCCGCTTTGCCTTGAACACCGACGCCTCGTTCCGCTATGAGCGCGGCATCGACCCCAACGACGTGGTTTACAACCTCAAACTCGCAGCCATGCTCATCAAGGAGATAGCCGGTGGTGAGATTTGTGGCGAGATAGTTGACGTTAAGCAGCACGACTTCCCAGGTTTCCCAGTAGAGCTGCGCTATGACTATGTCAACAACCTCATTGGCAAGAATCTTGACAAGGAAACCGTTAAGGACATTGTCAAGAGCCTTGAAATGGAAATCACTGCCGAGGACGAAGAGAAACTGAACCTTGTGGTTCCCACCTATCGCGTTGACGTTCAGCGTCCGTGCGACGTGGTTGAGGACATCCTGCGCGTCTATGGCTACAACAATGTTGAGATTGGCGATCAGGTTAAGAGCTCCCTTTCGATTAAGGGCATGGTCGACTTCCGCGACGACATGCAGGAGCTTGTCTCCAACCAGTTGAGCGCTCAAGGCTACTATGAGATAATGAACAACTCGCTCACCTCACTCAGCTATTATGAAGGCTGCGAGACCTATCCCGAGGCCAACTGCGTTCACGTGATGAACCCCTTGAGCAGCGACCTGAGCCTCATGCGCCAGACACTGCTCTTTGGAGGTCTTGAGAGCGCTGCCCGCAACATCAACCACAAGAACCCCAACCTCAAGATGTATGAGTTTGGCAATGTCTACCACTTCAGCCCCGAGGCAAGCAACGAAGATGTTGCTTTGGCACCTTACAGCGAGCACACCGCTTTGGGATTGTGGCTCACTGGTGAAAATCACGGCGACAGCTGGACTGCCAAGCCTCGCAAGCTCAACTTCTACGACCTTAAGGCCACAGTCGAGAACATCTTCCGCCGTCTGGGTATCGCCGAGCGCGACCTTATGATTGAGGAGTTCAACAACGACGTGTTTGCATCGGGTCTTGCCTATAAGAATCGTGGCGGCAAGCTCATTGCTGAGCTTGGCATTATCACTGCCGAGCAGCACAAGAAGACTCACTGCACCCAGGTTGTGTATTTTGCCGAGCTTGACTGGAATGCCACCTGCAAGATGGCGGCAAAGGCCAAGACCAAGTTTGCTGACCTGCCCAAGACTCTGCCCGTGCGCCGCGACTTGGCATTGCTGGTCGACAGCAATGTGACCTATAGCAACATTAAGCAGGTTGTTGAGCAGAGTGAGCGTCACCTGTTGCGCAAGGTGAACCTCTTTGACGTTTACGAGGGCAAGAACCTTGAAGCCGGCAAGAAGTCCTATGCCATCAGCATCATTCTTCAGGACGATGTCAAGACCTTGCAAGACAAGCAAATCGATGCCGTGATGAACAAAATCATCGCCAACCTCGAGAAACAGCTGGGAGCTAAGCTTAGGTAATGCACAATGCACAATGCACAATGCAAAATTCATAATGCATAATTTATTGCTGCCATGATAATTGACTTTGAAAACCTGGAACTCAATGTTGCCCACAACTTTAAGGGTGGCGAGAAAGAGTATGTGTCGCGCCGTTTTGTCGACGACAACAATAAAATCATGCTCGGCATGCTCGAGCCAGGAGCCTCAATTGGCTATCACAGCCACGACACCGACAGCGAGATAATGTATTTCCTCGAGGGAGAGGCCACTGTGCTCACCGATGCCGGAGAAGAGAAGCTGCTGCCGGGACAGGTGCACTATTGCCCCATGGGTCACAGTCACAGCCTCATCAACCGTGGCGATGTGCCTCTTAGGTTTGTTGCCATTGTGCCTAATCACAACTAAAAACCAAGAACTAAAAACTAACAACTTAAATATACATTTTTATGGGAAGAGCTTTTGAATATCGCAAAGCAAGAAAACTGAAACGCTGGGGCAGCATGTCCCGCACGTTCACTAAGATTGGTAAGGAAATCACTATGGCTGTAAAAGCCGGTGGTCCCGACCCAAGCGCCAACTCACGCCTGCGTGCCTTGATGGCCAACGCAAAGGCTGCCAACATGCCCAAGGACACTGTAGAGCGCGCCATCAAGAAGGCGAGCGACAAGGACGCAAGCGACTACAAGGAGGTGATCTACGAGGGATATGGACCTCATGGTATTGCCATCCTGGTTGAGACCGCTACCGACAACACCACCCGCACCGTTGCCAACCTGCGCAGCTACTTCAACAAGAAGGGTGGCACATTAGGCAACTCGGGCAGCGTGGCATTCATGTTCAGCCACAAGGCCTATTTCCACGTAGAGCCCAAGGACGGTGTCTCGCTCGAAGACCTGGAACTCGAACTTATCGACTTTGGTGCCGAAGAGATTGAACAGGACGAGGAGGAAATCATCATTAGTGCAGCTTTTGAGTCAAACGGCGACATCCAGAAGTATCTGGAGGAGAACGGCTTTGAAATCAAGAGTTCGGAATTCGTTTATGAGCCAGCCGACTACAAGGAGCTTAACGAGGAGCAGACTGCCGACATGGAGAAGCTTCTTGAGGTTCTTGAAGAGGACGACGACGTTCAAAACGTGTTCACCAACATGAAAGAGGCTGGAATCGAGGATTAATCCTCACTGCCTCGAGGTTGTTGCAAAACAAATTAATAAGAACGACTGAATTATCTGAATTTCAGATGATTCAGTTGTTTATCTTCTCGATTGTTTCTTTGTTATTTTTGGTTTGATACATAGCCGGTGTGAAATTTTATTTTAGTGTGGCAGATAATTCATGTGAATTAGTGTTTTTCTCATTAAAAAGGCGTACCTTTGCGGTGGAATTTCACGCGGTGTGGAAGCAAAAACATATTGATACAATTATGAGTGAGACATTTGAAATGGTAGCAAAGACCTTCCAGGGGCTGGAGGGAGTGTTGAGTGATGAACTGGAGGCGCTTGGCGCGCAGGATGTGGTGCAGGGTCGCCGCATGGTGTCGTTCCGAGGCGACAAGGAAATGATGTATAGGGCCAACTTCTGCCTTCGCACTGCGTTGCGTGTGCTGAAACCCATTTATAAGTTCACGTCGACCGATGCCGATGATCTTTATGAAAAGATGAAGCAGTATGCTTGGGACGAAATCCTTAGTGAGGACACCACGTTCAACATCGACAGCACAGTTTACAGCGACACTTTCAGGCACTCGAAATTTGTGGTCTACCGTGTGAAGGATGCGATAGCCGACTATTTCGTTGAGAAATATGGCAAGCGTCCATCGAGCCGCTTGAGCGGTGCCGATTTCCATTTCAACGTGCACATCAACGGCAATGAGGTTACACTCTCGCTCGACTCGTCGGGCGAGCCACTCTACAAGCGTGGCTGGCGTGTGGCTCAGACCGATGCCCCCATCAACGAAGTGCTTGCGGCAGGTATTATCAAGCTGAGCGGCTGGGACGGAGAGTGCAATCTCGTTGACCCCATGTGTGGCTCGGGAACTTTCCTTATTGAGGCGGCGCTCATTGCCGCCAACATCAACCCCGGCGTGTACCGCAAGGAATATGCTTTCCAACACTGGCCCGACTATGATGCCGACCTCTTTGATTCAATATATAACGACGATAGCGGCGAGCGTGAGTTTGCTCACAAGATTTATGGCTATGACATTTTGGGAAAGGCCGTTGCCATCAGCAATGCCAACATCAAGAATGCCGGTCTCACACAGTATATTGAAGTGGAGCGCAAGCCCATCGAGGAAGTTGACGAGGCACCCGAGAAAGGTGTGCTTATCACCAATCCTCCCTACGGTGAACGTCTCATCAGCGACGAGCTGCCACAGCTCTATGCCACCTTGGGCGAGAAGCTCAAGAAGGTGTTTGTGGGCTATGACTGCTGGCTGATATGCGGCATCAACAAGGAACTTATCGACAATTTGGGTCTAAAGGCGTCGGTTCATTATCCGTTACTTAATGGTGACATAGAGTGTGAGTTGCGTGAATATATGATTTTTGACGGCAGCTTCGACGACATGCGTCGCAAGGGTGGTTCTATCAAGAACACTACTTTCCGTGCCAGCGACAAGCCCACCTATTCCCGCCGTGAAAAGAGCGACGAGCCACGCCGTGAACCTCGTCGCGAGTTCCGTCGCGAGGAACGCCGTGACAGAGACTTTGGCAGGAAACGCGAGGGCGGTTTTGCTCGTCGCCGTGACGACAATGACCGTGGCGTGAACCCCATGCGCAGGCATCGTGACGAAGGCGACCGCGGCGTGAACCCCATGCGCGGTAAGCGTGATGATAATGACCGCGGCGTGAACCCAAGGCATGGTAAGCATGACGAGGAGCGCCGTGTATATCGCTCGGAGCGTCCTTACAAGGGACGTGACCATGATGGGGAAGAGGGCGATAGGCGTCGCAGCTTCTCGTTCCATGGGCCACGTCTTGGTGCCGACAAGGAGCGCCCCATCTTCAAGGGCCGTCGCAACGGCTGGAAGCGCCGCGATGCAGTGGCAGGCGATGGTGGCGAGAGCGAGAGTAAAGAGTGAGAGTGGAGAGTGAGAGTGAAGAGTGAGAGTGAAGAGTGAGAGTGAAGAGTGAGAGATTTTAACTCCTTTTATTCCTTTTATTCCTTTAATTCCTTACCTTCTTTAATTCCCTTTATTAAATTATGGCAAAGAAAGGCAGTTACATAGTGGACTATTTCAACAATCGCGGGTTCTTTGGACTGGCGATATTGCTGCTTGTAGTCTTCTCGATAATTGCCAGTGGCAACTTTATGGTTCCCCAGCGTGGTTATGGCACGTTCCATAATTTGGCGACGTGGATTTCGAGCAGCGACACCTCATGCTTTGTGGCGGTGTTGTGCAACGTGATAACCGGGGTGTTGCTTGTCACGCTCAATATCATGTTTCGCTACATTAAGACCTACAACTGCTTTGTCTTTGCCGCTATCTTCGTGCTATTGCAGGGTGTGAACCCCTTCTTGAGCACCCGTTTCTATGCCGGCACGGCGTTGTGCTTAGTGGTGGTTGTGTCACTGTTCCTTATGTTTGACCAGTATGGCAAGCGTTCAGGGGCATCGCAGGGCATCTTCTTAGTGATGGCACTGCTGTCGTTTTTCACACTTTACCACTACGTGTTTTTCCTGCTTATTCCGCTTTATCTGCTGGGATTTGCCTATATGCGCGTGCTTGACGTGCGAGGCGCGTTTGCGGTTTTCTTTGGCATCGTCACTCCTTACTGGATAGTGCTTGGCACAGGTCTGGAGCCGCTGTCGGGCTTTCAGGAACCGCACCTGTCGCAGGTGTGGTCGAGCGCCCCCATGTTTGGAGCCAAAGGCTGGGCGATAACCATAGCCGTCACAACCGTTGCGCTTACTGTCTTGCTCACAATAGCCAACTTCAAGACAATGCTGAACTATAGCGTACACGTGCGCGCGTACAATAATTTCTTTGTAGCACTTTCGGCCTTTGTCGTGCTGATGATGGCGATAGACTACAATGACTTCCTCATCTACATGCCACTGCTTAACATGTGCTTCGCCATCCAGTATGGGCATTGGTATGTAATCACTCCGCACGAGACCCGGCAGCCTGTCACTACCTGGCTTCTCGTGGCTATGCTCATCGCCTTTATCATTGCAATGGTCATTGCCTGATGAAAATCGTTGCCGATATCAAGATTCCCTATCTCAAAGGTCTTCTTGAGCCTGTCGCTCAAGAGGTAGCATATATCCCTGCCAGCGAAATCGACCGCAAAGTGTTGCGCGATGCGCAGGTGCTGCTCACCCGCACCCGCACCTGCTGTGACCAAGCTTTGCTCGACGGCACAGCAGTGGAGTTTATAGGTACTGCCACCATAGGCACCGACCACATCGACCTTGGCTATTGCCGGTCGCATGGCATTGATGTGGTTAACGCTCCCGGCTGTAACGCTCCCGCTGTGGCGCAATGGGTTCACGCCACTGTGTTGCGGTGGTCGGCGGCACGCAGTGTTATGCGTCCTCTCACGTTAGGAATCGTGGGCGTTGGTCATGTGGGAAGCATAGTGGCACGCTGGGCACAGCAACTTGGCTACCGTGTCCTTCTCAATGACCCTCCACTTGAAGAGCAGGGGGTGACACCCGAAGACAGGGGATTGAAAGGTCTTCGCTTCTCGCCACTTTTTACACTGCAGCGAGAGTGCGACATCGTCACGTTCCACACACCGCTCACTCATGAAGGCAAGCATCCCACGTGGCACCTGTGTGACAAGGCTTTTGTCGGTGACTTGCAGCGTTGCCGGCTTATTGTCAATGCTGCGCGTGGTGCTGTGTGCGACAACATGGCGCTGCTGGCATGGCATGGCGATGTGGCTCTTGACTGCTGGGAAGGCGAGCCACACGTCAACCGCGAGTTGCTCGATAAGGCATTTGTCGCCACGCCTCACATTGCCGGTTACAGCCTTCAAGGCAAGCAACGCGGCACCGCAATGGTGGTGGAAGCACTGAACCGCCGTTACGGATGGGACATCAAGCCCGTGCAGGCATCAACGCCACTTGGTGGAGCGCGTCAAGTCACGACACAGCGCATCATCGACAGCTATGACCCAGCAATCGACACCACCAGACTTAAGGCTTCGCCTGCCACCTTTGAGCAGCAACGCAACAATTACCGGCTGCGGCAAGAGGTGGAGTGAGTTATCAGTTATCAGTTTTTAGTTATTAGTTTTCAGTTATCAGTTATCAGTTATCAGTTTATAGTTTTTAGTTGGTGGTTGGGGAGGAATGGTGGCTATTTGGTGATGGGTGCAGTAAAAAAAACTAAAAAAATACACATTATATTATAGGAATTGCGAGTTTTTATCTAATTTTGCACCCGATTTTTAATGTTCGGAGCATGTAAGTTGCCTGAGAGTGGCAATTAATGCGCTGATTTATAATCAACAAGCAGAAAAAAGATAGATTAATATGGCAGAAAATCTGGTAATCGTGGAGTCTCCCGCAAAGGCGAAGACAATCCAGAAATTTTTAGGAAAAGACTATAAAGTCATGTCGAGCTATGGCCACATCCGTGACTTGGAGAAAAAGGATTTTAGTATCGATGTGAATAATGACTTTGAGCCAGTGTATGTTATCCCCGAAGATAAAGAAGCCCTTGTGAAGGAGCTTAAGAAGGCCTCGAAGAGTGCCAAGACAGTGTGGCTCGCAAGTGATGAGGACCGTGAGGGAGAAGCCATAGCCTGGCACTTGAGCAAAGTACTTGACCTGAAAAAGGAGAACACAAAACGCATTGTGTTCCATGAGATTACCAAGCCGGCGATTCTTGCTGCCATAGAAAATCCACGCGACATAGACGAGAACCTGGTTGATGCCCAGCAGGCGCGACGCGTGCTCGACCGCATTGTGGGATTTGAGCTCTCGCCAGTGCTGTGGAAGAAGATAAAACCCTCGTTGAGCGCAGGGCGCGTGCAGAGTGTGGCCGTGCGACTGATTGCCGAGCGCGAGAAGGAAATACGCGAGTTCAAGAGCGAGCAGTATTATCGCGTGAGCAGCGACATGCTTTTTCAAGACGAGAATGTAGTGCCTTGCGAGCTTAACAAGCGGTTTGCCACCCGTCAAGAGGCTGTGGAACTCCTTGAGCACTGCAAGAATGCCACTTATAGTGTTGCCGACGTGCAGGTTAAGCCAGTGAAGAAGAGTCCTGCTCCCCCATTCACCACTTCGACACTCCAGCAGGAAGCGTCTCGCAAGCTGGGTTTCTCGGTGGCACAGACCATGCGCGTTGCACAGTCGCTCTATGAAAGTGGACACATCACCTACATGCGTACCGACTCGGTGAATCTGAGCAGTCTTGCCATAGGCACTATCAGTCATGAGATTAAGGAGCAACTGGGCGAGAACTATCTCAAGGTGCGCAAGTATCACACCGCCTCGAAGGGTGCTCAAGAAGCTCACGAGGCAATTCGCCCTACATTCATCAGCAACCACGACATCAGCGGTACTTCGCAGGAGAAGAAGCTCTATAACCTCATTTGGAAGCGCACCATAGCATCGCAAATGGCTGACGCTCAGCTTGAGAAGACGCAGGTCGACATCAAGATTGACGGTCGAGCCGAGCACCTTGTAGCTAATGGTGAAGTAGTGAAGTTTGACGGCTTCTTGAAGGTGTATTTTGAAACTACCGACGATGATGAGAACATCAATGCAAGCGGCGAGTTCCGCATGCTGCCACCCATGAAGGTGGGCGATGTTCTTAATCTTAAAGAAATGGTTGCTACCCAGCGCTTTACCCAGCAACCCAACCGCTATAGCGAGGCAATGCTGGTGAAGCGTCTTGAGGAACTTGGCATTGGTCGTCCTTCGACCTATGCCCCCACCATCTCGACAATACAGGCACGCGACTATGTTGTCAAGGGTGAGAGCAAGGGCGTTAAGCGCAGCTTTGAGCAGATTACCCTTAAGGGCAACCGAATCAGTACAAAGAGCAAGAACGAGCTTGTTGGCAGTGAGAAAGGCAAACTCATTCCAACCGATGTTGGTATGGTGGTAAACGACTTCCTCACAGAGTATTTCCCACAGATTCTTGACTATAATTTCACTGCTAAGGTTGAGGATGAGTTTGACGACATCGCTGAGGGCAAGCGCAAGTGGAATGACGAGATTAAGGATTTCTACAAAGGTTTCCACAAGAACATCGAGGAAGTTGCATCGCTGCGCCTTGAGCACAAGGTTGGCGAGAGGGTGCTTGGCAATGATCCTGAGACCGGCAAGGTTGTGTCGGTAAAGATTGGCCGTTACGGTCCTCTCGTTCAGCTTGGCAGCACCGATGATGTAGACAAGCCCCGCTTTGCATCGCTTCAGAACGACCAGAGCGTTGCCACCATTACCCTTGAGGAGGCGTTGAAGCTCTTTGACATGCCTCGCCATCTCGGAAACTTTGAGGGTAAAGAGGTTACGATAGGAATTGGCCGTTTTGGTCCGTATGTGAAGCATGACGGCAAATTTGTGTCGATTCCCAAGGAAATGTCGCCTTACAGTATCACCCTTGAGGAAGCTGGTCGCCTCATCACCGAAAAGCGTACCAACGAGGCCAAGAAAGTCATCAAGACCTTTGATGAGGAACCCGAGATGCAAGTGCTCAACGGACGCTTTGGCGCATACATCAGCTACCAAAAGCATAACTTCAAGATTCCCAAGAAGATGAACGCCGAAGCTCTCACGCTTGACGAATGCCGTGCAATTGTGGCCGATGAAGCCAATGCCAGCAAGGGTGGCAAGCGCGCCACCCGCCGCAAGGCTACTGCCAAGAAGTAGGTATTTTTTGCTTTTTTGAAAAGAAAAATAACAAGGTCGTGCCCACTGGGTGCGACCTTGACTTTTGTGGTATTGCTGCTCGTTTTTCCTTGCTCGCGACATGTATATTACTGAAAGACTGTTTATAAAACGAGTTTGCGAGAGAAAATTATTTACAAGCGCAAATGATTTTGAGATTTTCATGATTTCATTGAAAATCAGTTAAGTAGAGTTATCAACAAGTGATTGTTAATAACTTTTTTGTAAATAAATGAAAATTTTTCTGTTTGTGTTTGTAAATTTCGGTTTTTATTTTGTAATTTTACACCCCAATAGTAAAGAGGCAAAGTAAGAATCGAAATTTTTTGTGTCAATAAAGAGAAATGGAGACCCCTGTATATCACATACCGGCATTGCTTGATGAGAGCATTAAAGGGTTGAATATCAGCCCCGATGGAGTGTATGTAGATGTTACTTTTGGAGGTGGCGGGCACAGTCGAGCCATCATGGAGCACTTGGGTGAAAAGGGACGTCTTTTAGGCTTTGACCAAGACCAGGATGCGTGGGCTAACAGGCTGGATGACAGTAGATTTACATTTGTACACGCAAATTTTTCATTTTTAAAGAATTTTGTCAAATACTATGATATAGAGCAAGTTAACGGCATTATTGCCGACCTGGGCGTGTCGTTTCACCACTTTGATGACGAGGAGAGAGGATTTTCGTTCAGGTATGACAGCAAGCTCGACATGCGCATGAACCGCAGTGGCAAGCTCGATGCTCGCACCGTGGTGGCAACCTACAGCGAGGAGCAGTTGGCAACAGTGCTCTACCTCTATGGCGAGCTCAAGCAGTCGCGCCGCATGGCGGCAGCCATTGTCAAGAGTCGTGCCGTCAATGATATTGAAACTACAGGGCAGCTTGTGGATGTGATAAGCCCCTACATACGCAAGTCGCAGGAAAAGAAAGAACTGGCTCAGTTGTTTCAGGCCTTGCGCATTGAGGTGAACCATGAGATTGACGTTCTCAGGCGCATGTTGCAGCAGTCGCTTGATGTGCTCAAGCCTGGTGGCCGCTTAGTGGTAATCACCTATCATAGCCTTGAGGATCGCTTAGTGAAGAACTTCATGCGCAGCGGTAACCTGGAGGGCAGGATTGAGAAAGACTTTTACGGGCGAGTTCATTCGCCTTGGCGATTGGTAAACAACAAGGTTATAGTGGCCAGTGCCGCCGAGCAAGAGGCAAATCCCCGCTCAAGAAGCGCGAAGTTGCGCATAGCCGAAAGAATTTAAACTTAACAAAGCAAAAACAAGAATATAGTCATGGCAGCAAAGAAACAGAAAAATAATGCAAAGAAACAGGAGAATGAGGGTTTTACGCTCAATCCCCTGACGCTGATACAGCGTGCCTTGCAGGGCCGCATGTTCCTGACGCTGGAGTTTTTCAAGCGCAACTGGTTCTATGTGATTGCCGTGACGATGATGATGCTCATGTACATCAGCAACAAGTATGTGTACCAGAGCGACAAGGCTAAACTTGGCACGTTGAAAGTGATGCTCAACAACGCGAGCACCGACTTTGTCGATGCCAGTTCAAAGTACAACTCTCGCATTCTCGAGAGCCAGATGAAGACCTATATCGACTCGATGGGAATTGATTTAAACATTTCGAAACAACCACCTTATAAATTGACATCCGATTAATTATGAAAAATTCTAACAAGCAACATATTTTATTCCGTTACCTCTTTGTGATAGGACTCATCTTGATATTCTCATCATTGATAGTTTATAAGATGGTAAAAATTTCGGTGGTTCAAGCCAACGCCTGGAACAACAAGGCCGACAGCTTGCTGACCAAGGAGAGCGTGCTGCCTCCAGTGCGTGGTCGCCTGCTCTCGGACAATGGCAGTGTGCTTGCCGCAAACCTGAACTTTTACACAGCCCGCATCGACTGGCGCATCGAAGGCCTTGATAAAGCCGCCTTCAAGAAAAACCTCAACGCATTGTGCGACAGTCTGGAGGCTTTCATGCCCAAGAAGAAGACCGCCGCGCAATGGAAAAAAGACCTTATGGCGCAGTTTGAGGCTCGCAAGAGTTCGGTATACCCATTATTTACAGGATTGACACATTCACAGTTTGTACGCCTTAAATCTTTCCCCTTTTTAGAGTTGCCAAAGAATAAGAGCGGCTTCTACTCCGACCCCACAGTAAAACGAGTAAAACCTTTTGGAACCATGGCGGCGAGAAGCATAGGCAGCGTTGGGGACGACAGTATCACGAAAGGCCAGCATGGCAAATCGGGGCTTGAGATGGCCCTTGATTCACTGCTTTACGGTGTGCCCGGCGTCAAGCGTCGCATCCAGCTCACCAACCGCATTGTGGACTGGGAGAGCACACCGGCAGTGCCAGGCTATGACATCACCACAACCATCAACGTTCAGTTGCAAGACATCGTTGAGAACGAGTTGTACAAGGTGTGCCAGGAGACCAATGCGGTGTGGGGCACTTGTGTGCTGATGGAAGTGCAGACCGGAGAGATAAAAGCCATCTCCAACCTGGAGTGGAGCGAGAAGTTGCAAGACTACTACGAGGGGCGCAACAATGCCGTGCTCGGCTATGAGCCAGGTTCGGTAATGAAGCCCATCTCGATGATGGTTGCTCTTGAGGATGGAATAGTCGACGACATTAACCAGACTATTCCCACCGGCTCGGTGTGGTACTATGGTGGTCGTGAGATTAGCGACCCTCATGGCGGTGCTGCCCTGTCGCCACGGCAGATTATTGAGATGTCGAGCAACATAGGCATGTCGAAGATTATCGTGAAGAAATATGGCAGCAATCCAGGCGGATTTCGTGATCGTCTTGAGCAGTTGGGATTCTTTGAACCCTTCAACTCGGGAATTGGCGGAGAGCAAGAGCCCTATATAGCACGCCTGGGGCACACCAACGCCGACCGTGTGGCGTTGACCCGCATGGCCTATGGCTACACGACACTTATTCCACCATTGCACACGCTGGCGATTTATAATGCCATTGCCAATGACGGCAAGTATGTGCGTCCACACTTGGTTAAGAAGCTCACCCGTCCCGGAAGCGGTCAGGATTCGATTGTTCCCATCACTTACATTCGCAAACAGGTGTGCAGTCCCGAGAATGCCGAGAAATTGCGCATCATGATGCATGACGTGGTGTGGGGCTCGCATGGCACCGCCCGCCGTTGGGTACAGGACGAGAATGTGGAAATTGCCGGCAAGACAGGTACAGCCTATACGGTGCGCAGCGACGGCACCTACAGTGAGGAAAAGCGATTGGCGTTCTGCGGCTTCTTCCCCTATAAGGCTCCCAAATATAGCTGTGTTGTACTCATGCTTCGTGCCAATCGCGGTGCAGCCGCCAGCAGCGGCCTGGTGCTCCGCAACATTGCCGCCAAGATGTATGCCCGCGGCTTGCTCGTTCCCAACAACAACCTCGACAACTCGTCAACGCCCAAGCGTGATGTGACGAGCAGGACACAATATGAGAAAGAACCTGTGCTTTTCTCCAATATGTCGAGAAACCGAGTTCAAGAAGTCAGGAAATTCACCAATTCGGGCCAGGTGAAAGTGCTCCCATCTCCATTGCGTCACCCGTCAGGAGTTCCCGATGTCACTGGCATGTCGATACGTGAGGCGGTATATTGCCTTGAGAAAGTAGGGCTTAACGTGCGCTTCACGGGGTGGGGCAGGGTAGTTCGCCAGAGCCTGCCCGCAGGCGCGTCGTTCAACCGTGGTGCAATGATAAACCTCGCATTGGCAAGTTGAAATAAGGATGCTTTACCCAAAAAATAATTAAAGAACTATGAAAGAAAAGAGTTTACAACAATTAATAAAATCAATCGATGTGCTGCACATTGAGGGCACCGTCGATAAAAATATCAATAATGTTACTTGTGACTCACGCGAAGTAAAGCCCGGGTGTCTGTTTGTCGCTGTGAGAGGTGTTAGTGTCGATGCTCATCGGTTCTTGCCGCAAGTTGCCGAGGCTGGTGCAGTGGCAGTAGTGTGTGAGGAGCTGCCTGAGAAGTTGCACGATGGCGTTACCTATGTCCAGGTTGCCAACAGCACCATTGCCCTTGCTCACCTGGCAAGTGCATGGTATGACAATCCCTCATCCCACCTGAAGCTTGTGGGCGTCACCGGCACTAATGGCAAGACTACTACAGCCACCTTGCTCTATGAGCTTGCCAACCTTATGGGTTACAAGGCAGGGTTGCTCTCTACCGTGCGCAACATTATTGACAAGAAGGTGGAACCGGCTAAGCAGACCACTCCCGATCACCTGACCCTCAATCGCCTGCTGCACGACATGGTGGAGGCCGGTTGTGACTATGCTTTCATGGAAGTGAGCTCCCACGCCTGTGTTCAGCATCGTGTTGACGGGTTGAAATTTGCCGGCGGCATATTCACCAACCTCACCCGCGACCACCTTGACTATCATGGGACAGTCGACAATTACATCAATGCCAAGAAAATGTTCTTCGACTCGCTCGGAAGCGATGCTTTTGCCGTTGTGAATGTTGACGACAAGGTGGGAAATGTGATGGTGCAAAACACCAAGGCACATAAGTACAGTTACTCGCTGCGCACTCTTGCCGACTTCAAGTGCCGAGTGATTGAAGACCGCATCGACGGCACAACCATGACAATCAACGGCACTGAGGTGAACGTCCTGTTCACAGGCAGGTTCAACGCCTATAACCTTACTTCGGTCTACGCCGCTGCGGTGCTTCTGGGTTGGGACAAGGAACAGGTAATGGTAAAGATGAGCCAGCTTGTGCCTGTTGCAGGCAGGTTCCAGACGATGCGTTCGCCACGCGGATATACAGCGATTGTCGATTATGCCCACACCCCCGACGCGCTTGTCAACGTGCTTGAGGCAGCCAATGAGGTAATGAACGGCAAGGGTACCTTGATTACCGTGTGTGGCTGTGGCGGAAACCGCGACAAGGGCAAACGCCCCATCATGGCTCGTGAGGCTGCATTGCGCAGTGGGAAGCTCATTCTCACAAGCGACAATCCACGCTTTGAGGACCCTGACGACATCTTGCGCGACATGGAAGCGGGTCTTCCCGACGACAAGCGCAGTGCAACTCTCATCATCACCGATCGCCGTCAGGCAATCAAGACCGCCTGCCAGCTGGCTCAGCCAGGCGATGTGGTGATAGTGGCAGGCAAAGGCCATGAGGATTATCAGGAGATAAAAGGTGTGAAACACCACTTCGACGACAGCGAGGTGATAGCCGAAATCTTCAAGGCCGAGAAATAGCAGTTGCGATACCCCCCCGATTTATACAAAATGAAATAAACATTAAAAACAAGATAGAATTATGCTTTACTACTTGTTCCGCTTTTTAGAGCAATATCACATACCAGGCTCACACATGTGGCAGTACATCTCGTTCCGTGCCTTGCTCACGCTCATCTTGTCGCTTGTGCTCTCGGCATGGCTTGGCGAGAAATTCATCAAGTATATGCGCCGTCGCAAGATAGGGGAGACCCAGCGCGATGCCAGCATCGACCCCTTTGGCGAGAAGAAGGTTGGCACCCCCTCGATGGGCGGCATTGTGATAATCATTGCCATCCTGCTGCCTGTGCTGTTGCTGGGCCGAATGCGCAATATTTACATCATTTTGATGATTATCACCACGTTGTGGCTTGGCTTTTTGGGTTTCTGCGACGACTTTATCAAGATTTACCGCAAGCACAAGGAAGGCTTGAAGGGCAAGTACAAAATAGTGGGTCAAGTGAGTATAGGTCTCATCGTTGGCTTAGTGCTGTGGCTCAGCCCCGATGTTGTGATGCATGAGAACATTGAGATAACCCATGACAAGACCCAAAAGACGATGGTTGTGCATAGCAACAGCCCTGAGAAGTCGCTCAAGACCACCATTCCCTTTGTCAAGAACCACAATCTTGACTATGGCGCACTTACCAAATGGATGGGCGACTGGAGTGGTGCTGCCGGTTGGGCACTCTTTGTGCTGATGACAATCCTGGTTGTCACAGCCGTGAGCAATGGCGCAAACCTTAACGACGGCATGGACGGAATGTGTGCAGGAAACTCGGCGATTATTGGAGTTGCGCTTGGCATACTCGCCTATGTGAGCTCACATCTCGAGTATGCCTCCTACTTAAATATAATGTATATTCCCGGCAGTCAGGAACTTGTGGTATTTATGTGTGCCTTTGTGGGAGCCTTGATAGGATTCTTGTGGTATAATGGCTATCCTGCACAGATGTTTATGGGTGACACCGGTTCGCTTACCATTGGCGGTATCATAGGTGTGTGTGCGGTAATCATCCACAAGGAGTTGCTTGTTCCCATCCTGTGTGGCGTGTTCCTGATGGAGAGCCTGAGCGTTATAATCCAAACCCAAGTGTTCAAGATTTACAAGCGCAAGGGCAAGAAGGTGAGAGTGTTCCGCTCAACCCCCATTCACGACAACTTCCGTAAGCTTGACAAGGACTTGGCTCCCGATAGCCGTTATGTGCTTCGCAACTGGCCCCGCACCATGTCGCACGAGTCAAAGATTACCCTGCGCTTCTGGATAGTGACGATAATACTGGCAGCATTCACAATCATCACATTGAAGATAAGATAAAAAACAGAATAATTTTAGAGATACGAGTCATCATAGTAAAAAACGAGTTTAAGTAATTAGTATTAAGAAATGAAACGTTTAGTAGTAATAGGCGGCGGAGAGAGTGGAGTTGGCGCAGCAGTGCTGGGCAAAGTAAAAGGTATGGACGTGTGGCTCACCGACATGGGTGCCATAGCACCTCGTTACAAGGAAATCCTCGACAAGTGGGAGATTGCCTGGGAAGAAGGTCATCACACCGAGGAGAAGGTGCTTAGTGCCGATGAAATTGTAAAGAGCCCCGGTGTGCCATTGACAGCTCCGCTCATTGTCAAGGCAATGGCAAAAGGCATACCTGTCATCTCTGAGATAGAGTTGGCAGGGCGCTATACCGACGCCAAAATGGTATGTATTACCGGCAGTAACGGCAAGACCACCACTACCTTGCTCACCTACCACATCTTTAAGGAGGCGGGCTTGAATGTTGGTCTTGCCGGTAATGTCGGCAAGAGCTTGGCAATGCAGGTGGCAACCGAGAAGCATGATGTTTATGTTATAGAGCTTAGCAGTTTCCAGCTCGATAACATGTATGACTTCAAGGCCAATATCGCTGTGATGCTCAACATCACCCCCGACCACCTTGACCGCTATGACCACAAGATGGACAACTATGCCGCCGCCAAGTTCCGCATCATGCAAAACCAGACCAGTGAGGATGCTTTTATCTACTGGGAAGATGACCCTATTATCTCGGCTCAATTGAAGAACATGAAGAGCGAGGCTCGCATGTTCCCCTTCAGTGCCCGCAACGACAAGTCGTGCACAGCCTATCTTAGCGAGGGCATTATGCACATTAATGTTGAGGGCGATGAGTGGGAAATGCCTTGTGCCGAGCTGTCGCTCAAGGGATTGCACAATGTTTACAACTCGATGGCCGCAAGTATCAGTGCCTCGCTCATGGATATCAAGAAAGAGAATATCCGCAAGGCTCTGTCGAGCTTTGAAGCGGTAGAACATCGATTGGAATATGTGCGCACCCTCAATGGCGTAAGATATATCAACGACTCTAAGGCCACTAACGTCAACAGCACATGGTATGCCCTTGAAAGCATGACCGACCCTGTTGTTCTTATCCTCGGCGGTAAAGACAAGGGCAACGACTATAGCGAGATTGCCGAGTTTGTGAAGCAAAAAGTTACCGCTATCGTGTGCCTGGGAGTTGATAACAGCAAGCTTCATGCCTTCTTTGATGGCATGGTGCCCGTGGTGGAGGATGCCCGCAGCATGCAGGAGTGTGTTGACAAGTGCCACGCACTGGCTCGCGACGGACAGACTGTATTGCTCTCGCCCTGCTGTGCCAGCTTCGATCTGTTCAAGAGCTACGAAGACCGTGGAGAACAGTTCAAGCAGTGTGTCAACAACTTGCAGTAATGAAGAGAGGAAACGAGTTAGAACCGACTTAAGCAGGCAAACCAATGGGAGAAAAAGTATCAAAATATAGGGAAATTTCCAGACGCTATGGCGACCCATGGATTTGGGGTATATACCTCACGCTGGTTGTCCTCTCGATAGTGGAGTCCTACTCGGCGTCGAGCCGAGATGTGGCTCTCTATGGTGTGTACAGCCCTATCATCAAGCAAGTTATGTATCTTGCTGTGGGAGCTGCGTTTGTAGTGGGATTGAGCCGTGTCAACTATAACAACAAGATGCTGCTGCTGGTGTTGATACCATTGTTGTGGATTTTCACCTTTGTAAGCCTTGTGTATGTGTTCCTTTTCGGTGAAGTGGTAAATGGCGCTCAGCGTGCGTTTACAATACCGCTTATAGGCTTGTCGGTTCAGCCATCGGAGCTTGCCAAGCTCTCGGCAGTGACAGTCTTGGCCTATATAATGGCAAAGAACCAGCAAGACCGCGACGTTTCCAACATAGGAATTGTGATCTCGGCGATTGTGGTGGCTGTCTTTGGTGGATTGATGCTTAGGAGCGGATTGACCAACACCCTGCTCCTGATGGCTATCAGCGGGTCGATGTTTATCGTGGGTGGTGCCAAGTGGAAAAAACTCCTGGTCTTGCTAATTGTCTATGCCGTTGTGGCAGGATTGTTCTATGTGTGGAAGGAGAATAGCGAGAAGCGCGAGGAGAACATGAAGAAACTCGCCGCCGAGAAGGTAGAAGAGACCGATCCCAGCAAGGTTGTAGAACGTCACAACATGCGCAAGGGCCGTATTGACAAGTGGCTACATCGTAGCGAATTGATTAACGAGCCTATCAATAGCGAGAACTCTCAAGAGATGTTCTCTATCATGGCTCAGGCTCATGGCGGTCTCACAGGAGTGGGAATTGGCAACTCTCGCGAGTGCAGCCGCCTGCCGCTGGCATTCAGCGACTATATTTTCTCTATTATTGTTGAGGAGATTGGGGTAATAGGAGGCGTGTTTGTGTTGATTCTATACCTGTGGCTGCTGTCTCGTGCAGCAATGATAGCACGCCGGTGCCATCGTGTGTTGCCGGCATTGCTCATCATTGGAATGGCATCAATGATAACATTCCAGGCGCTGTTCCACATGGCAATCAATACGGGCGTGTTTCCCGTTTCGGGTCAACCGTTGCCCTTGGTATCAAAGGGTGGAACCTCGATACTTATAAACAGTATTGGCATTGGTGTGATGCTCAGTGTGAGCCGCACTATCAGTAATATCACAAATAGTAAGAATAAGGATGAGGGCATCAAGTTGCCAAGTGGACTTGATGCGGCCAATCCATCAGAAATACCTGTAAAAAATGAGTGGAAATGACAATCAATTAAGAGTGTTAATAAGTGGTGGTGGAACAGGTGGTCACATCTTCCCTGCCTTGTCGATAGCCAACGAAATCAAGCGTCGCTTGCCACAGGCCAAGATTCTCTTTGTGGGAGCCGAAGGGCGCATGGAGATGGAACGTGTTCCGGCGGCGGGCTATGAGATAAAAGGCCTGCCGGTAATGGGCTTCGACCGCAAGAATTTGTTGCGCAACATTAAGATTCTCTATAAGTTGCAGCAAAGTCTGCGCATGGCGCGCGGCATCCTCAAGGATTTCAATCCCAATGTGGCAGTTGGGGTGGGAGGCTATGCCAGTGGACCAATGCTCAAGGAATGTCAAAAGAAGGGCATCCCCACTCTGTTGCAGGAACAGAATTCTTTTGCCGGAGTTACCAATAAACTCCTCGCCAAGAAGGCTCAGTGCATTTGTGTGGCCTACGAGGGCATGGAGCGTTTTTTCCCTGCCGAGAAGATAGTGCTTACAGGAAATCCGGTGCGTCGCAACCTGCTGGAGTGCACAGCCACCCCTCAAGAGGCTCGACAGTCGTTTGGGCTTGACCCCGACAAGCGCACGGTGCTTATCGTTGGAGGCAGCCTTGGAGCGCGCACCATCAACACCAGCATCATTGATGGGCTGGACAAAATTGCCGGGCACGACAACGTTCAAGTGATATGGCAAACGGGCAAAATCTATGATGACAATTGCCGTGAGGCATTGCAATCGTCACAGGCGGCAAATGTCAAGCAAATGGCTTTTATATCCAATATGGACAAGGCTTATCGTGCTGCCGACCTCGTGATTTCACGTGCCGGGGCAAGTTCGATTAGCGAGTTGCAGTTGCTTGGCAAGGCATCGATACTCGTGCCTTCGCCCAATGTTGCCGAAGACCATCAGACCAAGAATGCCATGGCGCTTGTCGACCGTAATGCAGCCCTCATGATACCCGATGCCGAGGCTGGCGCGAAACTCGTTGACGTGATGCTCGATACCATTGAACAAGAGCAAATGCTTGTCAAGCTGAGCGAGAATGTCCTTAAAATGGCTTTGCGTGACTCCGCCGAGGTAATCGTGGACAAAGTTTTGCAGATTGCCAAGTGATAGTGAAGAAATCACAAGAATAACCTTGCTAAAAACGTTATAATAATGAAAGATTATAAATCGCTATATTTTGTAGGTGCCGGGGGCATTGGAATGGCTGCGCTGGAACGCTATTTCCTGGCTAAAGGCAAGAAGGTGGCAGGCTATGACCGCATCCCAAGCGAGCTCACCGACGCTCTTCAGGCCGAGGGTGTGGAGATAGCCTTTGACGAGAATCCTGACCTGATTCCCGAATACTGCCGTGACAAGGAAACCACGCTGGTAGTGTACACCCCTGCCGTTCCTGCCGAGCATGCCGGTTTGAGCTACTTCCGTGACAATGGCTTTGAAGTGGTGAAGCGTGCCCGAGTGCTGGGACTGGTGACCCACGACAGCAAGGCTTTGTGCTTTGCCGGTACTCACGGCAAGACCACGACGTCGAGCATGGCGGCTCACATCCTTGAGGTGAGCGGAGTGGGCAGTAATGCCTTCCTTGGCGGTGTGTTGCGAAACTACGACAGCAACTTCCTCTTGTCGTCGACAAGTCCTTATTCGGTTATCGAGGCCGATGAGTTTGACCGCTCATTCCATCACTTGACACCTTATGTAGCGGTGATAACCTCGACCGATGCCGACCATCTCGACATTTATGGCAACTATGAGAACTATCTTGAGAGTTTTGCCCATTTTACCGAGCTGATACGTCCCGACGGCGCTCTTGTTGTCCACACAGGACTCGACCTTAAGCCTCGTGTTGCCGATGGCGTGAAAGTTTACACCTACTCGCTCGATGAAGGCGACTTCCATGCCGCTCGGGTGCGCAAGGGCAACGGTGAGATAATCTTTGATTTTGTTACACCATGGGAGACTGTCGAGGATATAAAACTCGGTGTCCCGGTCAATGTAAATATTGAAAATGCCGTGGCCGCTATGGCATCGTGCCGACTGGTCGACATTGATGGCAATGCCATGAGAGAGGCGATAGCCTCATTCATGGGACCCAAGCGTCGCTTTGAATTCTGGCTCAAGGAGCCTGGCGACAATGGCAAGGTTGTCATTGACGACTATGCTCACCACCCCAATGAGCTGGCGGCGAGCATTAGCAGTGTGCGTGAATTGTACAGCGGCCGCAAGGTTACTGTGATGTTCCAGCCTCACCTCTATACCCGCACCCGTGATTTCGCACCCGAATTTGCCAAAGCCCTGTCGCAAGCCGACGAGGTGATATTGCTGCCAATTTATCCGGCCCGCGAGCTGCCCATCGAAGGTGTGACCAGCGAAATTATCTTAAAAGATGTGAAATGTGAAAAAAAATCAATTTATAGCAAAGAAAATTTGATTAAATCAATTCATTTGCTTAATTTTGATATTTTATTGGTTTTGGGTGCCGGCGACATAGTAAATATGCTGCCCCAAATTTGCGAAGAAGTAAAAAAGCAGGCCCGTTGAAAATAGCGAGATACATATTGCTTATAGTACTCACATCGCTGATGATAGTGGGTATTCTGTGGGCTCGCGACAAGAGCCGTGATGAGGTGTGCACCGAGGTGAGGGTTGAGGTCGTCAATGACGACAGCACTCAGTTTGTGACCCCTGCCGGCGTGATAGAGGAGCTTGAGCGCAAGCACATCATCGTCAAGGGAAAGCCTGTGTGGCAGATTAATGTAGAGGACATTGAACAGCAGATTGGCGAGTCGCAGTACATCGAATCGGTGGACTGCATGTTTGAGAATGGCGGATGCCTCAAGATAAAGGTGGCTCAAATCGTTCCGGTAATGCGTGTGTTCGACGGTAATCAGTCCTATTATGTCAACAAGAACGGCAAGCGCATGACGGCAGTGTCGACATTCTATGCCGACGTTCCAATCATCGAGGGGCATTTTACCAAGAAGTTCAGCCCGTTGAGGCTGTTGCCGCTCATCAACTATGTTGAGAAAGACTCGGCGCTGAAGTCGCTGGTGACAATGTACTGCATGCGCGATACCAACAACATCTTCATCGTGCCGTCAATTCATGGGCATGTAGTGAATTTGGGTACTTGCGACAACATTGAATCCAAGTTTGAAAAGCTCAAGTTGTTCTACAAGAAAGTGATGCCGGTGAAGGGGTGGATGTACTACGACACCGTGTCGGTGAAATGGAACTACCAGGTGGTGGCAACGCGCCGCGACAAGATTGTGGAGAAGGTTCAGGAATATGACCCCGAGGAAGACGAGCAGGCCGACAATGTGCTCACCATGCGTGTGAGCGACGACAGCAAGGCTCCCGTCAACAAGATGACCAACGACAAGCGCAACCAGCCTAAGCCTGCCGAGCCGGCAGCCGAGAAAAAGGCAACATCCAAGCCCGAGGCTAAACAGGAGAAACCTCCTGAAAAGAAGGCAGGGCAGCCAGCCCAGGGGGCTAAAAGATAATGAGAAGAAATAAACACATCAATATATAAAACACATTTATGACCAAGACACAATACATAGCAGCATTAGAGATAGGCAGTTCGAAGATAGTGGGTGCTATTGCCGAGAAATCGCCTTCGGGATATGTTCAGATCAATCATCTGGAGGTGGAGAAACTTGTTAATAGCGTTAGGCACGGATGTGTCCAGAACGTGGAGAACACCAAGGGGTGTGTCAATAACATCATCAAGAAGCTCGAAAATCGCATCGACGGCGTTATCGAGGAGGTGTATGTTGGGTTTAGCGGGCGCTCACTCCATAGCGAGCCTACCGAGGTAAACCACAACCTCGACGCAACAGTGCCAATCACCAAAGAAGTGCTTGACCGCATTATTGGCGATGCAGGCAAGGATCCCATCAAGAATTATGAGACTATAGAGGTGGTGCCACGCACCTACTATGTCGACAAGAATGAGACCAAAAATCCAAGCGGACAGTTTGGCTCTAACATCAACATCAAGCTCAACCTTATTGTTGCGAAACCCACTCTGAAACTCAATCTTGATCGTGTAATGACCGGGTCGACAAGGGTTAAAGAGTATCTTGTCACTCCTCTTGTAGTAGCCGATGAAATGCTGGAGTCGTCGGAGAAGTCGCTCGGATGTATGCTCGTTGACCTTGGAGCCGAGACTACCACGGTGTCGATTTACAAGGATGGTGCTTTGGTTTATCTAACCACGCTGCCACTGGGTGGACGCAACATCACCCGTGACATCACAACTGGTTTGAATGTGCTGGAAGATACTGCCGAGCGTGTAAAGAAGAACATCAGCAACCCTCTCGACAAGAATGTGGACCACATCTCTATTGAAGGTGTTAACTCGACCGATGCCGCCAACTATATTGTGGCACGCACCGGTGAAATCATAGCCAACATCAAGCAGCAAATCCAATATGCCGGGGTGAAGGCAGTAGACCTTCACAACATAGTGCTCATTGGTGGCGGTGCCCAGTTGCAAGGCATTGCCCGCAAGCTTGAGGACGAGATAAAGCTGAGGGTGCGCATCGGTTCTTATCCCAAGTCGCTTAACATTCTCGACCACAATATTAACCGTGCTGAATATGTGCAGATTTTTGCCCTGCTGTCGAAGGCTGCTCAAATCATTCCTGCCAAGCAGTCTTGCGTGAGGCTAAACACCTATGGCAACCTGCCCGATGACGGGTTTGGACATAATAATGAAGACCAAAGAGAAGAAGGCCGATACCAATATGAAGATTTCCGTCCCGAGGAACCTGTAAAACCAAGGCGTCAGTCTGAGCCATCGCGAGAAGAGCCAAAACGCAGCAAGAAAAAATCTCTTTTGGAGATAGCACGTGAGCGATTGGAGAAGATGATGAAAGAGCCCGAAGATGAAGAGTAATTGTGCCAAGCTTCAAGGCTAATCATTTCAAGATTTTATAAATAGAAAAAAACAGTAAAAAATATATGGCAAATAACGAGAATAAAGGTGGCCAGGCAGGCATTAGCTTCGACAAGGCACAGGCTCCGGGGGCTGAGCAGCAAGACATCTTCAAGGGTATTGAGGAGAACCCCGGATTTCACAAGAAGGAGACTTCTAAAGATGTTCCCTGCTTGATAAAGGTGATTGGAATTGGTGGAGGTGGCAATAATGCCATCAACCACATGTATGAACAGAATATCAATGGTGTTTCATTTGTGGTAATGAACACCGACCGCCAGGCGCTTAACAATTCGCCAGTGCCCAACCGGGTGCTCATTGGTCCCAACACAACGTTTGGACTTGGCGCAGGTAACAAGCCTGAGCTTGCCAAGGAAGCAGCCGAGGAAAGCGAGCAGGAGATTGCCGCACTCTTCGACGACGAGACCAAGATGGTGTTCATCACCGCCGGTATGGGTGGCGGCACCGGTACCGGAGCCGCTCCGGTAGTAGCACGCATTGCCCGCGAGAAAGGAGTGCTGACAATAGGTATTGTTACCATTCCATTCCTTTTTGAGGGAAAGAAGAAGATTATCAAGGCGCTGAGCGGTGCCGACGAGATGCAGAAGTATGTCGATGCCTTGCTCATCATCAATAACGAGCGCTTGAGCGAGATTTATCCCGACCTGAACTTCATGAATGCCTTTGGCAAGGCCGACGACACGCTGTCGATAGCGGCACGAAGCATCAGCGACCTTATCACAGTGGATGGCTATATCAACCTTGACTTTAACGATGTGAACACCACTCTTAAAGAAGGTGGCGTGGCAATTATCAGTTCGGGATATGGCGAGGGCGAGCAACGTGTCACCAAGGCTATTAATGATGCGCTTAACTCGCCGCTGCTCAAGAACCGTGATGTGTATGGTTCACAAAGGATATTGATGAACCTGTATTTCTCTTCTAAGGCTCAGCGTGAGTTTGAGATGAGCGAGATTGACGAGGTTCGCCGTTTCATGACTCAGTTTACTCACGAGGTAGACGTGATTTGGGGTGTGGCCTACGACGACTCTCTGGGCGAGAAGGTGAAAATCACAATGCTTGCCGCCGGATTTAATGTGTCGCTTGATGCCGAGACCGCGATTGCCGAAGGCGACAAGAAAGGCGAGAACAAAGCCACGACGGCAGCTACCCGCATCATGCAAGAGTATGGCGACAAGTTCAACGACCTTGACCTTGAACGTGCACAGGCACAATACATTGTGCTTCGTCCTGAGGACATCGACAATGATGAGATAGTTGACCTGCTTGAGAAGAACCCTGCGTTCAAACGCGATCAGCAAGTGAAGAATGTGTTCCGTGAGCTGCAAAAGGCTCCTGCCAAGGCTCCAGCTCCCAAGCCTGTTTCTCCATTGTCGAAGAAGAAAACCAGTGCCACAGCAACAATCTCTTTTAACGATTAGATTACAAGAAAACAACAAATATGCTAACATTACAATTCATTAACGAGAATCCTGAGCATGTGATTGAACGTCTTGCTGTCAAGAACTTTGACGCAAGAGAGCCTATCATGCGAGTAGTAGAACTTGACAAGCAGCGCCGTGCCGCACAAAAGCAGCGCGATGACAATGCCTCTCAACTCAATAAGATGGCATCGCAGATTGGAGCACTCATGAAGCAAGGCAAGCGCGACGAGGCCGAGCAAGCCAAGGCACAAGTGGCGTCTCTCAAGGCTATCAACAAGGAGATTGACGACAAGATGACCGCCGCCGCAAACGAGATTACCGAGATATTGCTTACCGTTCCTAACGTGCCCTATGAGGGAGTGCCTGCCGGACGCACTGCCGAGGACAACGTGGTGGAAAAAACCGGAGGCCCTGAGCCTCACCTTGGCGATGATGCCCTGCCACACTGGGAGCTCGCCAAGAAATATAACCTCATCGACTTTGACCTGGGAGTGAAGATTACCGGAGCGGGCTTCCCTGTCTATGTGGGCAAGGGTGCACGCTTGCAGCGAGCTCTCATCCAGTTCTTCCTTGACGAGGCTGGTAAGGCAGGATATGTCGAGATAGAGCCTCCCTATGTGGTTAATGAGGCATCGGGACTTGGCACCGGGCAGTTGCCCGACAAGGAAGGACAGATGTATCACTGCCAGGTAGATAATTTCTATCTTATCCCCACCGCCGAGGTTCCTGTTACCAACATGTATCGCGACGTGATTATCAATCAGGAAGACTTGCCCAAGAAGAATTGTGCCTATAGTGCTTGCTTCCGCCGTGAGGCAGGTTCCTATGGTAAGGACGTGCGCGGCTTGAACCGTCTGCACCAGTTCGACAAGGTGGAAATCGTTCGCATCGAGCGTCCCGAGGACAGCTATGCCGCTCTTGAGGAAATGAAAGATCATGTTCAAGGTTTGCTCGAGAAGCTTGAGCTGCCCTGGCACATCTTGCGCCTGTGTGGCGGTGACATGAGTTTCACCAGTGCCATCACCTTCGACTTCGAGGTTTGGAGTGCGGCTCAGAAGCGTTGGTTGGAGGTTAGTTCGGTTTCTAACTTTGAGACCTATCAGGCCAATCGTCTCAAGTGCCGCTATCGTGGCGATGACAAGAAGACACACCTGTGCCACACTCTTAACGGGTCGGCACTCGCCTTGCCTCGCATCGTGGCAGCTCTCCTCGAGAACAACCAGACTCCCGAGGGAATACGCATCCCCAAGGTTCTACAAAAATATACAGGTTTCGACATTATCGACTGATTATTACTTTAACTCACATATCGGTCATTAGTATACAGGAATGCCTCACGCAACAGTGGGGCATTTTTTGATATAATAATTACAATTTGTGGTCAATTCACCAATAAAGACACAAGAACACAGGGGGCTTCCCTTGTGTTCTCCTGTCTCTCCTGTCTCTCCTGTCTATTTCCAGACATGATGTACAAGAGTGACATGA
>CAMJZF010000010.1 GCA_946410125.1 uncultured Prevotellaceae bacterium | reverse complement strand
CGGCAGCAGGCTCAGTCAATGTGAGGTTACACTGCAACATATTCACGGCATACTTCTGGAATGGGAAGATTGCCGAGTAGTAAAGGACGCAAAGCAGGGCAACAATCCAGAAACCACCGTCGGAGAGAATTTTGCCAATGTCGCTAATCTTAAATGGATCGTCTTTCTCCTCGGCCTCACCGGTCTGTGAGTCGAGTTTCTTATCCATGAAGAAGTAAACGACAAACATGATGAGGGCGATGCACAGCAGCACCACGCCAAAGGCTACCGAACGGCTAACACTAACCTGACCGCCAAGCTTGGCAAAATAGGGCGAGAAAATCATGCAGGTGGCAACACCCAAGCGGGCAAGAGCCATCTCGCTACCCATTGCAAGAGCCATCTCGCGGCCTTTGAACCACTTAACAATACCGCGTGAAACGGTAATACCAGCCATCTCGCAACCGCAACCAAAAATCATGAAGCCACATGCAGCAACTTTGGCCGATGCCGGCATGCCCTCATAGAAAGGTGCCACTCCAAGCTCTTGGAAGCCAGGGATGTAATTAAGGTTGTTGTTGAACCAGGTTTCAATACCGCTACCAATGAATGCGTCGCTCACGGCATACCACTTGATGAGTGCACCAATAAGCATCACCGCACCCGATAGGACAGCAGTAAATCTCACTCCCATCTTGTCGAGAATGATACCGGCAAAAATCAGGAAGAAGACAAATACATTAAGGAAAACCTCTGAGCCTTGCATGGTGCCAAATGCGGTAGAATCCCAGCCGCGAGTGGTTTCCATCAGGTCTTTGATAGGTGAGAGGATGTCCATGAAAATGTAGCTGCAGAACATGGCCAGAGCCAGCAGCAACAGAGCGGTCCAGCGCATAGCAGCCGAATCGCGCAATGTCTTTTGAATAGTTTGTGTCATACGATTGTTATTAGTTTTATAATGTTTATGTTTGTTTTTATCAAAAAATACGAGTGCAAAGATACATTATTTTATTTAAAAAAGAGCCGATAATAGGAATAATTTTTTTATGACAAAATGTCGCATAGAAAAGGTGCCGTTGGTTTTGGCATAAAATGTGCATAGTAGGGGAGTGGCGTTAAGCCCGCATAAGTATTGCAAATCATATATTAACTTAAAACTTATAATAAAATGACAATTAAACCATTAAGTGACAGAGTTCTTATCGAACCTGCCAAAGCCGAAGAAGTTACAGCTGGCGGCATCATCATTCCCGACAGCGCAAAAGAGAAACCCTTGAAGGGCTTGGTAAAAGCCGTTGGTCATGGCACCAAAGACGAGGAAATGGTAGTAAAAGCTGGCGATACAGTGCTTTATGGCAAGTATGCCGGTACCGAGATTGAAGTAGATGGCGCAAAGCTGTTGATGATGCGCCAGAGTGACATTTTGGCAATTGTTGAAGAATAATTAAATTAAGGAGAAAACAATCATGGCAAAGATTATAAAATTTGACATTAAAGCACGCGAAGAGTTGAAGAAAGGTGTTGACCAGTTGAGCAATGCCGTAAAGGTAACACTTGGCCCTAAGGGTCGTAACGTGATTCTTGACAAGAAGTTTGGTGCTCCTCACATCACTAAGGACGGTGTGAGCGTTGCTCGTGAAGTAGAACTCGAAGATGAGTTCCAGAACATTGGTGCCCAGCTTGTTAAGGAAGTTGCACAAAAGACCGGTGACGATGCCGGCGATGGAACAACAACAGCTACCGTTCTTGCTCAATCAATTATTAATGAGGGCTTGAAGAACGTTGCCGCCGGTGCCAACCCTATGGCAGTAAAGCGCGGTATTGACAAGGCAGTTGCCGCTGTAGTTGAACAAATTAAGGCTCAGTCGCAAGAAGTTGGCGATGACTTTGGCAAGATTGAAAACGTTGCCCGCGTGAGCGCCAACAACGATCAGGAAATTGGCGAGCTCATTGCCGAGGCAATGAAGAAGGTAAACAAAGACGGCGTTATCACCGTTGAGGAAGCCAAGGGTACCGACACTCATGTTGATGTGGTAGAGGGTATGCAGTTTGACCGCGGTTACATTTCTCCATATTTCGTTACCAACACCGAGAAGATGGAGTGTGAGATGGAGCGTCCCTACATTCTGATTTTCGACAAGAAGATTTCGGTGCTCAAGGACATGCTTCCTGTACTCGAGGCTACCGCACAAAGCGGACGTCCTTTGCTCATTATCAGTGAGGACGTTGACAGCGAGGCCCTTGCAGCCCTGGTTGTTAACCGCCTGCGTGGCTCGTTGAAGGTGTGTGCCGTTAAGGCTCCTGGTTTTGGCGATCGCCGCAAGGAAATGCTTGAAGACATAGCTACACTTACCGGTGGTGTTGTCATTAGCGAGGAGAAAGGTCTGAAGCTCGAGGGTACTACCATCGACATGCTTGGAACAGCCGAGAAAGTTACTGTAAACAAGGAGAATACCGTAATCGTTAATGGTGCAGGCGACAAGCAAGCCATTGCCGACCGTGTAGCTCAAATCAAGGCTCAGATTGAGACCACCAAGTCGACCTACGACAAGGAGAAACTGCAAGAGCGTCTTGCCAAGTTGGCAGGTGGCGTGGCAGTTCTCTACATTGGTGCACCAAGCGAAGTTGAGATGAAAGAGAAGAAAGACCGCGTAGATGATGCACTGAGCGCTACCCGCGCAGCTGTAGCCGAAGGTATCGTTCCTGGCGGTGGCGTTGCTTACATCCGTTGCCTTGACGTGCTCGACAAGATGGAAGGGGCTAATGCCGATGAAACTACCGGCATCCACATCATTCGTCGTGCTATCGAGGAGCCTTTGCGCCAGATTGTTGACAACGCAGGTCTTGAGGGCGCTGTAGTGGTACAAAAGGTTCGCGAGGGCAAGGGTGACTTTGGTTACAATGCCTATCACGACAAGTATGAGAACCTGTTTGAGACCGGTGTTATCGATCCTGCCAAGGTTGCGCGTGTAGCCCTGCAGAACGCCGCATCAATCGCCGGCATGTTCCTCACCACCGAGTGCGTGATTGCCGAGAAGAAGGAGGAAGCTCCCGTTCCCGCAGCAAATCCCGGTATGGGTGGCATGGGCGGCATGATGTAAAAATAATGGAAAACATTTGATTTTTCATCACATAAGCTTTAGAGGTGAGCCAGAATTCTGGTTCATCTCTTTTTTTGCCTTAATGAAATGTGGTTTCTCTGTTTGGGAACTTGAGAATAGTAATAACTACTACATGCTACATCATTACGTTATGAATTCTTCGAGTAGAGTAGATGTAAATAATCATTATAAACAATGCGATAGCAGTGTAGTCAATTAAAGGTTTTCGGCGGAAGAATCGTGATATAATCAATAAGATAGCTGGATAGAATGTAATATGATATCTTAAGTCCAAAGAAACCGAACCTACATAAATCATTGAAATAGACAATAAGATGTAAACCACAATAGGGAACCAGTCAATTAACTGATTACGAATGATTTTCAAGGTGCCAAATATAAAGAACACAGTAAAGCAGTTTTTCATGAAAACAGCAAGACTGAACATAAAAGTGTACTCACCGCATCGGTCAAGATTAGGGAACGGCCCAAGTATTGACGCCATTAAAGGCAGCACCCTTGTATAAAGACGGCTTGACTTGTCGGCAATAGAGAGACGAGCTTTGGTGGTATAAGACAATTCGTCCATCGATATACCTAAAAGATTTTCCATGATAAACGGTAGTAAAAGATTGAAAAAGAAAATACCGGAAATCATGATGATCATATATACCAACTTGTTAGATTCATTCAGGGTAAGTGACATGATTAGACAAATTAGCAATATATAAGCAATTGCCGTCCTGAAGTAGAGGCATGCAATAATTCCAAGAGCTGCGTGAATGATGTTAAAGAGTCCTTTTTGTTGTTTTATAAGAACAATTTTATAGATGGTGAAGATAATAATAGTTACAAAAATAACCTCTTTCAAACCGTTGATAGCTGTGATAGCCAGAAAAGGAGAGGAAATGTATAAAATGGTTATCGTCTTGCTTAACTGCCTTTCGCAACCAAGAATGAGTTGAGTTTTATATAAATAAATGGCTGATATGTATAAACAAATGGCATTGATGAAAATTACTCCATAAATGAGCCAATTCAAATCGGCATTTATTTTATACATTATATATAAGATGAAAAAGTAACCGTAATCGGCGGTTGTCGCTCTCAGATCAAGAGGCATGTCTCTGAAAAAAGCAACAAAGTTCTTATAGCCGTTATGTACTGTAGTATTATAATAGTTATAGGCATCTCTGGTGTCGGCAAAAGAATCTATTCCATTAGCATAGTAGATATATTTCATGAACAACACACAAATCAAGAAACCAAGCGTTGCAAGGAAAAAAATACGGTAAATGTTAGTGAACTTAAAAGAGATAACAATCATTATCGCATAGTTTAGCGACAAAACAATTCTACCTATTTCCATGTAGGTAGGAATCTCTTCTTTATAGCCCCAAATGGTGTAAAAAGAAGAAAGAAGAATGAATAGGATAAATACCGATGACAGTATAACCCTAAAATAAGAATGGTTTTCCTTTATTAAATTGATGTCTTCCATTATGAAATGACTGAACTATGCTGCAATTATAAATTGTTGATTAAAATCTATAGTGCAATGAGAGAAAACTATGTATCACAGTAAAGTGAAACAAAGTAACAATTTTGCAATGTGGTTGCAAAGGTAATTATAAATTCTGATACATTTCATTTATTTTCAGTAAAAAATTCTTTCATGGTGTGATAGTTGCTAATGTGTGCAAATGAAATAAAATACAAAACAACCTGTATATTAGATTGTAATGTTTTCAAAAGATTTTGCTGCGTTTTTGGAGCTATAAAAGTTTAAGCAAAAAGTTGCATAGAAGAAATATTATTTATAAATTTGCACGTTTTATTTGACAGCAACAAAGAGCAAATTCTTTGTGTGTGATCTTGAAATTTGAGTTGGGATTTTTTATTAAATCATTGGGTGATAGCGCCTTGCGAGTCGTCTGATGTCCCAGGATAATATATTCTTGTATAATTTGGATAAAAAATAATGATATATTTGATATCGGTTATAAGTTTTTCACTCTCCTTCCTCTTTTTATGGAAAGTAATCCATTATGCTTATAATCATAAGATTTTTGATGGCCATGATGAGCGAAAGATACATCACGGCAATATTCCTCGAGTAGGAGGAATGGCTTTTGTTCCAGCCGCATTTATAGCATATTTATTTGCATTAATAATTCTATATCTGAAAAACGAGGTTGCGGAGTTAGGCGTTCATGCGTCGTTGCTCCGTGATTCCTTGTTTTTCCTGCTTGCGATAGCAGTTATCTACTTTTTTGGCATTTATGATGACCTGAAAGGGTTGCGTTATAGGCGGAAATTCACGTATCAAATCATCACCGGACTGGTATTGTGCTTTGCCAGTATTTATACCAAAGAAATCCATGGAATGCTTGCCCTTTATCATATTCCGCCGCCATTTGGATGTTTTGTGACAATCTTCCTTATGGTCCTTTCGATAAATGCCTTTAACTTCATAGATGGAATAGATGGCTTGTCGTCAAGTATTGCAATTCTGTCTTTGGGTTACTATGCTTTTATTTTATATCTTGAGAAAAATTATTTTTATTTATTAGCAATAGCATTCCTTGCAGCCCTGTTGCCATTTTTCCTTTTTAATGTATTTGGCAACAAAAGCAAGTGTACTAAGGTGTTTATGGGCGACACGGGTTCAACGGTACTTGGGCTTGTTCTGTTCCTACTGGCGTTGGTTGTGAATGAGAATCCCGGTACTCCTATGCTTTATAATAATCCGTTAGTCATTGCTTTTGCTCCATTGCTGTTGCCTTTCTATGATGTTTTCAGTGTGGTATTCTACCGCCTTTTGAATGCTAAAAACATATTTAAAGCCGACAACAATCATTTTCACCATAAATTGTTGAAATTAGGTCTTAGCCAACCAAAAGCTCTTCTTGTTGAGTTGCTGGTATTTATATTCATAATTGTTATAACGTTAGTATTGGTTAGATTTGTCAATTTGAATTTTATAATTGGCACATCTTTAGTACTTTGGATAATAATTAATATGTTATTGTCAAATAAAATCGATAAAAATAATACAAAAATAATAGACTCATGAGAAATTGTTCCATTCAACATTATTTAAAATCATCACTTCTGATATTTATTCTGGCTTTGTTTTTCAACTCATGTCAGGCGCCAAAACTTGGATATTTTCAAGATGTTCAATCAGGTCAAATCCAAGAGTTGCAAACTCCCAAATTGTTAACAGTGCAACCTGGTGACAGGTTATCAATCCTTGTTGGCAGCAAAGATCCAGGCTTAGCTTATCTCTTTAATCTTCAGATTGTGGGTCGTTACTCAACATCGAGGAGTGAAGCAAATCTTACAACCAGCCAGGTTGCAAGCTATACAGTTGATGAGAATGGAGAAATAGACTTTCCTGTTTTAGGCAAAATCAATCTCGTGGGGAAAACCCGTCGTGAAGTTGCCGATTATGTAAAACATGAGTTAATTTCCCGGTCTTTACTTAAAGACCCTGTAGTTACAGTGGATTTCCTTGATATGTGCTTCTCGGTTTTAGGTGAAGTGAATTCTCCTGGACGCTTTGTTATGGATCACGACAAGACCACACTTATAGATGCGATAAGCCGTGCCGGTGACCTCACAATTTATGGCAAGCGCGAGAATGTGCTTGTTATGCGAGAAGAAGATGGCAAAGAGATGGCCTATAGAATAGACCTTACAAATCTTAGAAACCTCTATGCGTCACCAGTATATTATTTAAAGCAGGGTGATGTGATTTTTATAGAACCAAACGACAAGAAAGCTCGCGAATCAACCGCAATGGGCAATACATTCTTGCAACCATCGCTTTGGATTTCATTAGCCTCACTGCTTACAACAATATCGGTATTAATCTTTAAATAGAATTTTCACAATGGTCAACGAATATAAAACCAAGGAAATAACTGTTTCAAAGAATGAGGATTTTGAGAAAATCCGAAATTGGCTTTACATGTGCTTGTCGAAGTGGAGCTGGTTTGCTGTTTCACTTGTAATAGCATTTGTTCTTGCATTCCTGTACTTGCTGTTTGCGACGCCTTCTTATAGCAGGCGTGCCTCAATCTTGATTAAGGATGATGCCAAAGCCAATACATTGTCGAATGAGTTCAGTCAGTTCTCTGATTTTGGCATGAGGATTAACAGCAAGATGAATATCTATAACGAAATGATAAGTCTTAAATCACCATCTTATATGCTTGATGTCGTTAAGGACTTGCATTTGGATATGAATTACAAGACCGATGGAAAGTACCATGAGTTGACTCTCTATGGAAAAACTCTCCCAGTGGTTGTTGCATTGCCTGATATTGACCCTGACGACCATGCTTCATTTGAATTGACGATAGAGCCAAATAATAGAATACAACTTACCAATTTCTCATCTTCAAGTATTTCAGAAATTGACAAGAGTGTAGTTAATGGAAAATTAGGAGAAATAGTCAAGACCCCAATAGGTCAGGTACTTGTTTCGCCCACTGGTTCATATATTGGAAAATATGACCATCCTATTCGTGTGTATAAAAATAGGTTGACCGACGTTGCTAATGCCTATGCCGCAAAACTTTCGGTTGATTTGAATCAAGAACGCGCATCGGTGGTAGATATCGCTATTCAAGACGTTAGTGCCGAAAGAGCCGAAGACGTGCTTAACGAGCTCTTTGAGGTCTACAACAGGAAATGGGTTGAAGATATCAATAAACAGGCTATCAGTACCAGTGACTTTATCGATGAGGAACTTCGAACGATAGAAAATGATCTTGGTAATGTGGATGCCGACATAGCTCAACATAAGAGTGCAACTGCAACGCCCGATCTTTCAATTGCTACCGGTATCAACCTTAACAAGATGGAAAATACCAGCCAGCAACTCTTGGACCTTGATAACCAAATTTATATGGCAAATCTAATTAAGGGTCAACTGGCAGGACGAAGGTTTGAGGTGTTGCCCGCTAATTCAGGAATTGACAATTCGGCTGTTGCCAGTCAAATTAAGGATTATAATGATAAGGTAGTTCAGCGCAACAGTCTCGTTGAAAATAGCGGCACGAGCAACCCATTGATTCAAGACCTTGACAATCAAATTAATTCGATACGCTCATCGATTATTACATCTTTAAATACTGTAGTATCAACTTTAAATGACCGAAAGCGTGCTCTGGAGGCATCAAAAACTCAAACATCAGAGCGAATCACTTCAAGTCCAAATCTTGCAAAAGACCTGTTGAGTGTAGAACGCCAGCAAAAAGTTAAGGAGCAACTATACCTGTTCTTGTTGCAGAAACGCGAAGAAAATCAGCTTTCAAAAGCCTATACAGCCTATAACACAAAGTTATTGACTCCCCCATCAGGCTCACGCCATCCTTCTTCACCCGTAAGAATCAATATTCTTATTATGGCATTGTTGTTTGGCATTTTTGTTCCAATGGTAATACTGTTTATTGTCAACAACATGAACACCAAGGTTCGTGGACGTAAAGATATAGACGAACTCTCAATGCCATTTGTTGGAGAGATTCCACTCTCATACCGCAAGCGCAAAGGGTTGCTTGCCATGTTCAACAAGAGAAAAGAGGTTCGTGAGATTGTTGTTCAGGAGAAGAATGGTAACAATATTAATGAGGCCTTCCGTGTGGTTCGTACCAATCTTGAGTTTGTTCTTGGTAAAGAACATAAGGTGATGATGCTAACCTCGTCAAATGTGGGTTCAGGTAAGACGTTTATCTCAACCAACTTGGCAACAAGTTTCGCAATCAAGGGGAACAAGACATTGCTAATTGACTTGGATTTGCGAAAAGCCTCAATGTCGACATTTGTTGACTCGCCTCAGCGCGGTATATCCGATTATCTAAATGGGCAGTATGAAAAGGTTGAGGACGTAATGGTTAAGGGGCGTATACATCAAAATCTTGATGTGTTGCCTGTTGGTACGATTCCCCCCAACCCAACCGAGTTGCTGTTCAGCGAACGTCTGTCAACGTTGTTGACCGAAATGCGCAGTCAATATGACTTGATAGTCATCGACTGTCCTCCTATCGACATTGTTGCCGACGCTTCGATTATCAATAATCTTTGTGATATCACAGTCTACGTGCTTAGGTCAGGATTGCTTGACCGACACATGTTGCCAGAGATTGAGAAATTCTATACAGAGAAGCGATTCAAAAACATGGTTATGTTGCTTAACGGAACAACCGAAGAGTCAAATGGTTATGGCTACGGTTATCGTCGTTATGGCTATGGCTACGGTTATGGCTACGGTTACGGTTATGGCAACAGCAATAGCAAGAAAAAGAAAAAATAAGCTATCCAGTTATTAAAACCGTTATTTAGTTTATATGAAAGCGTGTTTTATGGGATTAGGCTATATAGGCCTACCAACAGCAATAATAGCCGCCAAGAGTGGCATTGAGGTGGTTGGAGTAGATATCAATGTCAAAGTCGTTGAGCAAACCAATGCAGGTCATCTCCACATTGTTGAGCCTGGTTTGCAAGAAATGCTTCAAGACGTTCTTGAATCGGGAAGATTTAAAGCTATATCCAGTCCCGAAGTAAGTGATGTGTATTTTGTTGTGGTGCCTACACCATTCAAGGAGAATCATCAGCCCGACATCTCTTATGTTGAGAATGCCACTCGCACATTGATACCTCTTCTTAAAGAAGGTGATCTATTTGTTATAGAGTCGACTTCGCCAGTTGGGACAACTGAACAAATGGCTGAAATTATCTATAAAGAGAGGGCAGAACTTCGTGGCTTGATTCATATTGCCTATTGCCCGGAGCGAGTTCTTCCCGGAAATGTTATATATGAACTTGTGAACAATGACCGAGTGATTGGCGGTGTCGATGAAGTGTCGACGAGTCATGCCATTGAGGTTTACTCTAAATTTGTGACAGGAGAGCTTCACCCAACAAATGCGCGCACTGCCGAACTTTGCAAGTTGACCGAGAACTCAAGTCGCGATGTTCAGATTGCATTTGCCAATGAGCTGTCGATGATTTGTGAGCAGGCTGATATTAATGTTTGGAACTTAATAGATTTGGCCAACAAACATCCTCGCGTTAATATTCTCCAGCCTGGTTGTGGAGTGGGGGGACACTGTATTGCAGTAGATCCTTATTTCATCACAGCTGCTTATCCCGCGCAGGCTCAAATTATTGCTAAGGCACGAGAAATAAACAATTACAAGGCACAATGGTGTGCCGAGAAGGTTAAGAATGCTATACTTGAGTTTGAACTCAAAAACAACCGAAAGCCTGTTGTGGCCATGATGGGACTTGCATTTAAGCCTAATATTGATGATTTAAGAGAGTCACCATCCAAGCTTATCACTACTGAGGTTATGCACGCCAATGCCACCGTTGATATACTGGTTGTTGAGCCAAACATCAAGGAACATGATGTTTTTAAGCTTACGCCTTATAGGCAAGCTTATGAGCAGGCCGACATTGTAGTGTTCTTAACTGCCCACAAAGAGTTTAAAACACTTGAGTGGCGAAATGATAAAGTTATTTTAGACTTTTGTGGCATCTTTAGAAAGTGATGTTGCTAAGTCTTCTCGTATATTCTCTCACTGGTGCATCCCTTTTCTTCCTGGGGTGGCATGTCAACAGGCGTGAGCAACAGCAATTATTGCAAGGTGGCAATAATTTGCCATTTTATAGTTGGGAAATTATATTATCACTGTTGCTGTTTGCTTTTATTGCAGGTGCCCGTTATCATACTGGTTTTGATCATAAAATGTATTTAGACCAGTATCTTAATTTGGTAAAGACAGGAGAGTTTAGTCGAACCAACTTTGAATATGGCTTTGAGTGGATTTCAAAATTATTCGCGTGGTGCCATATTCATTATTTCTTTTATTTTGCCTTTTGGGCTATCCTGCAAATAGGATTTTTATACTTTGGATTAAGAAATCATAAGCACCTTTTGTGTTGGGTGGGCCTTGGTATAATGTGCGGTCCATTCTTCTTGAGCTGGATGAACTCAATAAGACAAAGTGTGGCAGTGTGCGTTTTTGTATCATTAATACCATTTATAAGAGACCGCAAGTTCCTGCCTTATGTGATGATAGTCTTATTGTGTGCATTCATTCACAAATCGGTCTTAATCCTACTTCCCGTATTTCTTATTGGATTTATAAAGATAAGAGATAAAGCCCCGAACAGGTGGCTGCTGATGGGTATATTTGGGGCTTTTGTGCTTGTTGGTTCTTCTCCATTCTGGATTGACTGGTTTACTAATTATCAGTGGTTCCTTGACTTAACAGGATACAGCAATTACGGCAATCAATGCGATCCCAATGTGGGTGGAACACTAAGGTCTGTAAACTGGGGTATCAGTAGAGTTTCAATATTGGTAACCAATGTGCTAATGTTATACTTCTATCCTGAGATGAAAAAGTATTTTAAAACCGACACTTTGTTACCCTACTTTTTTATTATGGCATTTATAGGCATGTGTTTAAGTAACCTGCTTATCAATACCACGCACTTCATACTTCGTCCCATTGATTATTTTATAGTATTCTATTTGATTATGGACGCTTATATGATGGTGTACTTTATAAAAAACAAAAAATATGCATTAGCAATATTATTATCAATAGTTGCTTATTCTCATAGTTTTATTGATGTATACAAGATGGTTTACATTCCTCATTATTCCTATCAATATTACTTATATCACTTCTTTTTTATCCCTACATTATAACTTTTGTGTATGTTAGTTTCAATTATAATACCAGTTTATAAAAGTGAAAAATATATTGAAAAATGTATAAGGTCGGTCTTAGACCAAACATTTGAAAATCTTGAAATAATAATTGTTGATGATTGTGGAAAAGATGCGAGCATAGATATCGTTAAGCGTATACTTGTAGAGTATCCTCACATTGCTTATAAAGTGAGGTTTATCTACAATGAATTTAATATGGGAAGTGCCGCTGCTCGACGTGAGGGCATGAAAATTGCAACGGGTGACTATATTCTTCAGATAGACAGCGACGATTATGTTGAAAGCACAATGGTAGAACGACTTGCTGAAAAAGCCAAGCAAGATGATGCCGACATGGTAGTTTGCAACATTTGCAAAATATTTTCTACCAAACGTGTTGTCGTAAAAAACTATCCACCCAAAGACAATTTAGATTTTGTGTCAAAGATATTAACCGGTGAAATTCATGCCGGTGTATCAAACAAATTGATTAGACGCAAAATAGTAGCAGATCATAATATTTATCCAGTTCCAGGCATCAACATGGGTGATGACATGACAATCTTGTTAGAGAGCCTGATGTTCATGAATAAAATTTCATTTATTGACGAAACACTTTATTACTATAACCGCACAGTAGAAGGCAGTCTTTCAAAAAGTGTTTATCCCATGATAAATGACATAAAGATAATCAATCTCTTCAAAGACTTCTTTGAACGTAATGAGATTGAATTGCCGCAGGTATTGGAATCGTTTGATAAATTTAAGATTGGTCGATTAGGAAGAAATCTTTTCTATAGTGATTTGGATGATGTGAAAAAGAACCTTGATGTGTTTACATTTGATAAGAAACAGATTCTAAGGCATAAGAATCTGCCAATTCACTATAAGCTAATAGTGCTTTTATATTTGAACAACTTTATGTGTGGTGTGAAATTACTCAGGGCATTGAAGAAACTAAAAGGTTGATTATAAGGTAGTTCAGGTTGGTATTTTTTTATGAAAGTACTGAAGTTATATTCTGAAAAAATTGGTGGGCCAATTATACGGCAATTACCTCTTTTTATTGTCACGTTCTTTTCGTTGTTATTGACAATGAAATTTGGAATTGTCAATAATCAGAATTTGTCGGCAGCAGGTGGAGGAGAAGTATATAGTGGTATACAAGGCGGTATTATTGGAATAATTGAGCGTCTGTGTATAGTTGGAGTATTAAGTTATCTGTTGACGTTTATTGTTGATAAGTGTAATAAGCTATATGCCAAATATATAGCTTATTGTGTGGTCTTTATTATTGCGTTGTTTGATTTGTTTCTTCTATACAATTTTAATGCTCATCCTGGAGCCGAAGTGTTTAGATTGATAGCCGAAACAAATTCTCATGAGACGAGCGATTTTTTTAAGATTTATCTTTTTTCAACTAATAGCCTCTATGCGTATTTGCGAGTATTTATCTACATATTAATTGCAATAGCATTGGAACATGTTTATTCACGAATACGTCATCGCAATGTTCATAAAAGCATTTGGGTATTATCTTCGGTTGTTGGGACGGTATTGATTTTAGTTGGAATATATGAGTCGTGTGTGATGGTGAAAATGTTTAATCTTGATGAAGGAGTAGAAGAAATAAATACTTATGCTCAGAAACATAAATTTTTGGATCCCATTACTAAAAGTTTTGTTGGATTTAAAGTTTTATCGTCGGCAAAAGGTGAAGTTGAAAAGGCTATAAATAAAAATAAAAGTATAATTAATGGTCCAGCAATTACTTGCAATGATACCTTGCCACTAAATATTGTTGTTGTTATTGGTGAGTCTCATATTCGGTCACATTCTTCAATTTATGGTTACTCGTTAAATACAAATCCCTACTTGTCGAAAGAGCAAGAAACAGGTCACTTGGCTGTTTTTAAAGATGTCTTAAGCCAATATAGCCAGACAAGTTTGTCGGTAAAAAATATATTAAGTTGCAACAATCTCTCCCAAGGAGAATCCTGGTGCGAATATCCTTTGTTCATGACAATTTTTCGGAAAGCAGGTTTTAATGTTTATATGTGGGACAACCAGCGCTCATTATTCCCAAATTCAAATTTAACATTTGCCTTAAATTCATTCCTCTATGCCGAAAGTATTAAAGATGTTGCATACGATAAGATAAATTCATCATGTTCTCAATATGATGCAGATTTTATAAAAACCTTTGACGTTGACATTAGTAAAGGAAGAAATTTAGTTATCTTTCATTTAAACGGACAACATTTTGATGCGAAATCCAGGTATCCCAAAGAATTCCAGTATTTCACAATCGACTCGATAAAAAGAAAAGATTCATATTTGACGAAAAAGAAGAAAAAAAAGATTGCTGAATATGACAATGCAACAAGATATAATGATTATGTTTTGAGTGAGATAATTAATAAAATAGAAAAGACATCATCTATTCTATTTTATTTTTCCGATCATGGAGAAGAAGTCTATGACTACCGAGATCATTATGGAAGAGTATTAGGTAATGTTGTTGATGAAAACCTTGTGAATGCAATATACAGAGTGCCTTTTGTTGTTTGGCTATCTGATAGATACAAAGAACAGTACCCAGAGGAAACAGCAAAAATATTCAAGGCAACCGAGCGCCATTTTGGATTAGACCGATTAAGTAACACTTTGTTTCATATAGGTAGAATAGAGACAGATTATTATAATTGTCACAATGATGTAATAGATAACTCTTTTATACAATCGAAACGTGTTATTTATGCAGGTGAAAAGAAATATTTTATAGAATAATAATTTATGTTTCGTAGATGAGTGAAAGAATATAGGCGGTTTTGGAAATAAGTTAGCGAAAGCATTGTGATATAGACCATGAAAGACAAAAAAAATAATAAGTTATTGATTATTGGCCCATCTCCGCTTGCGGTAGGTGGGGTTGCTGTTCATATAAGACGCTTATCATTTTTGTTGAAAGACTTGTTTGATATTCAATATATTGATGAAGGCAGAACAAAATATGAGGGAATGTTCAATTTGCGTTCCTTTAATTTAATTAAATACTTTAGTTTAGTTAAGAGCTCTAATATTATCCACATTCACAGTGGCTCTCTTTTACTGCGCATTTTCCATATTGTGATGTGTAAGTTGGTCTTTGGCAAGAAAACAATAGTAACCATTCATCGCGACGTTACAAGAGAGAAATGCCTGTCACTAACAAAGCTCTTTGTCAAGAAATGCGACTCATTAATTGTTGTCAATGAAAAATGCTATAATATCTTCAAGGACACAGTAAAAAGCCTGCAATTAATACCTGCATTTATACCACCGGTAATTGACAACGAACCCGAACTGCCTCAAGAGATTTTAGGGTGGATTGATAAGTGCCGATGTAGTAAAGATTCAGTGATCATGGTATCCAATGCGGGTAATCTTGCAATGCATGATGGTTGCGATTTATATGGCCTTGACTTGTGCCTTGAGGCAATGAAATCACTTGTTGCGACAAAGAAGAACTATTATCTGTTATTTGTGGTGGCTGATAATAATTCTAATAGAGAACTCTTAGAAGTCTACAAGGACTTCATTAAAAGTCATAATTTGGAAGACAATGTCCTGATTTGGGAATCGGGGTTGTCTTTTGTTAAACTGATAAATCTTAGTGATATAGTATTAAGGGCTACCAATACCGATGGTGATGCGTTAACGATAAGGGAAGCTTTGTTCTTTGGTAAAACAGTTATTGCATCGGATGTCATTAACCGCCCTTCGGGCACAATTCTGTTTAAGAATCGAGATGCAGGCAGTCTGGTAGAAGCTATAGTCACAGTAACGACCGATAATGCCCCAAATAATAAGGAGCACAAAGTCTCTATGGATGATTATAGAAATTTATATTTAAACATTTATAATTGAGTTTTTTATGGCAGAGCAATCAAAAGATATTTTGCTTAATACATTATTAAAACTCAAGAAATATTGTGAGAAAGAAGGCTTTAAGGGTTGGGACCCCTACGACGGGCTCAACTCTAAGATTTTTAATGCTATACCAGGGCTGAATAAATCGGCTTTATGCAGGTTGATAGTTATTCAGGGCTTCAAGCGCTGTCCTTTCAATTTGAGGCCATTGGCATTGATTAAGAAAGATTATAATCCCAAGGGAATAGGCTTGCTGCTACAGGGCTATTGTAATCTATATAATGCTGTTGAAAAAGATGAGTCAATGTCATTGGTTCTTGGAGATAAAGATGAATTGAGGAATAGGATAGTCGAGCTCGCCGACTTGCTGCTAAGGTTGAAGTCGCCTGGGGATTGGAGCGGTGATTGCTGGGGATATAATTTCGACTGGCAAGCCAGGCTTCTATTCCTTTTCCCAAAGTTTACACCAACAGTTGTGGCGACGTGCTTTTGCGCTACAGCTCTTTTTGCGGCATGGGAGATAACTAAAAAAGAAGATTATCTAAACTCGGCATTGTCCTCGGCAAAGTTTGTAATTCATGACCTTCACCGAACACCCTGTGACGGTGGATTTATCTTTTCTTATAGCCCTCTTAATGGTAATGACACCGTTTTTAACGCCTCATTACTGGGCAGTAAATTGCTTAGCTATTGCTATCATTATACCAAAGATGAGGAATATTTAGACTTGTCTCGCCAGTCGGTACTCGCGTGCTGCAACGCGCAGCATGAAAATGGCTCTTGGGTCTATGGCATGTTGCCTGAGCAAAAATGGGTAGACAGTTTCCACACTGGCTATAATATTGACGCTCTATGTGCCTATGAGACGCTTACCGGTGATGCTTCGTTCCACCAAAATATTGAGAAAGGATTTGAATATTACATCAACAATTTCTTTGAAGAAGACGGTTGCCCAAAGTACTATGACAATAAAAAATATCCTATTGACATACATTGTCCGGCACAGCTGTTTGTAACCTTAGCCCGCCTGGATAATTTTTCTCTCCATAAAGACCTTGCACACAAAGTTCTTAACTGGACTGTCAAGAACATGCAATCGCGCAAGGGCTATTTCTATTATCAATTGAAAGATGGCATTAGCTCCAAGATTTCATACATGCGATGGAGCAATGCTTTTATGTTTTATGCATTAACTTATTTTCTATTAGATGAAAAAAGTCTCAATTAATGGAGTAGAGATATATCCATTTGTATCGGCCGATGAGTTGCTGGAGTTTATTGATGACAAGAAATCGATGCTGCTTGCCATAAATGCGGGGAAGATAAACCGTGCAACCGACGAGACACGCGAAATCATTAACTCTGGAATAGGTTATGCCGATGGACGTGGCGCGCAATATGCACTTAAAAAGCGTGGCTTCCCTAATGCCGCAATAATTCCTGGTTGTGAACTCTGGTTATCGATAATTGAGAAGTATTATAGGAGAGGGAAATCATTTTATTTTATAGGAGGTAAGCAGGAAGTTATTGAGAAGACAATAAATAAGCTGCGTGTAGATTTCCCCGGGATTAATATTGTGGGCTATCGAAATGGTTATCTGTCGGGAAACGATGAAGATGTGCTGATTAATGATGTTGCAGAGAAAAAGCCTGATTTTGTGTTTGTGGCAATGGGCTCGCCCAAGCAGGAACACTTGATGTTTAAGATGCATAAATTGCACAGTGCAATGTATCAAGGCTTAGGAGGCAGTTTCGACATATATGTGGGCAACCTTACCCGGGCGCCCAAGTGGCTTCGTGACCGTGGACTTGAAGGACCTTATCGTGTGGTGACCGATTTTAACAAGGCGCGACTTAAACGCTTTGTTAATGATGTCTCATTTATGGTGAAAGTGTTCTTTAATAAGATATAGAAGTCAAAAATGGAGAGTTTGATTTTATTTTTCAAGCAAGAGCTGTTTATAAAACAATCTATTATCTATGAGAATTTTGACATTTGATATTGAAGAATGGTTTCATTTACTTGATTTTGCCGACACAAAGACCCAAAGTCAATGGGATGGATTTGAAGTGAGAATCCATGAGAATGTTGACAGAATCTTGTCGATTCTTGAAGAACATGATACCAAAGCAACATTCTTCATCATTGGCTGGATTGCCAAGAAATATCCAGAAGTAGTCAAGAAGATAGCCCAAAAATATCAGTTGGGCTGTCACACGATGAATCATCAACTTGTTTGGCAACAGACTCCAAAGGAGTTTGAAGACGATGTTGAATCATGCCTGAAATTGCTGGAAGACATTTCGGGAAAGAAAGTAGAGTGCTTCAGGGCACCAGGATTCTCTATTCGTGAGAGTGAGACTTGGGCATTTGAAATATTGGCAAAACTGGGAATCACTACCGATTGCTCAATTTTTTCAGGAAAACATGCCCATGGCGGAATGCCTTCGTTTGTTCATCAGCACCCAACATTGATATCATGTGGTGGAATAACCCTTAGAGAATTTCCCATAAATTTCAGGCGTGTATTGGGCCACAATGTCATTTTTTCAGGCGGCGGATATTTCCGTTTGTTCCCATATAGCTTGATAAAAAAGTGGACAAACGAATCGGATTATTTGCTGTCATATCTTCATCCCCGCGACCTTGATGCCACTCAGCCAGTGCTGAAAAATCTTGAGCTGTCAAGGCGGTTTAAGTCCTATGTGGGCATAGGGCATGCTGAGAATAAATTGAAGAAATGGCTAACGGACTTCACTTTTACCGACATACAGATGGCAAGCGAGACAATAGATTGGGATAACGTCTTGCGAGTAGAGCTATAACTATAGTCTTGTACAGTAAAAACAAATGAAAAAATAGCTAAAATGCGTTATGGAATACAGAATTGAACAGATGTCGGCAACCGACAAATCGATAGCTGAGGTTAAAGAGTTGTTGCATATCACATTCCCCAATAGAGCTGAAAAGTTCAGCAATGAATATCTGAAGTGGCAGTATGCCGATAATCCTCGTGGCGAGGTGATTGCATTTAACGCTTACGACAAGGAAGGTGTGCTTGCTGCTCATTATGCTGTTATTCCAGTTGAAATGTTGATAGATGGCAAAGTAACCAAAGGTGTACTGTCACTTAACACCGCCACACACCCTAACCATCGTGGCAAGCGGCTCTTTACCATCTTGGCAGAGCGCACTTACAGTAGGGCTCAGGAAATGGGACGCAAGTTTGTTATTGGTGTTGCTAACGCTAACAGCACTCATGGTTTTTTGAAGAATCTTGGTTTTTACTTAATTGCCCCACTTGAGGTTAAGGTAGGAGTTGGTTCGCCATTTATGACTTCATCTTATGATAAGAAGAATCACATCTTCTATGATGAAGAAGCTATGCGATGGCGGCTTAGGTGTCCTTACTTCAGCTATTCCTATAAAGGCGATACTATCTATGGCAAAATTGACAAGCCATTGTTCCATACAGCAGTTACTGTAATTCCCGATGGGTTAAGTATAGATCAATTTGGTTTGAAAACCACTTCGGCACCTCTTAACCTATATGTTGGGTTTGGCGATAGCGTCAGTAAATATTATTTCAAGTTGCCCCGTTTCATTAAGCGTTCTCCATTCAACTTGATTTTTAAAGATATGAGTAATGGAGAACTGCCTCAGATGACTACCGAAAACATTGTTTTCCATCTACTGGATTTTGATGTGGCATAAAAACTCAAGAAAGCTTACGGTTTTTACACATTACTCGATAGCATAATAACGCTCACATGTTATTTAATTCAATAGCATTCTTGCTCTTTTTCCCGCTTGTATGCGTAGTTTATTTCTGCATACCATCGGCACAGGTAAGGGCAAGAAATGTGTTCTTGCTTGTGGCAAGCTACTATTTCTATATGAATTGGGAGCCAGCTTATGCCGTATTGCTGCTTGTTAGTACAATAGTAACTTATCTGTCAGCATTGGGTATAGAGCGTTATGCCAAGAATAAAAAAGCTTTTTTGGTGGGAAGTATAGTCTTGAATTTGGCAATCCTTTTCATGTTCAAGTACTATAACTTTGTTACTCATAGTATAGAGTCATTATTACAAATGACAAATGTTGCCATTAAGTTCCCCGATTTCAAATTGTTGTTGCCAGTAGGCATATCTTTCTATACGTTCCAGGCACTGGGATATACTATTGATGTGTATAGGGGTACTATTAAGCCGGAGAAGAGTTTTGTTACTTATGCGCTCTTTGTTTCGTTCTTCCCACAGCTGGTAGCCGGTCCAATTGAGAGAGCCAAAAATCTCTTGCCTCAATTCCATAAGCCACACAAGTTTGATACTGACGCTTTCATTCAAGGCTTTAAGCTTATGCTTTGGGGATATTTCATGAAACTGTGTATAGCCGACGGAGTTTCCTATTATGTAGATGCTGTTTTTAACAATCTGCCCAATCACAATGGCACGAGTATATTGCTTGCTTCATTCTATTTTACATTCCAGATTTTTTGCGATTTTGGTGGGTATTCCTTAATCGCTATAGGTGCGGCAAAGTGTTTGGGGTTTACGTTGATGCAAAACTTCAACAGCCCTTATCTGTCGCGTTCGCCACGTGATTTCTGGCATCGATGGCACATCTCGCTGTCTTCATGGTTTGGTGATTATGTATATAAGCCCTTGGGTGGCAGCCGTTGCTCAGAGGCAAAGCATCAACGCAATCTTTTCCTTACCATGTTGATAAGCGGTGTTTGGCATGGTGCCAACTGGACTTTTATCGTTTGGGGTGGCCTTCATGGGATCTTCTTGTGTGTGAACAGCCTGATAAGAAAGTTCTTTGGGAAGAAAGAGATAAAGCTGCTGGTACCTATTAAGATTGTAGGCACATTCATTATGGCAATGTTTTGCTGGATATTTTTTAGGGCAAACACGTTGAGCGACTCTTTCTTGGCAATAAGGAAAATATTCACTGAACCCGGCTTGCTGTATAATGGCACTGGCAAGCCGGCAATTATTTTACCGTTGATACTTATTGTGATTCTCATGTGCAAGGAAATAAAGGATGAGTTCTTCAAGAGGCCACCAATGTTCCTGCACAATAAGAACAATGCAATAAGCATTTTAAGCTCGGTGTTTTTGATTGTTGTCATCATTCTGTGCGGGCAGTTTAATGGCGGACAGTTTATCTATTTCCAATTTTAAGGCATCGTGAAAAAGTTTATAATATATTTTGCGTCAATAGTTTGCTCTCTGGTAATCGTTGACTATTTATTTGGACTTTTAATGGATGCTCAGACCCAAAAAGGCCTGCCAGGTGACTACAAGCCCATAGAATATGCTCTTAAGGAGTGTAATGAAGATATCCTGATTTTAGGCAACAGCATTGTCATTAATAGTCTTAAACCATCAATAATAGAGGATTCATTGGGCTTGTCGTGCTATAATGCCGGTGCAAGTGGTCAAACCTTGTTCTACTACCACACCGTTCTTAATTGTGTACTAAAAAGATATACACCTAAAATGATTATTTTGGGTTTAAGATTTGTTGACTTTGACGATGACGAGACAATGCGTTATAATATCCTGGTCCCTTATTACAGGCAAGGTTTTACTGAGATTGATAGTATTTTAGAAAGTAAAAACAGTTTAGAGAAATACCTGCTGAAATCTAATTTGTATCGTTACAATACTATCTGGTTTAGAATCCTATTGTATAATTTTGTCAAATATTACGATAATGGCGAAAAAGGATTCATTGGACATGAAAAGCCAGCCTTCTTGCCGTCAATGACTCACACAATCTCCCAAGATTATGTTTCCAAGGTGAAAATGGATTTATTTAAGGATATTGTGCTGCAATGCAAGAAGAGAAATATTCAATTGGTGATATATAGCCCCCCCATGTATACAAAGATAGAAGGTAAGCAAATTTCAATTAGAGAGGTGGAAGAGATCTGCCAACAGAATGGAATCCGTTTTTATAATGACATCCAGAACCCATATTTTTTAAGCCATCAAGAATGGTTTTATGATAAATCTCATATTAACAAAGATGGCGCAATTGAGTACTCTAAGTCATTGGCAGGACGATTAAAGAGGGATATTAAATTACAATAAACAATAATAATAGTGACTATTCAAAACGATCAGGCAACTCAGATTAATTTTGAGTTGCTTTTTTTTGCTCTGATTTCTCAAGTCGTTTTTTTATCTTCTTAGTAATATCATTTTTAAAGTCCTTAGGCATGGCTATTACTATCAGGGCTATTGCAACAATTATATATAAGATGTCGGCAAAGTGGTTGGGATTGTAGTAGAAAGGAATTGTGCTAAACGCTATGACAGCAAGAGGTATCAAAGTGCGAGGTGAGAAATGTAGAGTAAAATATTTGCGAGTGTCAAGCCATAGATATATCGTTACAATCATATATCCGATAATGCTAGTGGCAATAACTCCAAATATGCCCCACATTGGTACCAACATGTAGTTAAACACAATATTTATTGTTGCCAAGATAAACACCGATGGAATTACCGACTTAGTGTCCTTGGCGCACTGATAAGGAAGGTAAAAATAATTACATATTGCAATGATTATCCATGACAGGCCAATAGGGTAGAGGTAGATCATGCTTTCCTGATAGTTAGGGGCAACCAACCAGGTGAAGCATGTTTTAAGAATAAAAATATAACCAATCAGTACAATAGCCAACACATAGATATACATGTTGAAAATCTTTGAAAAAAAGCTGTCGCGGTCGGGACTGTTATATTGCTGAATGGAATTTTCCTGCCAAGTTTGATAGAAAATAACCGACAAAATGTTTATTATGCTGGCAAGCCTTACTGCGATAGCATAGATTCCAGCTTCTTCCAACCCCCAGAAATGCTTTAGAAAGAGCCTGTCGCTTAAGGGCGGGAGGAGACCGCATAGGGTCACCGGTATTAATGGTAAACTGTATTTCAATATCTCGCGGGAAACTGCCTTGAAGTTGGCTTTCAACCTGAAAAAACGGCTGAAAGTTTTCATCCATGTTTCAACAATGGCTATTGATACCAGCCGGGCAAGAATGTTGGCAATGAATATTCCCTTAATGCCCATATTGAATCCCGCCACGAATATCAAGCTGAACAAGCCTATGCCAAATGAAGCAATAAGTCCCACCGAAATGAAAGCTTTGTTGTTGCCTAATCCTCGAGTTACTTGTGCGAGAACTTCATAGAATGATATGGTAATGAGTAATGCTACAACATATTCAAGATATCGTATGGAATAGAACAATGACAATATCAACGCTATAGCAATAGTTATGAGCGCATTATAAAGAATGGAACGATAGACAAACGAAACGATGCGCGTGCGGTGGGTGGTATCTTGGGTATCTAACAAGAACCTAAAAGCACCATCGCGAAGCTGTAAAGTAACTATGGGCACAAGTAGGAGGCAGAACTCAAGGCACAAGTCAAAGTAGCCATAATCGCTGGGCTTTTCCACAAAAAAAGTGTATAGTGGAATCATCAAGAATGTTATAAGCTTCGAGCCTAAATTGCCTATTGCATATATCCCGAAGTCTTTGACAAACTTCTTGCCTCGACTTTGTTGTTTTACTCCTGCCATTAGATTTTTTTGATAATGTGCCTGCAAAGGTACTCGTTTTTTGTCGATTTATAAAAAATATCAAGAGATAAATGAACGTTGTCAATATTTATCACTATTTTTGCACATTCAATTATCAACAATGAGCATAAAATGAAGGTCTCGGTTCTTGTGCCGGTTTATGGGGTTGAGAGATATATCACCCAGTGTGCTACATCTCTAATGGAGCAGACTTACGAGGATGTTGAATATGTCTTTGTAAACGACTGTACCCCCGACGATTCCATAACTCGACTTAAAGAAATTGTTGACAAATTTCCCGGCAGGAAGCCTAATGTAAAAATTGTTGACCATGCTCATAACATGGGTCTTGCATCGGCTCGCCAATCGGCTTTGGATGTAGCAACTGGTGAGACAGTGGTAATTGTTGACAGCGATGACTATGTTAATCCCCAAATGATAGAAATCTTGGTAGCCGAGATGCAGCGCAGCGGTGCCGACATTGTCGATGGAGGGTATGCTATTGTCAGCAACAACAGTGTGATTGAGGAATTCCAGCCCAAGCATGTGGGTGATAAAGCTTATTTGAGAACCATCTTATGCCAAAATGTTGAGCCTAACCGCATCTGGGGACGCCTTATCAAGAAATCACTATTTGCAGACTTTAATATAAGATTTACACCAGGTGTAGATTACTGCGAGGATTTTTCGGTTATACCTCGACTGCTTGTTAATGCCAAGCGCTCTTGGGTTAATGATTGCCTTTATTTCTATCGTAATGACAATCCACAGTCATATACTAATAATATCTCAACCAAGAACGCTGTTTCGTACTTGAAATCTCAGAACATAGTTGGGGAGTACTTTTTAAGTCACCAACAATGGAAATCCTATTCTTTTGCAGCCCAAATCGGGTGGGTTGATGTATGGCGGTTTGCCCGGCGTTTTAATGTGGGCAACAGTTTGGTTGATGAGTATTTTACACTAAAGCCGTCAAGCCTTGTGCCGCGTTGCCTCGCTGCTATGATGAAATCGCGTAAAATACCCTATAGGCTAATCGATTTCCTTTATCTTGCAACACGTCGTCTCTATCTAATGTCAGTGAGCTGATTTTTTCTTTAGTTTCTTTTTGAAGAATTCCAGGCTCTCTTCAAAAATCTTGACATGGGCAAGTTTCATGGTTGCTATATAAATCACAGCTCCAATAATTATCTTGAATATTAATCTCAAAATGTCATTGTCAATAAACATTATGGAAAGATAAGCTATGCCAAGTGATGCGATTGTTATCAACATGAATGGCATTGTGTCGAGCAAGGTCTCTGTCAATGTTACGCCAATCAAGCGGTGGGCCACCACTTGCCACACAAGTAACCAAAAGATGAGTAATGCCGAATATACTGCAACCACAACTGTAATAGATTGTGAGAAAAAGTAGTAGCACAACAAGATTATACTTATTTGAGCTATAATCAACCCTATGTTGCACCACAAATACATGTCACTGCGCTTGCAACCTATTGCCAGGTTTTGGAAAACAGTGTAGAAAGGCATGAAAGCTCCTGCTATGCATAGTACTTGTAGCAGGGGTATGCAGTGTATCCATTCTTTGCCTAATACCAATGTCACAAACTCATTTGCCACAAGTGCTAATCCAAGCAAAACAGGGAACGTCAGGAACGCTGTGAAGCGCATCATCTTGCGAAACACACGCTTAAGGCGTTCATGGTCATCACCTACTTTAACAAGAACAGGCTGTACCACCTGCCCAAGAGCTCCACTCACAAAGGTGTGAGCCTGAGTGTTCCATTTATTGGCTTGTGTGAAATTCCCCACTTGTGATATGGGAAAGAAACGGCCAAAAATGAAGGTGAGAATTTGACCGCTAAGGGTGTTTATGATATTTGTAAAGAGGATGTTGACGGCAAAGCCAAACATGCGTTTAACGGGACCAAAATCGATTTGCCATGATGGGTGCCAAGGGGTATAGTAATATCGCCCTAAGTTGAGCACAGTGATGTAAATTACCTGTTGCCAGGCAAGACTCCAGTAACGGTATCCGTTAAACGCAAGAACAACACCCACACAGCCCGAACACACCAACGCAATGAGATTGATAATAGCAACCTCTTTGTTCATCAAATTCTTGCTCATATAGGCAGCATGGGCAATGCCTAACGAAGAAATCAAAAACGCGAGAAACACAAATCGAGAGACTTCTACAAGAACGGGCTGATGGAAAAAACGGGCAATCAATGGAGCGCAAAACCACAAGACAGCATACATTAACACGCTCACAATCACGTTGAACCAGAAGACCGAGTTGTAATCATTGGCTTCAGGCTTCTTGATGTTGATGAGAGCCTGGGTAAAACCGCTGCTTTGAAGGTTGCCAGCAATAAGGGTGAAAATGGTGAGCACGCCCACAATACCATAATCTCCAGGAGTGAGTAATCGGGCGAGAATCACTCCGAACAAGATGTTCAGCACCTGCAAAGTGCCATTGTTCAGCACGCTCCAAAATAAGCTCTGTTCCGTGCGCTCTTTAAGAGGGGTGATATTCTCGTCCATTCGTTTATTGTTAGTTTATGAGTCGCAAATTTACACATTTAATCTGGATTTGTCAAATAAATTGGTATTTGCCGCACTTTACGAGTCTTGTTGCTTGAGAAAAAAAACTTTATGCAATCGGTATACATGCCCTATAAAGATTTTTTAAATATTTTCTTGTTGCAACAAATCTCAATTTTTACGAACTTTGCAAAAAAAATAAGGTAATACTTAAAAAATATTTAATAGGTAGTAATATGGATATTCTGAAATTCAAGCAGAAAAGTATTCTTCAACAATTGCGTTCGGCCTATCAGCCTAAACTTCCTGCTGCATTGCAGGGGCCAGTGAAGGCTGTTGTTGGCAATCCTACAGAGTCGGCTGGTAATCAGGAGGATATCAAGAAATTGTTTCCCAACACTTATGGTCTCCCTGAGTTGACTTTTGTTAGAGATGATGAAGCCCAGTCAATGCATGGTGATAAGCCTTGCAATGTTGGTGTAATCCTCTCGGGTGGTCAGGCTCCTGGTGGTCACAATGTGATTTGTGGTATCTTTGACGGCATCAAGGCTATTAATGAGAAAAGCCGTCTCTATGGTTTCCTGATGGGCCCAGAAGGCCTTATCGAGCATGATTACAAGGAGCTTACCCGCGAAATCATTGACGAGTATCGCAATTGCGGTGGCTTTGATATGATTGGCTCGGGACGCACCAAACTTGAAAAGCCTGAGCAATTTGAGAAAGGCTTGGAGATTATCAATAAGCTTAATATCCGTGCTATTGTTATTATTGGTGGTGACGACAGTAACACCAATGCCGCTGTTCTTGCCGAGTACTATAAGAACAAGAAGGTGCCCGTGCAGGTAATAGGTGTTCCAAAGACTATCGATGGCGACTTGAAGAATGAAAAGGTTGAGATATCTTTTGGCTTCGATACTGCTACCAAACTTTACAGTGAGCTTATTGGCAACGTGGAGCGTGACTGCAACAGTGCCAAGAAGTACTGGCACTTCATCAAGCTGATGGGGCGTTCGGCTTCTCACATTGCTCTTGAGTGTGCATTGCAAACTCAGCCCAACTACTGTGTCATTGGTGAGGAAGTGGCTGCCAAGAACATGTATCTCGACGATGTTGTTAATGACATTGCCCGCGTGGTGGCAGCTCGTGCCGCTAAGGGTAAGAACTATGGTACAGTGCTTATTCCCGAAGGTCTAGTGGAGTTTATGCCTGCCATGAAGAAGCTTATTGACGAGCTCAACGACATTCTTGCCGCCAATCCCAATTTCTCGAAACTGCATCTTGATGAGCAGCGTGAATTTGTTCTTTCGAAACTTAGTCAAGAGAACAAGGATCGCTTTGAGTCTTTGCCTCCAGCGGTGGCTCGTCAGCTTACTCTTGACCGTGACCCTCACGGCAACGTTCAGCTCTCACTCATTGAGACCGAGAAGCTGCTTAGCGAGATGGTAGCCAAGAAGCTTCAGAAGATGAAAGATGAAGGAAGGTTTGTTGGCAAATTCAAGACTCAGCATCATTTCTTTGGTTATGAAGGACGATGCGCCGACCCATCAAACTTTGATGCCGATTACTGCTATGCACTTGGCTTCAATGCCACAATGCTCATCAATGCCGGTGCTACTGGCTACATGTCGTCGATTCGTCATCTTGCAAAGCCCGCGTCGGAGTGGGAGGCAGGTGGTATTCCCATCACCATGATGATGAACATGGAGCACCGTAACGGTAAGCAAAAGCCCGTCATCAAGAAAGCTCTCGTCGATCTTAAAGGTAAGCCCTTTAAGGTGTTTGCCAATAGCCGTGAGCTTTGGGCTAAGGAAACTTGCTACATCTATCCTGGACCAATTCAGTACTTTGGTTCACCAGAGATGTGCGACCAGACTTCTTGTACTCTTTACTACGAGCAAGGAGGAAAATAAAGCACGCTCACTAATGATATCATGTTGAAAGACTGATGTCGGGTGAGAGTTGTGTATCATTTTTACCTTTTTTACAGCTTGCTGATCCCTGACGAGAAATCGCCAGGGATTTTTTTGCGGTAAATAGATCTTCCCCAGGGTTTATGAACTTGAGGTGTCTTGCAGTTTTTTCATAGTTGTTTGTTTTTAGAGTGTGAGCAAAATGTGTAATTTGTGAAAAGGTTGAAGTAATTTGTGAAACTGATGATAATGAAAGTAGTTGTAAATTTGCGCTGTAAAAATAAAATAAAAAAAAATATAGACATGGAAGCATTTATAGTAGACCCTCGCAAGACTACGCCCAGTGAAATGGAACGCGGCATGAGAGACGTGAAATTGGTATTCAGCATCAATCACACCATGCCCTATACCGACGAGTATAATAATCTGGTAAAGGAACTGTTTAACGGCAATATCGGAGACGGCAGCATGGTAATGCCACCGCTAAAGGGCGTGTGTTTCGACCGTGTGAAGATAGGTAATAATGTGATGATTATGCCCGACTGCCTGATGATGTCGCGGGGCGGCATCACCATTGAAGACGATGTGATGATAGCAGCCAATGTGCAACTTATCAGCAACAATCACGACTTGCATGACCACCAATTGTTGCTGTGTAAACCTGTGCGCGTCTGCCGCAATGCGTGGATTGGTGCGGGTGCCACCATTCTGCCCGGAGTTACTGTGGGGGAGAATGCAGTTGTGGCAGCAGGTGCTGTCGTGACTAAAGATGTCGCTGCCAACACGATTGTAGGCGGAAATCCAGCCAAGTTTATTAAAAATGTAGATTAAACAAAAATAACAAATATGATATTTGACAGAAACGAGAGAAAAGCAGTCATTGCACTGCTGGGTGCTGGCAGCATGGGCACCGCCATTGTGCGCCGCATAGGTGCCGGTAAAAGAATCCTGCTTGGTGATGTGAGCGAAAAGGCTCTTGATAGAGTGTCAAATGACTTCAAACACAGTGGTTATGATGTGGTTGCGATGAAGGTGAACGCCTTGGAGAAAGAGAGTGTTAAGGCATTCGCCCAACGTGCCTCAGAATTGGGCCCGGTAATGTATTTCATCGACACGGCAGGAGCATCGCCCAACCAGGCGACACCAGAGCATATTGTCAACCTTGACATGTTGGGCACGGGCTATGCTGTTGATGCTTTTGGACAGGTGATGGCCCAGGGAGGAGCCGGTCTTATTGTCAGCAGTCAGGCTGCCTATATGTACCCGATACCCAATGAGGTGGAACTGCAACTTGCAATACCCCAACCGAGCAACTTGCCGAAGTGCCGTTTGTCAAGGAGGTGGCAATGCAGAATTCAGGTTTTGCCTATATGATTGCCAAGCGCATGAACCACCTGCAGGCACAGCGTGCAGCAGCCACCACTTGGCGCGAGCGTGGGGCACGCATCAACACCATCAGCCCAGGAGTGATTGTCACTCCGCTTGCTTTTGACGAATTCAATGCCAATGGTGAAGGCTATCAGCGAATGATTGACGCAAGTGCTGTAAAGCGCACTGGAACAAGTGATGAGATTGCTGAGGCGGCAGCGTTCCTGCTTGGCGAACATGCCAAATTTATCACGGGAACCGACCTGCTTATTGATGGTGGTGTTATTGCCAGCATACGCACAGGACAATACAAATTAGGATGATTTAGCAATCTTAAACATCGAGAGCACTGCACCAACCACCGAGAGAACCGCCCCACAAAGGCGGCTTTCTCATTTATGGCGAAACGTGAGCGACCTATATCCAATACGCAGAGACATGCACATGTAGAGAGTTCGAGATATTATTTTGTAACTTTTCCCCGAAAAAATAAATCTGCTAATGTGGGCTGAACCAATATTAATGTAAGCATTATGCTGCTCTTGGCTTGCGGCACCTTTGTGAAAAAAGATAAAGATTTATTTTGTGTAAATATTAATAATGTATAAATAGTGCTTTAGTAATCGACTGATATTCCCATTACTAACGTAAAAGTGTGAGACAAACTTTTTGTCATGTTCTTTGTCGTTTGCCGTGATAATAGTAACTTTGCAACCGAAACGAACGAATAGTTACTAATATAATTATTCATAAGACAATAGATGTTACGAGATATTATTGTAGACCCTCATTATCCCGATTGCCCCATACGCAATATTCTGTCACGCATTAGTGACCGATGGTCTATGCTCATACTAATTACGCTTGACGGCAAACAACAGCCTATGCGTTATTCCGACATTCTTGCGGCAATACCCGACATTTCCCAAAAGATGCTGACGGTGGCTCTCAAAAATCTTGAAGCCGATGGACTGGTGGAGCGTCATGCTTATGCCGAGATTCCACCCCGTGTGGAATATAGCATCACCGAGAGGGCGCAATCGCTGATGCCACACATCAACAACCTTATTGATTGGGCTTTGGATAATCTCGCCGACATTCTCAATGACAGGAAAAAATATTCATCTAATAGAAATCATTAAACAGTTATTAAAAAATGAAGAAGATTGAAACAATTGCGCAAGGCAAGAATTTTACAGTAGCCAATTTTGGCAAACTAAGTGAGATTATAGGATATGAACTGCCCATGGGGCCCGACTTCACGCTGCAAGGCAAAGTATTTGGCGGACAAGCAGTAGGTGCTGCCGCGGGAGAGTTCTCGTTTCAAACCCTCGTTCCCGGTCAGGACAGCGGATTTCTTCACACTCATAAGACACACGAGGAACTTTATTTTATCTTGAGTGGAGATGGCCAGTATCAGGTAGATGGTGAGATAGTGCCTGTGACAGAGGGAAGTGTAATAAGGGTTTCACCCGAAGGCAAGCGTGCTTTGAAGAACACAGGCAGCGAGAACTTGACCATGCTTTGTGTGCAATACAATGGCACCCCGTTCACCGAGAAAGACAGTCCAATGGTAGATGGCACAATCCTTCAAGAGCCACTCAACTGGTAACAATTGTCATTTTCTATCTAAAACTTACAACTCCATAACATTGCCGAGATATAATTGCAGTGTTATGGAGTTGGGTTATTTATAGTTATTTATAGTTATTTATGTGATGGTCTTATCTGTCACAATTCAATTGTGTGTGGCACAATAGCGGTATCGTGTGTCGCCAGTGACTCAATACAGTTAGGGTCAAGCGACTGCTCACGAATCCATTCCAGCGATTTGCGCTGCATCTTCTTATCAAGAGAAATACCACTTGTAATCATTTCCTTCCAAGACTTTGTTGCGTAGCCACCATCGGCAAAGAGAAGTACAAATCTGCCATCTTTGTTTAGGAGTTTTACTGCACACAATCCATCGCAATGACCGGGTATGTTTATCATCACGACAGTGCCATCCCCAAACAAGTCAAATGACTTGCATGCGGGGCCATCGGTGCCGTTCCACTCAAATGTGCGCAAATCAACACTTTGCCACCATTTCTTTTGATAACGCACTAAACCATTCTTTCGGTCGCACTCCACCTCTTCGGGGGCACAAAGAATGTGCTTGGCATCGGCTACTGCTCGCAAGCCGTTGGCATGGTCACAGTCAAGGTGGGAGAGTAGTACATAGTCGATGTCACTGCCTTTGAGTCCCATTGCTGCAAGTTGCTCATCTATGGCTTCGCCAGCGGCGATGCGGCCTTGATTGACATGGTAGAGAATCCATGAACCTAAACTCTTGATTTGAGCTTTCTTGTCATATTCTCCATTGGGCGACATGTCGCGATGCCACCCCGTGTCAACAAGAATCCTGCCCTTTGGGTGCTCAATCAAATAGCAGCACACTGGCAGCCAAATCCAGTCTTTTTTGGGAGTTGTCAAGCCAGAGGCTTTCAATAAACTTCAGTTGTCACCGCCGAAAGGCAAGTGGGGCGAGACTCGCACCTCGCCAGTGTGTAAAACATGTATTTTCATTTTTCTTGTTCTTTGGCTTTCTCAACAAGTCGTTTACCTAACTCAAATGCGTACTAATTTAGATCTAAGAATTAAAGATTTATTTCAATCCATATCATTTCCCGAGCTGAATCTATTTTACAAGTTCAATAGCTTCTTTCCCGGTAAGATGTTCAATGTCAAAGCGTAACATGTGCATTCGGGAAAGACCGCTGTCCAATTCTTTTTGCAAGGATTCGTCATCGTTGGGATTATAGCGTTTCCCAAGCTTGCGCGCTGTTTCCAATTTCTCTTGCTCATCTTCGATGATGTGAATTTTGCCAAAAGCGATTACACTCCGAAAAAAGGTGGTATACTTCTCGGGGTGAACATCATCTTTATCAATGACACAGAACGATGCCTTATCGCACTTGCTGATGGCATCTATCTTGTGACCGGCCATAGCGCTGTGGAAGTAAAGTTTACCTTCGCTATATACATAACTGAGGGGAACTGCATAGGGATAATCATAGTCGCCAAGCAAAGCCAGTACCCCCGACGTTGCCTCCTGGAGAATTTCAAGGGCTCTGTCTTGCGTGAGTTGTTGACGCGAGCGGCGCATAGCTCTAAAATATGGTTGATTCATCTTTTAAGAAAAGGTTTTAAGTCCAACGATCGAGATAATCAATGTGGTGATAAATAAGAATCTAAATACTTTATCCAGAAAATATTAGAAAAAACAACCCTGAACCGATAGCCCAGGGTTGTGTGGTTAGGGTTGGTTTATTATTTCATGATTTTCTTCACAGTACCGTCGCTGTAGCGAACAATGTTGATGCCCTTTTGCATCTCACGCACTTGCTGACCATTGATGTTATAGATGGCCTCAATGGTTGCAGTGCTGTTGTTGCTCAGAGTCTCAATCGATGTGGTGTCAGGATTGAGAATGATAATGATTTCATCATTTGAACCGGCTTCACAAGTTACAACTCCAGCAGGGATAACAACATAATAAGTTTTGTTCTTGTCACTTGTGAAATAGTCAACGTAGCCGTCGTAGTCGCTGCCCCATACGTTCAGTGTAGTCTCGTTGTTCAAAGTTGCATGCCAGCTGTCGAGAGGGCTAAGTGTTTCAGAACCGCCAATTTCGCCAACGTAGATTTTTACATCGGGAGTGTTTAGAGCTACGGTAACTGGCTGGTTGAAGGTTACTTCAAACGAGTAGGTCTGGTAAGTCTCGGCTTGGGAACCAGTCATTGGGTTGGTTGAAACAACCTCAAGTGGCTGAGCCTGCTCAACGATTGTGTAGTAACTCCATTCGTTAGCTTGATAGGCACTCTTGCTGCCCTTTGGAACATAGAGAATAGCGTTTTCATTGCTATTGTAGAACGGCATGTCATAGTCCTCATAATAGTCCATGATTGTGGGAGGAACTTTGCTAAGGCAGGTGATAGTCTGCAGTGCGGTGCAGTTATTGAGAGCGTGGGGATAAATCTCGGTAATGCCATCGGGGATGGTGAGTGAGGTAAGTGAAGTGCAGCTGGCAAATTGACCGTCGTTCACGTAATAAGGGTTAGAAGGAAGAACGACCTCGGTAAGCTTGGTGTCGGCAAATACCTGCTCATCTATAAAGTTGATGCTCTCAGGTCCATCAAGATTGATTTCGCTCAGATTGCTGCTCTCGAAGCAAGCGTAGCCTAAGGCAGTCAGTTTGTTGTTAAGTGTGATGCTCTGCAGTTCGCTGCCCCAGAAGGCTCCGCCCACTATTCCCAGGCAGTTCTCGTCTACCACATGGGTGCTAACGCCGGTCATTGGTGCCATTTGAAGCAATGTCTTGTCGGCAGTGTAGAGCACGCCGTTGTCCATTACAAATGAGGTGTTGGCGGGATCCAGGGTGATTGTGCTCACGGCAGTATTGGCTATGGCACTCTCTCCAATGGTTGTAACGCCGGCAGGAATGTTGATGGCGGTGAGGGCCTTGTCGTTAAGGAAAGCCTCCATGCCAATCTCCTCAAGTGTCGAGGGCAGGTTGATGCTGCTAAGGGCAGTACAGTTGTTGAATGCGCCATCGCCAATCTTCTTTAAACCCTCGTTTAGGGTTACGGTCTCGAGCTTGCTGAGGAGGAAGCATGTGGCACCAATCTCTTCGGTCGAAGCAGGAATTTCAATGCTGGTGGCAGCCAGTTTGTAGAATGCAGCATTACCAATGTGTTTAACCCCATTGCCCAGGTCTACCTGTGTCAAGCAAGGCTGGTAGCTGGAATTGTGCTGATTGTAGAACGCACTGTTGCCTATCCATTCCACGCTGTTAGGGAGAATGAGAGTGGAAATGCCTAAGCCCGAGAAGGCATAGTCGCCAATATATTTTACGCCGTCACCAAAGGTCACGCTGGTAAGGTCGCTGTAATAGAAAGCTTTGGCCTTGATTGTTTCAACCGAGCCGGGTATTACCGCCGAGGTGAGATTGCTCCATTGGAAAGCAGCTTCGCCAATGGCATTAACATTATAGGTAACGCCATCATTCTCAACGGTGGGGGGAATTTCAATACTTGTAGCGGCATTGTCTACTCCACTACATTCTACTGTGTTTTCACCGGTCACGGTGTAAGTGATTTGACCCGAAGTGAAGGTCGTCTGAGCTTGCATACCTATGGCAAGCAATGCTGCCACGGCTGTTAAGAAGTAGTTTTTTTTCATTTTTTTGAATTTAAAAAGTATAGGTTTATTAAAATGTAATTTGCAATTTCACTGCAAATGTATGAAAAAAAACAATCACATCAATTAATCCTCCATTTAATTTTTAATTTCTTCCCTGTTTTTTGATTTGGTATTAGGTGGCGAAGACGTACAGGGTAGGGTAGGTACAGTTGGGGCGTAAGCCCGCTCCCACGACTCACCATCCCACTTCCACTAAAACAAGGATTGTGGCTCTGTTTACGACAGAAAATGCCCCGCAGCGCGCTTTAAATCTGCGTTGCGGGGCAACATTCTATTATACTTTTAATTTCATACTGGCTGCTTTGACGGCCAGCTTGTTCGTCTTCTTTAAAAAGTATTATCCAAGTTTCGCTGGTTCAAAAACAATTATGTAATAGGTTAAAACAGGGATTTGGGAATTTGTGAAACTGGAATATATTATTTTATGACAACCTTCTTGCCCTGATGCAGGTAGATGCCGGGAGTGCTGGGCTTGGTATTCAATCGGCAGCCAGTGATGGTGTACCACCCGTCGTCAACGTTATTCTGACCTGCTGTGTAAACCTCGCTGATGCCGGTTGGCGAATCGGTGCTGGTGTCCTCGGTCAGATATTTAGTGTCAAGGACGAAAGTGATTTTGTCATTGGCTATGGGTTCTATGCCAAAGTCAAACACATCGTCGTTGTAAGCCACCGTGTTGTCGGGCGTGAAGCTGAAGTAGCCGCCGTGAGCCGCATTGATGGGCTTGGTGATTGTCTTGCCATTATTAGAGGTAGCCTGGATGTAGTAGTCCACCTGCTGTCCGTTAGTGAAGTTGCTGGCAGCCACCTTGCCCGACCAGCTGTTGCCGTTGGCAGTCAGCTCCGATGTCTGCCATTCGCCATCACCTACGCGGTAGACCAGCTGTGCGTTCTTGATGCCGCTCTTGTTGGTGATGATAGCCCTGAAAGGAACCTCAGTCAGGTCTCCCATGCTCACGTTTCCGTGCAGGTGAAAGTGCAAGATGCGGATAGGGTTGTCGGCAGGTATCTGCTTGGTGACACAGTGTATGGAGCCGCCCGAGCCGTCGAACGTGCGCATGTCGACGCAGTAGAAGGTATAGCCGGGATAGAGTTTCTTCATTGCCTCAATGTTGGCGCGGTCCCACTCCGCAGTAGGCATGCCGTCCTCACCCACGGGCGAGAAACAAGGTTGCAGGATGTAGTTGTTGACCAACAGGTGGTTGGCATAGGTGCGCGAATAGTTCTCGCCATATTCTGTCTCGCTGGCGAAGTCGCTGCCGTCGTTCATCGAGGGGAAGGGCAGTCGTCCCATGTCGTAGTAGTTGGCATTCCAGAAGCTCTTCTCATTGTACATGAGGTCTACGTTTTGATTTACCACACCATAGTCCTCCCAGGTGTTGTAACGCTCAGGCATCTGGGCGAAGAGGAATCCGTTCTCGTCGATGGCATCGGCATAGAGGTCCACGTGGCCTGTGCCGCCGTCATGTGCCAGGCGTGTCAGCACACGGTAGTTACCTTGTCCAAGCATCCCGCTCAGAGCCTCGTTCACCTCGCTCTGGCTAAGGGCTGGCTTCTCGATATAGCTGATGGTGGAATAGTCGATGCCGTCCCAAACAACAGGGCCAAAAGTGTAGCTGTTGTTGGCATATACGGCCGACGAGGTAATCAGTCCTCCCGTACCGTCAACGAGGCAGTTGCCACCTTCCCACACCACGTTTGTGATGTAGTTGGGAATATTCATCTGCCTGTGCAAAATTGAGGGCAGCAGGTCATCGAGCGAGCGGTTTCGACCATAGAAGAAGTCGAGCATGGCCAGCTTGTCATCATCGCCATAGTAGAAGCAGATGGGACCGCAGTCGCGGAACCAGTAAGCATTGCCGCTGCTGATGAAGAAGCGTAGCTTGTCGGTACACATTCCCCTGCTCTCAAGAGCCGAGCGAATCTTCTGCTCGTCGGAGGTTGCCTCAATGCGTACCCATGCCTCGGCACCGGCCTTCTGGATACCATCCATGAGGTAGAGGAAAGGGATGCCATAGCTTGACTCGACGTCAAGCTTTGAGATGTATGCTCCGTAGCCTATGGTGTCGGTCTTGGCTTTTGGATTCTCCATGTATAGATAGCTGCCATAGCCTTCGACGATGGGGCTGGCCTCATAGCGGTTGTCATTCTCATAGCCGGGTACTAAGTGAAAGTACAGTGGTGAGACGCACACGGCCTTCACCTCCTCCCACTCGCCGGGAAACCACACACGCTCGGGGAAGTTCAGAGGCTCGCCCGAAGCGTCGTGGGCCATTCGGCGGAGCGACTCTGACGCTTTGGGCAGATTAGGTTGCGTAAACTCGCCACTGGAGGCGTGCTTGTGAAGGAGGTGTGACAGGCTGCCAGGTTTCAGCGTTCGCTGTCTATCAACTTCTGCATGCTGTGCGCGTGCAGCTGTGCCCATCATTAAGATGAGTAATAGCAGAGCCAGTTTGCCAGCATAGCGGCTGGCGATGCGGCTCCATGATTTCAGGGTGAATTGTTGTTTCATTGTCGAAGATATTTAATTGATTTTTCTGCAAAGTTACATATTTAGCACTATACATTTACTTTCTCATTCGGAGTGTTTACATTGTTTAACACTTCACCAGGAGGTGTAGTTTCCCCGACTCTTACAAGTGCAAATTCTGCACTTGGGCTGCTGGCGAAGTGCAAAAACTGCACTTTGGAAGAAATTGCCGTGTTGCGAGTGAGACAGAAAACCCGTCGGTCTCACAAAAGTTTGTTACAAGTGAGATAGGCAAATCAGAGCGCCAGTCAAATCAATCACCGCACGCCTCACCGAGCAGGGAATCATACGCCGCACCAAAGGCAGCCCCTGGGAAATCATCAAAGAATAAAATTTTGGCACAAATCAAACAATCATGCATGGCACTATCAATTAACATAATATACCTGTTGCTCGTGCTTATTATTTTACAAATTATTGAATAATTAAATTGACTTATATATGGATTGATTTTTGCAAAAAAAGTCATCGATAATCGATAATTCAGTTTTTTCTTTATTTTTGCAACAAATAAAAATGTTGCAAATGTGGATGAGTTAAAGGATCAGATGTTCTACGTCTGTCGCAAATTGGGCTATGGCCACTATACGTTATCGCCACGTGGCGCTAACGCTTACTGGCTGGCGAGCTTGAAAACCTCGCCACCTGAGCATATACATCCAACTGCTTCAACATGGCGAGATACCATACGTGGATATGTCGCTCCGCAACTCGCTCATAAACTTCTACTCTGAACTATCAGAAGCATATAATTTATAAAACTCAAAACACCCCTTCGCTTAAAACTCAAAGATAAACATAGCTTAAAACTATTTTTTACGCTATAGAAACTATACAGTTTTCAGTTATTCAAGAACTTCAGTTTTATTTATTAATCTATATTCCAATATGCTGAAGGGTCACCATCAAAGATAATATCTATTTCATCGTCGCTATATCCCATTTCATCTTGAGCATACGATCCTCCGTATCTTTCAAAAGTTGGACGTTCATTATAATCATCGTTGTAATTATTATAAACAAAATCATCATCTTGAAATTCTGCTGGATAATCAAAACATCCATCAAATTTATCATTAATATCCAACAAAGGAAATAAATCTTTTATCTGACTCTTAATATCTGGATTTATATAAAATGTATCAATATTTTCAACACACCAATGAATATACTCAGGATCATATAACAGAACTTTACATAAAGGTTCATATTTATGTTTACCAAAAGTAAAGTTTGATATTAAACTTTCGAAATAATAATAGTTTGCCATAAATCAAAGATTTGATATTTTAATAGACTCTTTTCTTATTATATCATTTGAAGGCAAAACTATATAACTCAGCAAGCCTGTAACTTTGTTCTCATAGCTACATAGACAAACAAAGTCATTTGAAATACAACATACATTTAAGATATTTTGTGACAGTAATAATTCCCCATCTTGACCTATATAGTAATAAGTACCATCCTCATTTTTTTCCAAATATGGTCTCTTTCTTGGCCATGCCTTTTTTATATACATCTTAAATTTATCTCCAGGTATAGGTAAAGGATGCAGAGGGTCGTTGTCTATAATCTTCCCCAAAAAAGGATCAGGAACATCTTCAAGTCTTGTGTCAATTAATAAATCATTATTAATATTATACTTCTCATCCTTAGCTAATTCAATCTTTTTAAACAAAGGCATAGGATAGCTTTTGTTATCAAATCTCACAAGATATGGTGTGACTATTATTCTTTCATTTAAGTTCACACTCAAAGATAAGTGAAGATTGTTTTTGTAAACATTATATGGTATAAAGCCTATTAAAGACAATTCTGCATTCATATAATCTGTTTCCACTAGGCCTTTGGCTATTTCAAATCCAACCTTCTGAAGGTTATTTTTAATACTTGTTTGATCTAAATGAATTTCCATTATTATATATTTATAAGTTAGTTATATGTTTATTATAGCAAAAAGCGTGCCATTATTATGATCGTCTCTCAAACAAATCATGAAACACAGTTGCACGCCATCAAAACTGTAACAGTTTACGCCGTTTTTCTGTAACATCCTGCTCCGTTTTTTCATCCGTATCTCAAACAAACATTGATTAGAGATGAGAGTATCTCATTGCCAATTTAGCAACACCTTATAATTTCTTGCTCTGAAGGAACATCCTTAGAATGCTCTCAATTCGCTTTTTCTGTATGGGAACCATCAACAATGAGACGAAACAGAATACAAACGAGAGCAGACACGCAAAATAGACGATGTACCAAACAACAGGTGTGGGAGAGTTTTTTCGGTAACCGAATCTCTCTATCTCTTTCTGCTTCTGCATCATCTGGATGAACAAGACGAGACTGGCGACCCATATTCCTATGGCAATCAACAAAAGCCAGTTGAAAATACCGTCGTACTGGTACTTTAACGACAAGTCTATAAGTAACGCCATTGATGAGATAATACACATGATGCTCCTTAAAAGATGATAGAGAATTGATTACAACCGCAAATTTACTGAGAAATCTCCGAAACTCCAAGAATGAAATGAGGGTTGCTAAAGTTTTTTTATATTGAAGAATATTTGTTGTAACTTTGCATCGCAACCAAAAGCTAAATAAGAACAATTCCAAATCTTAATTACAATTATCACGCTCATAATATTTTGGCTTTTGGTTACTTTTTTAATAAAGGCCGCCCTTGGGCGGCTATTTTTGTTTTAGGTTTAGTTGTGCTACCGCTCACTATGCAAGACTGAAAACTCAAGACTATGGCAAATTCGATACACATATCAACACTCCGCAAGATGCTCAATGCTGGTGACCCGGTGGACCTGAAACTATGGACGAAATCGGGAGAAATCCAGGAGTGGAAGAATTGTATTCCGCTGCGCTACAATTTAGATAAATTTGGCGGCACCTCAGCAAAAAAGCAAGCTTTTTTGCGTTCGGTTTGCACAAATTTTCTACAAAGGCACGCAGCATTTCAAACTATTAAACAGCGGTCAAATCCGCCAGTTGATGGATGTTTGCGTGCTCGAAAATAATGGTATGGAAGTGTATCTTTAGAAATCTATTGAATATGACATATTTAATGGTTTCCCATTTGCAGTTTCTTCAGCTTTTAATACAAAAGGTGAATTATCCTTACTGACAGAAATCCTTCCAGTAAATTTGGAATGTGACAAGACATAATCATCTCCTTCATGTGTTACTTTCAGAATTATAGGAGTATTCTTGCTTATTGGTCCAAAGGTT
>CAMJZF010000009.1 GCA_946410125.1 uncultured Prevotellaceae bacterium | reverse complement strand
TAACCTCTCCAATAAGAGTCCAGTCGGCCTCTCCGTTATACATCTGCGAACGAGTGCGTCCATGAATTGTCAAAGCCTTTATGCCACAGTCCTGCAACTGCTCGGCAAGCTCCACGATTATCTTGTTGTTGCAGTCCCAGCCCAGGCGTGTCTTAGCTGTAACCGGCACATCAACAGCCTTTACCACCTCGCGAGTTATCTCAAGCATGAGTGGCACATTGCGCAGCATCCCGGCACCGGCACCCTTGTGAGCCACCTTCTTCACCGGGCAGCCAAAATTCAAGTCTATGACATCGGGTTTCGCCTCCTGGGCAATACGTGCCGCCTCGACCATGGGGCCAACCTCACGGCCATAGATTTGAATCGCCGCAGGACGCTCGCCGGCATTGATAATCATTTTGCGCAAAGTGCTGTCGATGTTGCGAATAACAGCATCGGCACTCACAAACTCGGTATACACCATGTCGGCACCCTGCTCACGGCATATCATCCTGAACGACAAGTCGGTCACATCCTCCATTGGTGCCAGCACCACAGGACGTTCACCTAAATCTATGTTTCCTATCTTCATAATTAATATGCAAAGATAATTCTTTTTTTGGGACATTCACAAAAAAAGCGGAGACTTATCGCATCCATGAAAAAATCCCTTTGAGTCTTTGGCATTTCACAAAATTTTTCTTATTTTTGCAATCGACTCGGTTAGCTCAAGAGAGGGCGGCGGGTCAAGATGCAGACAAAAAGCATTAATTGATGCTCAAGCTATGCGTCTTAACATTTTAATAAACGGACGTTTACTAACGGCGTTATCTTCGGTCTTCAAACTTCGCAACTTTGAAACTCTATCGGAAGAAACGGCAACGAAGTGAGCGTCCACGTTGAGTGAATATTTTGTCTACATGTTATCTGTTTTGAGGCAATATGTGGCATTTATATCTTCACATTGACGTGGGCTAACTGCGTTGCTTATCCTGATAGAGGGGCAATGCGAAGGCCTGAAGACGGGGTAAGCTAAAGTACAGATTCCCACGTCTTTTTTATTTACTAACAGCCTTTACTCCGAGGAATCTAAAATGGCTTTGAATTATTCTCACAACATGAAACAGATTCTCATTTCTGGGCTCTTATTCCTTGCTTCTCTCACAGCAAGCGCACAAATCGACCAAGCCTCAATCAGCGTTCCCGAACCCGAATTTGAACAAGAGGCAATTTTAGTAACCAGCGCAACCGAAGGCATTCCGCTTGAGATTGAACATTCCAAACTTCGCACCACAGCCAATGCCGGCTTAGCGTTGCTGGGTATTGCCAAGGGGAGCCAGTACTATCAGATTGAAGGTCCAGCATCGCCAGTCACGCTCGACGCATCGGCCTATGAAAATGACTTGTATATTATCATTGCTTGGGAAGACAACAAACGTAGTCCAAAGCGATTATTCCAAATCATTCCGCTTGAAATCCAAAAGAAGAGGCGAATATATAACACCGCCAAGCTCACAGCTTTCAAAGGAACCGTATCGGCCGACCAGGGATATGTCAACTTCACTGCCGACAAATATGGCGAGCACTCCTACCTCATTAAAATCCCGGCGCAGGAACTCAGCAAGCTTCGCGACAATAATAGCGGCGAAATGAAAAAATTTGGCAAACAATTTATAATTAGATTGCTTAACGCGTCGACCGAAAAACTCTCGGACACCGAGGACTTCATCACCTTTGGAATAGCCAAGCCAAATAAATAAAGGTGGCGAAAACGTCCCCACCAAGGTCTCAGAGTTTCAATCTTGACCAAGATTTTAAAAAAGGGCATGAAAACTTTGTAATTACCAAAAACTATCAGTAATTTAGTGGCGACCAAAATACAAGCCAACTCTAAAAATGACATATTTATGAAAACTACATTCCACACAATCAAGCCCCGAGCTTTGCTGCTTGCACTACTCTTGTCGGCAACAATGAATGCAACAGCTTTCGACTTCATGAGCGACGGCCTTGCCTATAATATCAACGGCGACGGCACAAGTGTCACCATCACATATCTATCTAAAGATGCCGATGGCAATTATAGTGGCATTACCAATTTTAGATTGCCCGAAACGGTCAATAACAATGGTGTGCCTTATTCTGTCACTGCCGTTGGCGATTCGGCATTCCACGATTGCACATCATTGACACGGCTTACAATTCCTGCCAGCATTACCAGCATTAACCAGAGTGCCTTTGCCCATTGCAATTCATTGACCGAACTGATAGTAGAAGACGCAGCAACCACCCTCACCTTTAACTTCCAAAATAACAATCTTGTTTTCGAAAGTTGTCCTCTTGAGGACATATATCTTGGGCGTTACATCTATTATAAGAACAATTCCCCTTTTAATAATATGGGAAGCATAAAGCACATTACCCTTGGCAACAATGTAACTTCAATTCCAAGCGGGCTGGCTAACAAATGTTCAGGGCTTATCGACGTAACCATGAGCGAGAATGTTGCTAAAATTCAAAGCTCGGCTTTCTCCTACTGTTCAAGTTTGAAAACCATAAATTTACCACCGAGCATAACTTCTATCGCATTATTTGCCTTTTATGGGTGCAGTTCTCTCGAGAGCGTTGTGATTCCTGAAAGCGTTTCAGAAATCTCAGATTATTCTTTTGCCGGTTGCTCTTCAATCAAGGAACTAATTATTCCTGAGAACGTGACATCCATCTTGTCGTGTGCTTTTGCTAATTGTACCTCGTTGTCCAAACTAATCATCAATGATGCCCACACAACCCTCGAGACAGCATTGGTCGACAACAATAGAGTTTCCCCATTCACCAATTGTCCGCTCGACACCATCTATTACGGACGCTCCACAACGGGAGGCACATTCCGTGCAGCAGGAGTAAAATCACTCACGATTGGGCCATGGGTTAAAACAATTCCTGCAGGTGAGTTCCTGTTGTGCTCCAAGTTGGAGAGCGTCACACTACCACCCACATTAAATACCCTTAAGAACAACTGCTTCTCGACTTGCACAGCATTGAATGAAATTACAATTCCTGCCAGCATAACCACATTCGAAGGCAGTGCCTTTAGAGGATGTAGCAACTTGACAAGTGTGACAATTGAGGAAGGCGTGAGTTACATTCCCACTAATGCCTTTTCACAATGCACAGCTCTTGAATCCATTGTCATTCCATCGAGTGTGCAAATTGTTGATGAGGCGGCATTCTATGAATGCGTCAATCTGAAAACCTTTACAATTGGTGATGGCGAAACGCCAATAACCATAAGAGACAATGGTCGTTTCAACCCTTTGGGAGGATGTCCGTTGCAAGAGCTTTACATGGGTCGAAACGTGACCTACAATGGCAACTCTCCATTCCAAAACATGACGTCACTCCAAAAAGCGGCCCTTGGCGAAAATGTCAACACCCTTGGCTCCAACGTCTTTAAAGGCGACACCAATCTGCGCATCTTTTCACATGCCACAACCCCTCCATCTTCGGCAAGCGACATCAATGTCGTCTCGGTTGAGGTTCCAAACGGATGTGCCCATCTCTACGCCGCTGATGAGAAATGGGCTACCACCGATACCATTTACTCTATGGACAATGGCATAAAATTGTATCCTGTAACAATTAGTGTTGAAGGTGACAAGATCATAACTGTCAATGGAATTGATAATGATGGCTTTGACATTGCCGAGAATGAAAATGTAGTAGTTGACAAAATCAATGACTTCACCTTTGGCATTGTAACAAAACACAACAAGGACATTACCAACAACATTGTTCATGAGGGTAGTTACACTTTCACCGCTTCGCCAAAGCACCGCGACAATTCAATCAACACCTATAGCTACCAAGCCACCCGCATTGCCCTCGGTAACAGTGGAGCTTTACTCGATTCTATTGGTGAAGAGAATCTTGGCAACATCTATTGCCTAAAACTCTCAGGTGACATTAATGGAACCGATGTCTTGGCAATAAGGAACATGCCAAACCTGCGATTCCTCGACATCAAGAACGCCAATGTAGTGGAGGGTGGAGATGTTTACTACAAGAATTTTGTTACCAAAAACGACCAAATTGGCAGTAACTTTATAGACAAGAGCAGTAATATTCTTGAGATAATTTTACCAACCACAATCGACACAATCAGTTCTAATGCTTTTCATGAATGTGCTTCTATTACAAGAGTTGAGATGCCTGCTGCTGTGAGAAGCATTGGGTCTATGGCTTTTGAGGGATGCCATAGGCTGCATGGCATCACACTACCTTCAACTGTCGATTACATTGGAGAGAGAGCATTCCTGGACTGCAACAGCTTAGAATCAATCAATATTCCAGCGTCGGTGCCAACTATAGGCCAATTGACATTCAAAGGCTGTACGTCTCTAAATAATCTCGCTATTGAGGATGGCGATGAACCCCTACCCTTTAAGTATTACACCGAGAATGTGAATTGGCACACGGTTTCTCACTCTCCTTTTGAGCTTTGCCCTATCAAAAACCTATATATGGGACGCAGTCTCGGCGATTCGGCTTTCTACAATTTCAAAACTATTGAGGCAGTAACTATTGGCGACAAAGTGACAGCAATTCCTGAATGCGCATTTATGGGATGTGAAGCACTAACCGAAATTTTCATACCCGACAATGTAGTTGAGATAGGTAAAGCTGCTTTTGCGATTTGTAGCACCTTGTCTTCGGTTAGGTTAAGCAATAGCCTTAACGTCCTGCCACAAGACTGCTTCAGTGGTTGCGACAAACTGCCGGCAGTAGTAATACCCGACAATGTAACCGAAATAGGATATGGAGCATTCAGCCATTGCGTCGAGCTTAACAATATCATTTTCAGCAACAACCTGCGCACTATTGGAGACAAAGCTTTCCATAGCTGTTTATCGTTGACCGACATCCAGTTCAACGAAAGCCTTCAAGAAATAGGAAATGGAAGTTTCTATAATTGTCAAGGTCTTACAAAAGTTAAAATCCATGACGGTATCAACAGTATTGATACCGATGCGTTCAGGATGTGCAGTTCCTTAAAGTCGTTAACTATCGACGATAGCGACAACACACTGTCGTTGGGTCATGACGTATTCTACACAACAGGTATTGAAAATGTTTATATCGGTCGAAATATCGAATATGACAGTTACCATACCGGTTTTCTTATTGGTAACAAAAACGTGAGGACTCTTACAATTGGCGAGAATGTCACTCAAGTGCCATCAAGGGCATTCCAGAATTGCACCTCACTCGACACCATTTACTCATTTGCGGTCAATCCGCCTGAAATCACGGTTTATACTTTCGACTATCAAGTTGAGCAGCATGCCACTCTGCTCGTACCCATCGGCAGTAAGGACGACTATATGAATCATTACTTGTGGAAGAATTTCTTCAAGATTGAGGAATTTGACACCGATGCGATTCAGAGTGTTAACATCAATCAGCCGTCGATTTCAACCCAAGGGAGCACCATCAATGTTGCCGGAGCAAGCAACGTGAAAGTATTCAATCTCAATGGTGTGCAAGTAGGTTACGGTGATATCACTCATGTCACACCAGGCATCTACATTGTAGTTGCCGACGGCATGACAACTAAAGTCTTGGTCAAATAACCATTACTTTGAAAATTGCACTATGCGAGTCCTCTGGTAAAACGAGACCAGAGGACCGTTTGTACTATGCTTCGGGTAGCGAGGAAGGCAACAAAGGCAATCCACAAGGCATGGTTGCCCAAAGAAGAAGGCAAGCTAAAATAGAGCACAAAGAACAAAGCACAGGCAGTTGCCACCGCCGTGAGCATTCCACGCGTGGCAGTGATGCCTATAAACACTCCATCCCACACAAATGCCGCCATGCTCACCAACGGCACTATTGAGCACCACCAGTAATAGAACATTGCCACCTCTACCACATCACTCTCACTGGTAAACAGGGTGAAAATGAAACGGGGGAAAACGGCATAGGCGACAACAAACACCAGAGTGAGCACCGTACTCCATACAAAAAGCCATCGCACGCAACGGTGCATGGGACGATAGTCACGAGCACCATAATACTTGCCTACCACCGCCTCGCCGGCAAATGCGATGCCATCCATGAAATAGCTATAAAGATGAAACAACTGCTGCATCATGGTGTTGACGGCAAGCACCAAGTCGCCACCGAGAGCTCCGGCACGAATAAAATAGAGATTGACCACAAGCATGAAGATGCAACGCACAAAGATGTCGCTGCTCACCTTGAAAAAGCGGCCGCTACCCTTGAAATTCAAGGCACTTTTAAGATGCAAGTCCCTGACGATAGAGGCAAACTTGCCACGCACACGCCAGCAGGCATAAATCACGCCCACCCACACCGATGCAAGCGTTCCTACAGCAATACCTTTGAACCCCATTTTCAGGACATAGACCGCAACAAGGCTGACTATAACGTTGAGCACGTTTACTCCAACCGAGATAAGCATGGGGCTGCGTGAGTCTTGCATACCCAGCAGCCAGCCCTTAATCGACATCGTTACAAGCACTGCGGGAGCACCCCACACCACAATGCCAAAATAGGTAGAAGCAAGAGCCGATACCTCGGCACCAGGGCTCATTATCCATAACAAAATCCAGCAAAGAGGAGCCTGAAGCACAACCATCGCCAAGCCCGCAATCAGTGCAATGGCACAAGAGCGCTGCAGGGTGTCCACCTGAGCCTGATGTGAGCCACTGCCAAATGCCTGAGCCGTGAGGCCAGATGTGCCCATGCGCAGAAACCCGAAGTTCCAGTACAGCACGTTCATCATCATTGCCCCCACTGCCACAGCACCAATAAACTGCGGCGCCCCGAGATGCCCGGCAATGCCCGTGTCGAGCAATCCCAGCAACGGCTCAGCAATGTTGGCAATTATCGCCGGCAGCGATATGCTCATTATCTCCCTATTTATTCTTGAGAGTCTCATCCTTTTCGAAAAACGGTGCAAAATAACGAAAAAAAAATGACAACCGATGACTGCAACTGAAAACTTTTGCTAACTTTGCAACCAATAATATGAACCAAAACATGATATTAGCTATGAAATACATTAAATATCTTGCAATAGCGTTGATAGCAATGAGCGTTACAGCTTGCAGCGACGATGAGCCCAAGAACGATTTTACACGTGAGTTTAGCATGGTATACCCGCAGTTGCCTGCCGGGCACAAGATGATCTCAAAGATTGAGCGCTCTCAGGAAAGTGGCGGTTCATCGGTTGCAGTGGTCGACTACGACGGCAACAACCATGTGGTAAAAATCACTGCCACCTATCGCGACAAGACAGGAAGCGAGACTAACAAGGAAACAATCCACATCGACTACAACAACGGAGCCATAATCTGCGAGAAGAAGATTCAGCCTGTTACCTATTCCTTCGAAGTAAACAGCCAGGGTGCCATCACCCACATGAACAACGTGAGCACCAACCGCACCGCAGCCCACCTTGCCTATGACTACAATAACCAAATAGAATCGGCACAAGAGGTAAATCCGTCTTACACCACCCTCACAACCTGGGACTGGAGTGACGGGAAACTCAATCACTGGAAGCTCGCCGACATCACCCAAACCGACAGCGTGGCCTATGACTACACATCATCGGTGCCCAACAAGGCTGGCATCGATATCTACTCTAACAACGCCTTATCTTTCACAACCCTCGTGTGTGAGGTGTTGCGCAACGCAGGCCTTTTTGGAGCCACAAGTAACCTGCTGCCAGGTGCTGTGCTCAAGGACGGCTTAGAAGACCCCGAGACTCACCAGATAGAGCTTAAGCGTTACCCGGTCACCTACACCGTTGATGCCGACGGTTACGTCACTGCCTATACCGTTGCCACGAGCCCAAAACTCACGGTAAAAATCAGTTACAGGTGAGAGTGAGAGGGAAGAGTGAGAGGGAAGAGAATAAAAGTAAGAGTGGCGGAGCACTCCTTGTGAGCACTCCGCCACTCCTTTTTATTGTTGTGGTTCAGAACAATCAGTTGCGAGTGGTCTCAAGGTACACGTCCTTGAGCTCGAAGCTTTGTGGCAAGTCGATCTTTCGCTGCGTGTAGACGCCTCCAATCACGTTATTAAACGTTTCGTGGAAGAGATAGTAAGTCACGTTGCCGTTGGAGGCAGTGACTTTCCTCACGCCGTAGAAGAATCCGTCTTTATATCGGCACATGACCATGTTAGTCAGGCCTGTGTTATAAAGATCGGCACTGCTTGCGCCGCTGTTGACCACTGCTATTTTGCCGGTTGCCAGATTATCCACATAGCAAATCTTGTTGGCACTGGTAAGGAATATCTCTTTAGAAGATGCATTGGGAATTAAGTTGTAATTATAATTCACCGAGGTGGTTGATGTGCCCGAGAGGTAGCAATCCACCCATTTGCTATAAGTGTGATCCACTTCATAACCTACAAGCTTGGCAACGTCTTTGAGCTTCTTAACTACCGCTATACCATGGTCAACAGCAAGATTCTCATACCAAAACGACACTCGTCCTCCATAAGTCTGGTTGGGGTCGGTTGGTGGCAAATAATAGCTCTCGTCTTGCGATGTTATAGTGCCCGTAACCACATCCTGAACGAAATTAATGCCATCACTGTTGCTGAAAATCATTGCAACTTTGCCCGCCTGATAGTCGGCTTTGACAAATTCTGGTTTATCGTCAGTGTTAGTGTCAAACACCAAGCCATTGTTCTTAAATATCATGTAATTACCACTGCTGTAGTTGGAGAGATAATAGACGTTTCCACTCTTGTCGGCATAGAGCCATGGAGTGGCACTTTTCACGTCATAGCGCTTGATAAAGGATCCATAAGCGTAGGGGTTGGTGCTGCGGTGAATCTCGCTTTTCGATCCATTGGTGACCCATGCAAAGCCATTGCCATTGCCCACCTCAAAGCGCTCCACCCATTGGTCGCCGGTGGCACCACTGATAGATGGATGGCTTGTGCCTTTATTGTTGTAGTAGATGGCTGGCACCTTCACCCCGCTGGCATTGAGCTGCGAGCCTGCAACCCATATCGATGGCTCTACCTTCACGGTGAACTGGTAGTTGTAGGTGCCGCCGCCTGGCGAGGTGTAACGGAAGCTCACCGTCGATGTTCCCACCTCCATTGCCTCGATGGTGATGGTGTGGGCAGTGTTGTATTCATAGCATTTCACGCTGGTAGTGTTAGACGAGCTAAAGGACTGCAAGATACCGTCCCACACGGTGACGCCAGCCTCTTGTGGGATGAAGTTGATAGATGCCCCCACAGGCATATACACCACACTGCCAGTGTTGTTCAAGGTAATCCTGGTGATATTGTCGAAGGCATGGTAGTAAATCATCGAGAAGTCGCGTGTCCATATCGACCAGTAAGCATCGGGGCTGTAAATAAAATGCGTCTTGCCCGGAGTCAAGGGATAGGTCATTTCGCTCTTATAGCCCGTCTTGCCTTGACTCAGGTAATGATAGTAGTCATAGCTCCGCATGATGCCATAAGCATAGCCAAAGGTAGTGTTGCCTGAGGTGACAAAGTGGGTCACCGGTGCCTTAGGCTCAGTATAAAAGTTTCCCTCAGTAATGCTTGTAATGCCTGCAACGTGATCATAGTTGGTCACAAAATCGCCTTGAGAGGGGTTTATCACTTCGAGCTTGCTCTCCATCAAGGTGAGGTTAAGATTAATTGCCACGGTGGTGCCACTGCAAGTATAGGTTCCACTGCCTGTGGCGAGATCAACGGGCACAGCGATGTTCCACACCTGAGCGTTGGCATAGTCGGCGTTATGCACCCAAGCCGCCTTGATGGTGCCCGAGGTCTTAAAGCCTGCCTTGCTGTTGCCGTTGATGTCCTTGAGGGTCCACTTGCCACCGCTTCGCACCAGCACATACATATTCTGCTCCACCCCGTCGAGAGCGATGAAAATCACGTCCTCATTGTTCTTCCAAGTGTGCTGCACAGGAGGTGCCGACGACGTTACACCAACGTAGTTGTTCATGGTAATAGAGGTGACCGGTGAGGGCCCGCTGCCACTGAGGAGCACGTCATAGACAGCCGTAACGTCGGCACTGGTGACATAGCCGTCGCCATTTATGTCACTGGTCGCCGCGAAAGTATTGTTAACGCCGAGCAAAATGTCATAGATGGCGGTCACGTCGGCACTGGTGACAAAGCCGTCACTGTTAACGTCGCCCACGAGTACCGCAGTTTCGGGAGCCACGGTATAGTAACTTGCAGGAAAGGTTGCCGCACCGGCCACCGCTGCCACCAGCATAAAAATGGGTAGTAATAACGATTTCTTCATAAATTGCATGATTTAATATATTAATGATTGTGCAAATGTAACAAAAAACGACTAATTACACAATTCTTGATAGGAAAAAACGGCTAATCGCCCGAATCTTGAAGGGTAAAAAAAAATGCACCCGCGCTGCGAGTGCATTTTTTTTAATAATGGCTTAATCAAGAACGTTGAGCTTCGCTCTAAGTCGTTCTCGCTCGGAATAACTTGAGCGAGCTCAGTTATTCTCTCACTTAATCAAGAACGTTGAGCTTCGCTCTAAGTCGTTCACGCTCGGAATAACTTGAACAAGTTCAGTTATTCTCTCACTTAATCACGACTTTCTTACCATTGTGGATGTAAACGCCCTTAACGGTTGGACGGTTCTCATAGCGAATGCCGTTGACTCCATACCAAGCGTTGTCGTTGCGCATGTCACTGTTAATGGTAGAGATTGCTGTAGGCTTCATAGTTACAACCATCACGAGAGGCTCTTGCAGAGCTCTTGTGCCGTCGGCTTGAGGAGCCTTAACGGTGATGGTGTACTCGCCACCAGCCAGAACTTGGAAATTAGATCCGTTAATCAACGAGATTTCCACATCGAGCATAGCGTTGTCGATGAGGAAGTAACCCATTTGGTTCTCATCAACGCCACCAAACCAAATCCATTGATCATTCTCACCTGTTGGGTTAGGATTAGGAGTGATAACCTTGAACTCATCTTGAGCTACCATCTCAACAGTACCGGTATACTCTGTGCCGTCCTCGTTAGCCACGAGTTCAACACGTCCACCTTCCTCGGTCTGATCCCAGCCATTGAATTCACCCACTACATAGAACTCGCTATACTCAGGAGCAGGAGTTTCATTCTTGGTAACAACCATCACGAGAGGCTCTTGCAGTGCCATCAGTCCAGTGGTAGTAGGAGCAGCCTTAACAGTGATAGTGTAATTGCCAGCTTCCTCAATCTTGAAGTTCAAAGCTTCTAAGTCATTAACCAATGGAATGTTAACATCGAGCTTGTCGGTGCCAATCAGGTAATTGTCCTCATTAGCGCCTAACCAAACCCAGTCGAGCACATCGGCAGGAGTCACATCGGGCAGGTGAGTGATAACCTTGAAGTCTTGGCCAGCCTCAAAGTCGAGAGTTGCGGTATATTCGGTGCCTTCCTCGTTAGCCACGAGTTCAACACGTCCACCTTCCTCGGTCTGGTTCCACTCGTTGAAGTCGCCCACTACAAAGAACTCGCTGTACTCAGGCAGAACAGGAGCCTCAAGAGTAGTGAACTCAACAGGCTCGGTCCACTCGGTAGTGTTCTCGCCAAAGATGCCCTGCACCTCAACCTCATATTTAGTCTCAGGATCAAGACCCTCGATAGTGTAAGGACTGGTAACATTTTCAACAACAGTCCATTCGCCAGCAGGAACCACATCGCCAAGAACGCTTACAGCATCGATGAGCATATAATCCATGTCGGTGCAGTCATAGTGACGGAAGGCGATGTAGCCAGCCTGGCCTGCGTAGGCACTCAGGTCGACAGTCACCTCGGTCCAATCAACTGCACTTGGCGACTGCATCTTCTCGCTCACAGCAGTGAAGCTTGCAATCTCAGTGTCGGTGGTAGAAACATAAACTTGGTAAGTCTCGGGATAGCCACCAACGCCATCGTCGTGAACGAAGAACTGGAGCATGCTGCCCAGGTTGTCAATCTTAGGACTGATGAGCCACTGGTCGGGAGTGAGTGCCCCAGAGAGCCAGCTGCGAGTCATCACTGCATAGTCGCCATCATAGGCGGGATAGCCACCATCATTGAATGTGGTGGGGTTGAATAACTGCCAGTTCTTGCCGTCGCCATCGGTGTCAACGAGAGTCCATGCGTCAAGGCCATTCTCGAAGCTCTCGAAGAAGAGTACGTTGGCCGAACCAGCCTTGCGGTAGCGCAGGTTATAGCTCTCTTGAGTACCCTCCCAAGTGGCTACTGCGCTGTTATGGGTAACCTCGCTTACTGCCAGCTGAGTGGGAACATCAAGACCGTCGTTAGTTGTGAAGTTAACAATCTCGGTCCAGTCAGAATTGCCCTCGGCATAAACACCTTGAACCTGTACCTCATACTGGGTGCCTGGAGTGAGACCTTCCATGTCGTAAGGACTGGTTGCGTTCTCAACAGTAGTCCACTCGCTCTCGGGAGCGTCGGTGCCAATGGTCACCTTGTCAAGCAACAGGAAGTAGCCGTCGGTGCAGTCAAAGTGACGGAAGGCGATGTAGCCCTGCTGTCCCTCGTAAGCACTCAGGTCGATTTCGTGCTCAACCCACTCGGCAGTGGTCTGGGTTGACTCAGCTATAGCAACAAAGTCATCGGTTGCAGTGCCGCCTGTCGACACATAAACGGCGTAAGTCTCACGGTAGCCAGTGTCGCGAATGGCAAAACGCAGCTTGCCGGAGAAGGTTACCTGAGGAGTGATGAGCCAGTTGTCGGGGGTCAAGGCACCAGTACCATTGATATAGCTTGCGCTCACTGCAGCTGCCAGTCCGTCATAATAAGGAATCCCGGAACCTTGCAGACTGGTAGCCGCCCATTTATTGCCGTCGGCATCGCTGTCGAGGTTGGTCCAAGTGCTTGGAATGCCACTCTCGAAGCTCTCGTCAAGGACATAGTTGCCCTTGTTGATGGGGCGGTAACGCAGGTTGTAACTCTCGGCATTGCCAGCCCAAGAAGCCTTGGCAGTAGTAGCGGTAATGTCGCTAATTGTGAGCTCGGTAGGAATTGGGAACTGCAATGGAGTGGTGAAAGTCACAGGCTCGCTCCATGAGCTCTTGTCATTCTCACCGCAATTGCCACGAACGTAGGCAGTGTAGGTAGTGTTCTCGGTGAGGCCAGTGATGTTGAGGGTTGCCTCGCCAGTCACGTCAACCGGAGCCTGATTGATTTCGTCGGGATTAAACTCGCCTGCAGCGTAAATCACTTGCCAAGCATCCTGCTCCTCGTTGCCAGGCGTCCAGGTGAGAGTGGCACCGTTAAACACAACGTTGGTTGCTGCCAACTCAGTTGGGCGTGGGCAAGTTACAGGATTGATAGTGAATGTAGCGATAACGCCAGGAGTGATGGCCGTTCCAGTAGTGCTGCTTGAAGAGCCTGGGTGATCATAGATAACAGTGCCATCGGGAGCAGTGAGAGTTAAACCACACTCATAGGTGTATTGGTTTCCAATCCACACGAGGTTATACTCAACACCATAGCACAATTTCACTGTTCCAGTGATGTGATCTTTGTTTGCACCTGCGGGAAGTGTCAATGATTGAACTACCACACCAGCGTCTTTAGAAACAATCTGCAGAACGCAGGATCCCCATCCGTCGCCATAGGCATCATAAATATCATAGGCCACATCGCCCATCTCGTCTTCATCACACAACAAAGTGTTAAAGGTTGATGTTGCCCATGGGCTGAGGTTTCCATCGCCATAGTCGCCCTGAACGCGCACTTCATAGACGGTGCCATTGGTAAGAGCGTCGAGGGCATAGGTCATTTGGGTAACGTGAGCCGAGGTCCACTCCTCGTCGGCAGCCTTCTTGTACTCAACGTTCCATGCAGTCTCTTCACCACCAGCTTCCCAAGTGAGGGTTGCGCTGTTAGGAGTAATGTTGCCAACCTGAAGGTTCTTGGGCTTGTGATAAACCGCGGTACCGGCAGGAAGGTAGGTGAAAGTAGTCTTAGGCACGAAGTTGCGCTGATAAGTAGTAACAGCATCTAATGATGAGCTGGAATAGCCGCTAACAGATGCGCCTTCAACAGTTTTGCCAACAAATGTAGCACTCTTATAGCTACCTTTAGCAGTCACATAAACGCCAATTAGCAAGTTACCACCCTGATAGGTGTAAGGTTCGGTAAACTCAATAGCTAAATTGGTGGGAGAAATAGGTCCTTCATACACGACAGTAGCACCTTCGGTACCATAGTAAGCATCGATAGTTGTAGCGCTTACTTCCTTCATGAAGATAATAAATTGGGCATTAGTCCAACCTTCACTCACAGCGGCATTAAGATACCACGTCAATCCAGTAATTGTGGAACCTGGGGCCAATGCCTCAAGGGAATCGGCAGCAAAGACGGTTTCTGACTTTTGGAAAGCATCAACGTACAAGCCATAAATTGGGACATTGCCGTTGGTATTCGTTCCGTTATAGACCGTCAATGTCTCTTGAGCGAAAGCGGTTGTGAAAGCCGCCGTCACCAAGAGTAACAAAGATAATAGTTTTTTGTTCATAAAAAAACGGTTTTGGTTAATAATATAGAAAATAACTCTCAAATTTCATGGTTACTTATTGATTTGTTTCAAATCATCACGATATTGATGCGCAAAGTTAAAAAAAGATAGTGAAACGTTCAAATATTTATGCGCTTTTTTTGATAATTTTTTCACACAAAGAAAGCCAAGAGAATCATCTGGTAGCCCCCTCTCGGTCTCCCCCTCAAGGGGAGAGGCTGTCGCCGGAAATCGTGGGACAGATGGTAGCCCCCTCTCGGTCTCCCCCTCAAGGGGAGAGGCTAATTCGCAAATAAGACACAAGGACACACAGCCACCTCTCTTCTTTTTTAGGGACGCTCCTGCGTCGCTTAAAATTATTGAGCCTGCGGCTCTAAAATTTTTTTTGGGGCAAACAAAAGTTAGATAATTTTAGCGCGAAGCGCATTAATATTAAGCGAAAGCAATAATTAAAAATGTATGTATGGTAGAATGCAAAAAGAGGGGTCAGATACCCATCAGGTCGCGGTAGATGTCGAGTGCCGCCTTGATATTGTCGGTCGTTATGGTATTGTTGATTATTGGGTTTCCACAAGTGGAGAGGAGTGTGCAGTTTATTTCTCCATCAATGGTTTTCTTGTCGTGGCGCATGAGGTTAATGAGTTCATCGTAATGGTCACAGGTGATATAAAACGCACCATAGTTGCTTTTCACAAAGCTGGCAAGGCGATAAAGCATCTCACTGCTAAACCCTAACAGCATGTGAGACAACACAGCTTCGACAACGAGCCCCCATGCCACGGCATAGCCGTGTGGAATGGGCGCCCCCTCGTTCATTGCCTTGCTCTCGAAGGCATGCCCCACGGTGTGTCCTAAATTAAGAGCTTTCCTGATGCCATGCTCGGTGGGGTCTTGGTGGACGATGCGCATTTTCACGTTTAGAGACTCTTGTAGCATGCTGAGCAAGAGGTCGCAGTCGATATCATTAAGATCAACGCCAAGAATTTTCTCGACTTGAGATTCACTGTCGAGCATGGCATGCTTGAGCATCTCGGCGAAGCCCGACATGAGCTCTTGCTGTGGCAAGGTAGAGAAGAAACAGGTGCTCACCACCACTGCCGCCGCCGAAGCAAAGACGCCAATTTCGTTTTTCAAGCCGCCAAAATTGATGCCGGTCTTGCCTCCCACCGCGGCATCTACCGCCCCCAGCAAGGTGGTGGGCACGTTAACGAAACTGATGCCTCGCTTGAACGTGGCTGCCGCCAGTCCGCCGAGGTCGGTCACCACCCCTCCCCCAAGATTAACGAGCAGTGAATGACGTGTCATTCCCCCCAACTGGAGCTGCTCCCACACATGAGCGAGCGAGTCGAGATTCTTGTTGATGTCGCCTGCGGGCATCTCGATGACATGAGCATTGGCCAGTGATTGCACGCGAGGCAAGACCAACTGGCGCGTGTTGCCGTCGACAAGCACAGCCACACGATTGTAGCTGCCACCCTCAATAATTTTAATGAGAGTGGCATCTACTTGATTGGTGAAGTGGAGAGAAGGCATGGGAAGGAGGGGGTTAAGGGTTTAAGAGTTTAAGAGTTTAAGAGTTTAAGATTTTAAGAGTTTAAGGGGTTGAAGGCTTCGTTGAGGGCGGGTATTGCCTGGAGCAGTGCAGCCATGTCGCTATAAACAATATCGGCACCAGCCTTATACATATCCTTCTCGGGGATGGGTCCGGTAGTCACGCCAATGGTGAAACATCCGGCAGTGTGTCCCGCCTGCACTCCCAGGGGAGCATTCTCGAGCACCACACATTCGTTGGGCGGCACTCCCACCTTGGCCATAGCCTTAAGATAAGGTTCGGGATTGGGTTTTCCCCGCTTTACGTCGGTAGCCGTGACGCGTTGCTCGTCAAAAATATCGGGGTATTCAGTATCGATGCGATCGAGCATGGCATGAGTGCCCGACCCCGTAACCAGCACACACTTGATGCCCATGTCCTTGAGAGCCTTAAGCACATCGAGAGTGCCAGGAATCACCTCAACATCGCCAAGCTCGGTAAAATAACGAGTCTTCACTTTGTAGAGAGCCTGAGCCTCGTCGTCGGTGACATTTTTTCCTGCGCCATTCTTAAATTTCATCTTGATGATGTCGCGTCCTGTCATACCTTCATACATATAGAACTCATCGCGGGTGCACTTGATGCCGTTCTTTTTCATAAGCTTCACCCACGCGCGGGTGTGATTCTTCATTGAGTCGAAGAGCACGCCATCCATGTCGATGAGTGCTGTGGTAAAATTGAACGATTTCTTGCCGGTATACTTCAGATAGTTGGCAATAGCATTTTGTTCTGTCATTGTTTTATGCGGGTTATAATGGTGATTTAAATTATTTTACAGTAATGTGAAAGCAGCATTGCCCTTGCTCATGAAGGACAGTGCATCGATTTTCCTGCTTGAAATGGAGCAGCACATGTGCGAGGACGTTCTTCAAGTCCTCACGGTTAATGTAATAGTCGTTATTGTAAGGCTCATAATGAGTCCAGCTCAAGTCGAAGGTGGTGCCATACATGTGGCAAGAGTTAGGAGAAGCATTCCGGTTGACCTTGAGCAACTTGCCCACAGTGAAATTGGAACGAGTGCAGCTTGTCACGACGATGCGATAGGCACTGCCGCCCCGCGCTTTCACCGAGTCGGCAAAAGCACAACCTATCTCCTCAAGGAGCTTAGCAGCCTTAGGAACCAGATAGGGCATGGAATGAGTGAGCGAGTCGAGGTAATAGGCTTCGCAAGTAGCGATTTTCACCAGTGGCTGCTTGAGGCGGTAGGCATCGTGGAGGTTCTTGATGGGCTCGATGCCATTCTTGCGTGCAAACGGAATTTGAATGTCGTTGAAGTCATCAAAAATATCGCGGTAGTCGCCAAGCAGGGTGTCGACAGGAATGTGATGGTAGCCAAACCTATCGACCCACGTGGTGTCATAGTCGAGATGATGGTCGGCAAGTTTCGACTTGGCTGTACCTATCTGGGCAATCACATCGAGCTGGCTCTGGTCGAAATAGTCGTGAAAGTGCCTCTCCTCTTTACATGACGGCAAGCAGGCAAGAGCAACGATGAGCATCGCCGCCACAAGGGAACAGGAATTGCGTAATAACATAATGAGACAAAGTTATTTACCCACAGTCTGCACCCAGATAATGCGCTCGTTGTCACGGAGCTTAAGAATGCCTGGCAGATTGTCCTTGTCGTAACCAGCCCTTACCACGGTTTTCAATCCTGCCTGCGCGCAATAGAGATAAATGTTTTGCGATGCTGCTCCCGCAGTATAGCCCTGAAATTCGGGCTTGCTCTGCTTTTGAGTGTCGACCACCATCACAATATTGATGGGAGCGACGGCTGCAAAATCCTGAAGAGTAGCATACTTGCGGAAATCGCCTGTGTTGACCACAGTGAGAGTGTTGGCCTCGGGGTTATATCGGCTCACCTCGGTGGGAGTGATAACATAGAGCGAGAGTTCCTGCCGGTTCATGGCTGTAGCAACGGTGCGCTTGCCGTCATGGGTGACACCCCATGCCGCCCAAAGCATGTTGCTGAGGTCTTGCTTAGATACCGATTGATTCTCTTGATATTCACGGCTTGACTTGCGTTCACTCATGACCTGCATGAGAGGCTTGCCGCCAGTAGTCTGTGGTGCAGGAAGCACCTCAGCACTTGTTGAAAAACTTGCCATAAGCGTTATAGTCGCAAAAACTAATAATTTAAAATGTGCCATTGTAGTAAAAAAATTTTGACAAAAATAATGAATTAAATTGAAAAAAACGTTTTGTTGACGTGAATAAAAATTAAAAACACTACTTTTGCACACAAAAACAGCATATTTCACAACCAATGAAGATGGGATTTTTTATTGTTTTAGGAATAGCATTGCTTGCCAACGTTTACGTTTTGTGGCATGTTTATCAGGTACTTCCATTGCCCACATGGGGCAAGTGGACAGTAGTGGGGCTAATGACAGCGTCGCTGGTGATGATGTTCACGGGAATCATGGGCACTTTCGACCGAATGCCCCTGTGGATGGCATCGGTAACCTACGACATAAGCACCTCGTGGCTCATCGTGTTCCTGTACCTGCTTCTTGCCTTTGTGTTGCTTGACCTGGGCAGACTCGTGCACATAGTGCCCAAGATGTGGCTTCACGACAATGCCTGGACCGCAGGAGCCATCACAGCAGTGGTGGCAGGGCTGCTCATCTATGGAAACTTACACTATCACAACAAGGTGAGAGAGCCCTTGGAGCTGACTACCGCCAAGCAACTCACGAAGCCTGTGAAGGTGGTGATGCTTAGCGACCTGCATCTGGGCTACCACAACCGCAAGGGCGAGTGGCAACGCTGGGTGAAGATGATAAATGAGGAAAAAGCCGACCTTATTCTCATTGCCGGCGACATCATTGACGGTTATGTGCGCCCGCTGCTCGACGAGGACATGGCTGCCGACTTCCGCCAGCTCAACGCTCCCGTGGTGGCATGCTTGGGCAATCATGAGTACATCACCGGGATAGACCGCTCTCTCGACTTTTACAACCGAGCCGGCATCAAGCTACTGCGCGACAGCACCCTCAGCCTGGGCGACCTGGTGATAGTGGGCCGCGACGACCGCTCTAAGCGCAATCGCAAGAGCACCAAGCAGCTGCTCGAAGGAGTGGACAAGAGCAAGTTCATAATCCTGCTCGACCACCAGCCCTACCACCTTGAGGAATCGCAGCACAACGGAATAGACTTCCAGCTGAGCGGTCACACCCATGAGGGACAGGTGTGGCCCGTGAGCCTGCTTGTTCACTCAATGTATGAAGATGCGTGGGGCTTTTGCCAGAAGGGCGACACCCGCTACTGGGTTAGTTCGGGGCTGGGCATCTGGGGCGGCAAGTACCGCATAGGCACCCGTTCGGAATATATAGTTGCCACCATTCATGGCAAGCAGTAAAGTATAGATTTTACTGCCAGGAAAAATATTTTTTCAATTAAACAGTGATGCTTGCCTATACTGATTAGGCAGAGCTGCAGTCAAAGCCGGCTTAAAGGAATTTTGGCGGCTTGCAAGAGCCATGTTCATTGTCCATCCTTGAGTTTTGTTGCGAATGTTGAGCTTTGCAAGCCCCATGAAGCGCCCAGCCACCGAATAGATGAAACGAACTATATCGTCGATAGACGCGAAATTGCTCTTGCACACACTTGCCAGAATTCTTCCACCAACTTCGAGAGTGGCAAATACCTGATCGCTTGTCGATAAAGATGCTGAAATGTTATTCATAATGATGTCCTCCGCAGTTTATTAATTGTTTTACACTGCAAAGGTAGAGGACAACTGTGCCAACAACTTTCCCACCCAAGCTTAATTAAGTTAAACCGGTGATTTTTTATTATTGCAACGGTTATTCAGCGGCTAAATCGCAATAAGATATTGGCTATGCGGCAGTTTAGAAATAAGGTGAACAACAGTGTAACTTATAACAAGGTCGAGAACAAAAACCAGAGGAATAGATATGGTATAATGAAGGTCCAAACCCGAGAACATGGGAGCAAGCAAGAATTTATAGATGTGGTTGTGAACCAGATAAATGCCAAAACTATATTGTGCGAAATGATAAACCACCTTTTTGGTGCGAGTGCCAAGTTTCATGTGCTTGATGATTACAAAATAGCAGGCACAGAGCAACACCACGTTGATGTTGGTGCGACGCCTTACCAGCTGCTGCGGCTCACCAATCCACAACAACAGCAAGGGAAGCAGTAGCACAGCTGCAAATATGGCATAGTGCCACCACTTGTAACGCTCAATATTGACATATCGCCTAATATAATATCCCATCAGGCAAATCCACAGATATCCCACGAAATAATAGAGAGAGCCGGTGTCGAGAAAAAACGCTTTGGAGACCTCCTTGTCAACAATAGTAAAATAAGGAATTGTCATGGCAACACATGCAATGACAAGAAGCAGACGCACCTCGGCGCGAGAGCACCGCTCAAGCCATGCCGAAACCATGGGGGTGAGCAAGTAAATGCCAAAAATCACATAAATGAACCAATAAGTAGAGAACTGATGGGTGAAGGGAATGAGCAAAATGGCTCGCGGCAACTGCGACCATTGCATGTCATGACGAAGGCACATGGCAATCAATGCCACAATGGTCCAAATGGCCATTGGGACGGCAATTTTGGTAATCCTGCGCTTGATAAAAGGAATCAATGGCTTGGGCTTATAGAACACCAAAGCCCCCGATATCATAAAAAACAACACAGAGGCACCAGCCACCACCAGATATTGGAATGGAGCTATTGCGTCTACCTTGTTGGCACCGGCAGGCCCTACCGCGTGGTTCAGGAGCACACACAGGCAAGCGAAAGAGCGAATTGCATCGATCCAATAAAGCCTGTTGTCATCGAGTTTAGTCATCAATTATATTTAATGGTATAGAAAAATCGCACAAAAGTAGTACTTCTCGGCAATACCGACAAGAAAAAATGGCAATAATCACCAATTGTTATGGGAAATCTCAAAAAATGTGTGTATCTTTGAAAACTGAATAACTAAAAACACGACATATATGCAAAGTAGAGTAAGCGAACTATTTGGAATTGAATATCCCATCATTGCCGGCGGCATGGTGTGGTGTAGTGGATGGCGCTTGGCATCGGCGGTGAGCAATGCTGGCGGGCTGGGACTGATTGGCGCCGGCTCAATGACCGCCGAGGTGCTTCAAGAGCACATCGCGAAATGCAAGGCGGCAACCGACAAGCCCTTTGGCGTTAACGTGCCACTGATGAAGCCCAACAGTGCCGAGATAATGGAAGTCATAGCCCAAGAGCATGTGCCCGTGGTGTTTACCAGTGCCGGCAGTCCCAAGAAATGGACCAGTTGGCTTCACGAGCGCGGCATCAAGGTGGCGCATGTAGTGTCATCGTCGACCTTTGCCCGCAAGTGTGAAGAAGCAGGTGTTGATGCTGTTGTTGCCGAGGGCTTTGAGGCAGGTGGCCACAACGGCAAGGAAGAGACCACAACCTTGTGCCTCATTCCCGCCGCACGCCGTGCCACATCGTTACCATTGATTGCCGCCGGTGGCATAACCAGCGGCGAAGCGATACTTGCCACACGCGTGCTTGGCGCCGAGGGAGTGCAGATAGGGACCCTCTTTGCGCTGACACAAGAGAGCGGTGCCCACGAAGCCTTTAAGCGTCGCTGCCTCGACCTTAACGAGGGTGACACCAAGCTACTGCTACGCAAGCTCTCCCCCACCCGCTTGGTTAAAGGTGGCTTCTACAATGCTATCGAGGCCGCCGAGAACCGCGGTGCCAGCAGCGAGGAATTGCTTGAAATCATAGGCATAGGGAAGACCAAGGTAGGCATCTTTGACGGTGACATCGAGAACGGCGAACTTGAGATTGGTCAAGCCGCTTCACTGTTAAAAGGCAATGAGATTGAGCCTGTGGCAACTGTCATTCAACGTCTTGTATTGGAATATGAGCAAGCCTTATCGGCCTTAGGATAAGAATCACCGACTCCTAAGGAGCAAGAAGAGGGTAAGTCACAATGAAGAAGTGAGGGTGTTGCAAAATATTTGCAAGACCCTTTTATTTCTTTTTTTCGATGATAGGCCAGCTGTCACGGCTTAAAGGAATGGTGTAGTATAGAGAGATGCCAAACGCCCAGTTGCCGTTGCGTGTGCCGTACCCAGGGATATACCAGGGCTTGCCGCTGGCAACTTTCTTTTCCTTAAAAATGCCATGAAACTTAGCTTCCCAACCCAGAGCCCAAGCTTTGGCAATTCCCACTTTGAGTCCTAAAAGGAACTCACCCCACAGAGCGTTGGAGCTTACACCTTTGAGCGCAAAACTGTTACCATATTCGCCCCAATAGGGATTGTCGATGTTGACATCGGTAATGTCGTACTTGAAGAAGCTACCTCCCAGCCTCACGCCTGCATAGAGTTGATATTGAGGCTCTTTCTTGAACAAGAAATTATAGTTGGCACCCAGCTTAAAATATGGCGACAGTTTGCCAGTGTAAGTGAAATTCATGTCGCTTGGCGTTTCCTTGGCACGTCCAAGTCCTACTACCAGCACCGGCTGGAAGCGATTCCACATGTTGAGCGTGGCATGAATGTCGAAGGAAGAATACTTCTGCCCAAACGCCATGAGCAAAGCGTCGCCGAAGTTTAGACCCACCGCCAGCTCGGTAAGTGTGGGATAATGAGGATAGATGCGCGCCAGCGAGTCCTTGCGCTCCTGTGCCCTTGCATTAAGCGTGTCGCCAGTGAGATATTGCTCAATTATCTTCTCATCGGTTCCCTTGGGCGGTGTGAGCACTTTGTTGGTAGCAGGTTTCACTGGAGTAACCTTGCGCTGTTCCTGTGCCCTGAGAGGCAAGGACACCGTTGCAACCATCACGGCAATAACACTTATATATACTAAGCAGTTTTTCATTTCATGAAAATCTTGATGGTTACAACGTCGCTATTAGTTATCATCGAATTGGGGATGGAAATCGAGTCAATAGCATTCTGGGTGTAAGCGAATTCCTTGATGTCGAAATTATACATCGCACCACATTCACGCGACTCAAAATAAGGAATTATGTCGTAGTTGAAAGTGATTGTATCGTTAGGCATACCCTCGGTGTTATAATCCAACACATACTCGCAGCTGGGCGTAGAAGTGCGCAACGGGAGATAGACCTGAGTCGCAGCCTTGTTGCGAATAATGGCACTATCGTTAGGCGCACCAATGCCATAAACAGTGAGATTGAGCACCGACACCGATTGGCCGTCTTCATAGAAAGCCGCCAACGGGATGCCGCTGCTATTGCCCATACAGTTATCGTTGCATGAGGTTACAGCCACTGCGGTGGCACAAACCGCCAGTGCAAGCAGAGCAATATGTTTCAAAGACTTAACCATGTGGCTATCACTTAATCTCCTCCTGAATCTCATAATGGTTCCGTCCCGCCGAGTTGCGGGCAATGAGTTCGCCCAAGAATCCAGTCAGGAAAAGCTGAGTTCCCAAAATCATGCAAGTAAGCGCAAGGTAGAAATAGGGCGAGTCGGTCACGAGAATATAGTGGTTGCCAGCATACATATTGTAAAGCTTCACAGCCCCCACAACAATCACCGCTATCAGACCAATGAAGAACATCAGGCTTCCAAGCAAGCCAAAGAAGTGCATGGGCTTAACGCCAAACTTAGACTGGAACCACAACGTCATCAAGTCGAGATAGCCGTTAACGAAACGGTCGAGACCAAACTTTGACTTTCCATACTTGCGTGCCTGGTGATGCACAACCTTCTCCCCAATCTTGTCAAAACCTGCGTTCTTGGCAAGATAAGGAATGTAGCGGTGCATGTCGCCATAAACCTCGATGTGCTTTACCACATTGCGCCTATAAGCCTTGAGACCGCAGTTGAAGTCGTGCAAGTTCTTAATACCGCTCACCTTGCGTGCTGTAGCATTGAAGAGCTTGGTGGGAATGGTTTTTGACAAAGGGTCATAGCGTTTTTGCTTCCACCCGCTCACCAAGTCATAGCCATCCTCGGTAATCATGCGGTAGAGCTCTGGGATTTCATCGGGAGAATCCTGAAGGTCGGCATCCATAGTTATTACCACATCGCCCTGCACACGTTCAAAACCGGTGTAAAGAGCAGGAGACTTGCCATAGTTGCGACGGAAGCACACCCCCTTGATGCAAGGATTCTTGTGGCTAAGTTCTGTTATGACCTTCCACGAGTCATCGGTGCTGCCATCATTAATCATAAGCACTTCATAGGAGAATCCATGCTCGTTCATCACCTTTTCAATCCAAGCCGCCAATTCAGGCAACGACTCAGCCTCGTTATATAGTGGTACTACAACCGAAATATCCATAATTTATGTCATTTACTGATTATTATCGTTTTTCTTTAATGGAATTTTACCTGCAATAAAAGCTGTTACGGCTCCGCCCACGCACCCCAGGCTCGCAGTGAGCCAGAACATCTGCATACAGAAGTCGATGGGAGTGGGCAACATATTGTGCTTTATCATCTTGTCAAACACATCGGCTATCTCATGAGCCTTCTCAAAAGGCTGTTGCCTATAGGTATCAACAATCAACTGAGCCTGGTCATAAAGGAAGTCGGGACGCAGATAAGTTATCAAGCCATAAGTGACAAGCGCACATATCAAAGCGCCACCTATTGTAGTGAAGATGCCCAAAGTCCAAAGTTCGCTGAACGTTGCAAAGCCATCGCTTTCAACAAATCGCTTGCGCTGGAAGCAATAAATCACCACCGGTGCCGCTACGGCAACTGCCATGGTGAGCATTGACGCCACCGGAGCTTTATCAGAAAACAGGAAAGCCACCGATGCCACAATAAGCATCACTCCAAAGGGCACACCAAGTTCGGCGCTCTTGATAAATACGTTCTTGTTCTTCTCCATAGTCATTTGTTCCAAACCACAAAGATAGTGATTAGTTTTCAGTTATCGCCTATTAGTTGTCGTTTTTTTTATCATCATGGCAAAAACTGATAGTAAATTCACCCTACTCCGACGCATTTTCAAGCATGTCAAGGAATTGGTCTTCATTAATGATTTCAATTCCCAGTTTCTGTGCTTTCTCGAGCTTGGACGGTCCCATGTTCTCACCAGCAAGAATGAACGAAGTTGCCTTGCTGATACTGCTCACATTCTTTCCTCCATTGTGCTCAATCATAGCCTTATACTCTTCACGCGAATGCTTGGCAAAGACCCCACTGATAACAATTTTCTTGCCCTCGAGTTTAGTAGTGCGGTCAGCAAGTTCCTGCTCGCTAAGAGCCATCTGCACCCCAGCCCATCGCAGCCGTTCCACGATATCGCGATTACTGTCGATGGAGAAAAATTCCACAATACTCTGAGCAATCTTTGGCCCAATTTCGGGAAAAGAAGCAAGCTCCTTAGCAGGCATCTCCATCAATCGGTCAATATTATGGGTATTTCGGGCAAGAACCTTAGCAGTAGTTTCACCCACAAACTGAATAGAAAGCGCATAAACAACCCTCTCAAAAGGCACCTGCTTAGACTGCTCGATACCGCGCATGATGCGTTCGGCACTCCTGCGCTGGAAGCGGTCAAGCTTCAGCAATTTATCAATCGTCAAGTCATAGAGGTCGGCGATGTTGTTGACCAGCCCGCTTTCGTGCAATTGCACCGCAACCTCCTCGCCAATGCCATCGATGTTCATGGCATGACGCGCCACAAAATGCTCGATGCGACCGGTAATCTGAGGCGGGCATCCCCACTTGTTAGGGCACACCCAAGCCGCCTCGCCCTCGACACGCTGGAGCGGAGTGCCACACACCGGGCAATGAGTCACAAACTCCAAAGGCTTTGCCCCCGGCTCACGTTGCTTTAACTCCACTCCCACAATTTTAGGGATTATCTCTCCACCCTTTTCAACATAAAGCATGTCGCCATCATGAATGTCGAGCTGCCGTATTATATCTTCATTGTGCAACGAAGCCCGCTTTACAATCGTGCCACTCAACAGCACCGGTTCAAGATTGGCAACCGGTGTTATGACACCTGTGCGCCCCACCTCGTAACTCACAAACTTGAGCTTTGTGCATTCACGTTCGGGAGCAAACTTATAAGCTATTGCCCATCGTGGCGACTTGGCAGTAGCCCCCAGCCGTTGCCACTGACGCATATCGTTGAGCTTGAACACAAGGCCATCGGTTGCCACCGGCAATGTCTTGCGCTCCTTGTCCCAAAACTCGATAAAAGAGCTCACAGCATCGATTGACTCAAGAACTTGAGTGTGAGCAGTCTTGAACCCCCACGACCTCAAGGCTTCCATCGCCTGGGTGTGAGTGCGATAAGGCAAGTTTTCACCAAGCAGGAAATAGAAATAGGCATCAAGGCCACGGCGTGCCACCTCGGCACTATTGAGCAACTTGAGCGTGCCGGCTGCCGCATTGCGCGGATTGGCAAAGAGAGGTTCCTCGTTGAAAGCCCGCTCCTTGTTCAACCGTTCAAAACTCGCCCAAGGCATCAATATCTCGCCTCTCACCTCAAATTTTGCAGGATAGTCAAGTCCCTGTGGCAACTGAAGCGGAATGCTCCTGATGGTGATAGCATTGGCTGTGACATCATCGCCACGCACGCCGTCGCCACGTGTCACGGCACGCACCAGACGGCCATTCTCATAGGTCAACGAAATGCTTGTGCCATCATATTTCATCTCACCCACAATCTCCACCGGCTCACTTCCCAAGCCGTCCTTGGCACGCCGCAGAAAGTCCTGCACCTCCTCGATGCTGTAGCTGTTGCTCAGCGACATCATGGGTCGCTCGTGCCGAACCTGCTCAAATCCATGACTGAGGTCACTGCCCACACGCTGAGTGGGCGACAATGGGTCGGCAAGTTCGGGGTGCCTCTGCTCCAGGTCTTGCAACTCACGCATCATGCGGTCAAATTCCTGATCGCTTATTGTTGGCTGATTGAGCACATAGTAATTGTGGTTGTGGCGGTTGAGCGACTCACGCAGCTCCACAATGCGTGCCTCGTCGCCAGTGAGCTGCACCTTTTTCACAGGCTTCGGCTCTACCACATTATCATTATTCTCAAAATCGTCGAATAAACTGCGTTGAATATCCATAAAAAGTTAATGTTACATTGACATTATCACCTCGTTGATGAGGTCGGCATTGAATTGCTCGATGTCGGTAAGTTCCGTTGGGTTGCTGTTCTTCTTGTACCAGGGTTGAGCATCGAAGTATTTCTGATACTTGTCATCTTCGAAGGTGTTGCCGTGACGAGCGAAGATTTCAGCGTACATTAATTCGAGAGCATCCTTCGGAAAGAGTCTGAGCAATTTGTGTGTGAGAGGCATCACCGAAGTGAACGCCCATTTGCCGTCGATGCCTTTCCACGGGCACTGCACCTTGGTGAGCATGTTGCTGCCATCTGCGAGACGAGGGTGGTGGGCAACAAATTTATTGCCATAAGTCTCTTTGGCCAATAAGCCATCGGAAGTAATCTTTAGCTCCCACATTAAGAATGGGCAGATGGCGCCAGCACCACCACCTCCTGGCATCCCATAATAGGGGGAGTTAGGATCACCCTCGCTCACACGTTCAAAGCTATGGATAATCTCTATTTTGTCTTTCCCCATTTTTGTAATGCGATATACTCCAGGATCGGTGTTATACTTGCTTCCTGTGTAAAAATCTTGCCACAGTCCGAAAATTGAATTCTTTCCATTGGTGAGCATATAGTTCCCAGCCAAGATATACTGAACGTAGATTGATAATTCAACCTCAGAGTGTAAACGGTTAGTGTAGTAATAGACCTCAACAGGGTCGTCAATGGCATTGCGATATACAAGCACGGTGTCATTGCCCAGTTTCTCGACAGAAAGTGTGAGACCATCTTTATTATTATACTCAATAGGGCTTAGTTCTAGACCATCGTAGGAAAGATGTTTGTGATTGGTAAAGAACTGCTTTGTGTCAAGCACCTGTCGCTTATCGAAGCGGTGCTCAAGTTGAGCAATAATGCCATTTTCAAATAGGGCTTTAATCTGTTTTTCCTGTGGAAAGCGGGAAACAGCGTTGCCAGCGAATGTGAAGATGGCAATTGCAGTGGCCAATAGGAAGATTCTTTGTTTCATAGTAGTTTATAATAATTTTGTGGGTATTGGTTGTTTGTATCTCTGTTCACTAATAAAAACAATCTTAACCTCAAAAAAGAAAGCTTTTTAGAGTCATCATTCTCCTGCCAGCACTTGCTTGATAAGGGCCACATTGAATTTCTCAATGTCGGATAGAGACCCAGCCTTTTTTCTTTTCTTGTACCAAGGCTGTCGGTTAAAGTATTTTTGAATGCCGGCATCACTGAATGAGCCACCATGCCGTGCAACAATTTCGGCACGCATAAGTTTAAGCACATCTTTAGGGAACAGCTTGAGGAGCTGATGAGTGAGAGGAATGACCGACGCAAATGGCCACTTTCCGTCAACACCCTGCCATGGGCCCTGCACCTTGTCAAGCACATTAACACCCTTATTGTCAAGGCGTGGGTTATGGTCCACAAAGGGCTCATCGTCTACTACTTTCACCTCAAGCCCTTGGCATGTAAACTTCACATTCCATCTCATGGGCCCCATAAGAGCACCTGCCCCTCCCCCACCAGGCATTTTACCATACTTGGGGCTGCTTGGATCGCCATGACTCACCCTGCCATTTCCATAAATGATATCAATTGAAGAGAAGTCGGGGTAGACATAATAGGAGAAGATACCCGGGTCACGGTTATACTCACTGCCTTGATAAAAATCCTGTCTCACGCCAAAAATTGAATTTTCACCACCCTGCAGCCTGTAATTTCCCGCAAGCAAGTAGTAAATGAAAATCTCCTGGTTGTGCTCAGCTATCTGTTCATTGTTCATGCTATAGAAAGCATAGACAGGCTCACGCTTGGCATTGCGATAGACCAGCATCTTGTAATTGCCATATTGCTCAACAGTAACCATCAAACGAGGAGCCTGGGCAGTGGTTACTTTGCCGCCCCGCACCTTGAGCATGTGGGAGGGAAGAATGTCGACATCGGGCTCATAGACATTTTCATAATATAGTTCAACCTGCTGGCTTGCCGCATCAAATGCCGTAACAACAGCATATCGCCCATCGCTCCAGTGCCGATTGTCATCTAAGAGCAGTTCCTTCTTCAAGAGACAAAGCTGGCGTTTTGCATCACGCTGAGCCAAATCGGCAGGAACGTTATTGTCAAACAGCTCTTTAACCACATTTTCCCTAATGTGACTCGCGGTTGATATTCTATCGAGAGCATTGATTGGCATTGCAATAAACAAGAATGTCAAAATGGTTAATGACAATTTAGATTTCATAGTAACAAGTGGTTTTGGTTAGCAATAATGCAAAATTAGAAATAATAAGCCAATTAATCAAAACAAAACGGTTCATTTTAAGTTTTTTCAATAGTTTACCAGTAAATATAGGATCTTTCTTTCCCCTTGAAATCTTCGAAATATATTTTTTTTGCCTGCTCGCAAATTATTACTTACCTTTGTAGCGAAATTGCAATAGTAAAGAAGAGTTTTAGAAATGTTTTTTTCCTTTGAATTACATTATATATTCTGGTGCCTGTTAGGCTTGGCGCTATTCCTGTCGGTAGTGTGGGTGGTGTGGTATAACCACCGCAGCATGAAGTTGTTGAAGTTCATAAAATATAATGAACGCACCCGCCGTTACCTCTACCCCGAAGACTTGCCATCGGTGTCGATTGTGGTTTTTGCCAACGATGACGAGAAATGGCTCAACAAGTTTCTTCCGTCCCTGATGCGCCAGAAGTACCCGTCTCCATTTGAAGTAATAGTCGTTGACGACGCATCGGTCGACGGCACCAAAGACCTGATAGGTGAAATGATGGTCTATTTTGACCACCTGAGAGTTGTTACCGTTCCCGACCAGACTCGTTCCCTTTCCCGTAAAAAGCTTGCCGTGATGCTTGGCATAAAAGCCTCGCAACATGATGTAATACTCACTACCAATGCCAACTGCCAGATTCACAGTGAGCTCTGGCTCATGGCGATGATGCGCAACTTTGGTCCCGGAATTGACATAGTGCTCGGGTTCTCCCATTTTTCACACGACAACGACAAGGGCTTGGGGAAAAGCTATCGCACATTTGACGAGATGACGGTGGCCATGCAATGGCTGTTAAGCGCCATCGACGGCAAGCCCTATCGTGGCACCAGCGACAGCCTTGCCTATCGCAAGGAAGTGTTTTTCAACAACAAAGGTTTCTCCAAGTCGCTTGAGATGAAATGGGGCGATGACGACATCTTTGTCAGCGAGATTGCCAATTCCAAGAACACCCGCCTTGAACTGTTGCCGGCAAGCTATGTCACGGCTCACTTTGACGACCTGCCCCATGCCTTCAGCATCCTGAAGTCGCGCCGCATCTTTACGTCGAAGCACGTAAAATTCAAGTCTCAGTTCATAACCCAGGGGCTCATGTCGCTGTTATATTACTTGCGAGTAGCGGCAATTGTGGTGGCTATAACCTTCAACTACACCAACCTCATGGTGATAGCGGCTGCCGCACTCATTCTACTGCTCACCTGGTTGCCGACGATGCTGGCAACCTTCCGTAACTGCTACCTGTTGCGGCTGCCGCTGTTGCTGTTTTCAACCCCTGTAATGATTTTACTTCGCCCCATAATAAACAGCTGCTATTGGATAAAAGGGCTTTTCACCCGTAAAAACAATTACACTACTATCCTATAATGTGTATCAGTTATCATGATAAAGACACTCACATCATGGCGTGGAATCTTTGCTTTGTGCATCGTGCGTTTTCACTTTGCAACAGCCCAATTTGACCAGATGGCCTTCAGTGGTGTCTTGTTCTTTTTCATGACCAGCGGTTTTCTTGCCGCACTACACCCACACAAGCTGCAAGACTTCTACCACCGCCGCCTGTGGCGCATTTTCCCGCTCCACTGGCTGGCTCTTGGCGGCATGATAGCGTTAGACCTCGCATTAATGCACAAATTCACTTACGGCTGGGACTTGGCATTTCACATCACTCTGCTTCAATCGTGGTTCCCATCTGCAGCAATCCACTATGGCTATAACAACCACTCTTGGTTCTTAAGCACCTTGCTTGCCTGCATCATGGCAACACCCCTATTGATGAAATGGATAGAAAAAAGTTCGCTCAAACAAATATGGACCGTGATGGGACTTGCCTGCTTGACACTCGTTGTGGTGTGTTACTCAACAGAAGGGCCCTGGCTTAGCTACACACACACTTGTCCTGTGACCCGTATCGTCGATTACACGTTGGGAATGGCGCTTGCAACCACCATCACACGCCTTGACCTGCGCCAAAAGATGAAAGGCATATCCCTTGCCAATGCATCACTGCTGGAATTGATGGCTCTTGCCGTGTTCGCGGCATTCATAGTCGTTCACCATGCCGGCAACCCCATCATCAACCAACTTTACATCGCGCCATTGTGGTGGATACCAGTAATGTTACTCATCACTACAAGCGCCCTTCTCAACGGGCATGAAGGATTGATAGGCAAAATCCTGACCTCAAAACTACTGCTCTGGCTTGGCGGCATCAGTTTTGAGATCTATATCCTTCAGCAATTAGTTAACAATGTGTTCTGCTATGTTATAGCCCCCCTATTCGGTAAATTTGGAATCATAATTTATAATAATAGCTTCGCCTGGTGCCTGCCCTTGATCATCGTCACATCATGGATAGTTCATCAATACTTTACCAAACCCATAGCCCAAGTCACAAGCAACAAAATGAGCAAAAAGTAAAAAAATGCAATAACAGCACAAAAATTGCGTTTATTAGTTAAGATGAAGATTCTCAACTATCGAAATATTGCAACTTTTGCTCTCTTAATCATCGCTCTTGCGGCGATGGCACAGGACAACGACAAAATCCTGAACCGCCAGTATGCCGACCAGCGACGCATTCATTATGGCTTCTCGGTAGGCGCTAACTTTCAAGACCTTAAGATTACCAACAACGGCTATATTAGCGAAGACGGGCAGGCCTGGTTTGCCGACGTACCGAACCACTCACCAGGTTTCTGCGTCAACGTGCTTGCCGACTTGAGGCTCTCTAACCACTTCAACCTGCGCCTGTCGCCCGGCATGTACTTTGGCAACAAAGTGGTGAAATTTTTCAACGCCAGTGCTCCCGAAGACGCATTAGAGCCAAATATCAGAAAACAAAGCCAGAATGTGAAGGCCACTTATATCGTTGTGCCTATCGACTTGAAGATTTCTACTCGCCGTTATCACAACGTGCGTCCCTACTTAACTGGTGGTGTCACTGCACTCTATGACTTGAGCAAAGAACGCCCTGAGCAACTGCGCTGCAAGGACTTTGACGTGATGCTTACAGTGGGCATGGGCTGTGACTTCTACCTTCCGTTCTTCAAGCTTTGTCCTGAGGTGAAATTTTGTTTTGGCTTGAGCAACCTGCTTGAGAAAAACCGTCCCGACCTGCAAGACAATCCAGCCATGGAAGTCTTTACCAAGAGTGTGAGCAAGATAAAGAACAATATGGTAGTAGTCACATTCTATTTTGAGTAATAAAAACAAACTATGCTAAAGCATAAAACCCACATATCGACAATCATAGCAACGATGGCATTGCTGCTTGCCAGCCTGCATTTTAAAGCAGTGGCTCAAATTGACGCACAGTTAACGCAGTACTGGGCGTTGCCATCTTACTATAACCCCTCGTCGATAGGAAACGTTGACTTCATCCACATCACCGCCGGCAGCAAGCTGCAGTGGTTAGGCATCAAGCACGCGCCAATGAACTTCTTTGCCATGGCCGACATGCCATTCAAGTTTCTCAACCGCCGTTGGGGTACAGGCCTGATGCTACAACAGGAGAACGTGGGATTATTCAGCACGCAGACCATAGCAGCCCAACTGGCATGGAAGAAGAAAATGCTTGGAGGAACCCTAAGCGTTGGTGTTCAGGTGGGTCTTCTAAATCAGACATTCAAAGGCGACAGCATTAGAGTTCCTGAGAACGATGACGCTCACACCAGTGTTGACGACGCAATACCCAAGGGAGTTGTTGACGGTCGTGCTCTTGACGTCGCCGCCGGCGTGTCGTTTACCCACAAGTGGTTCTGGGCAGCAATCTCGGCGACCCATGTCACAGCCCCCACCATCACCTTAAAGGCTGGAGAAAATGAAGAAGATTTGTACCAATTTGACACCGGCAGGTTTTTTTATTTCATGGGAGGTAGCAATATTCCGATAAAAAACACGTTATTTGAAATACAGCCCTCGGTAATGGTAAAGACCGACCTGAAGTTTTGGCAAGCCGAAGCCACCGCCCGCGTGAGATACAACAAGTTTCTCTCGGGAGGTGTTTCCTATCGATATAAAGATGCCGTGAGCGTGATGATTGGCGCTGAGATTAAGAATTTCTTTGTGGGTTATGCCTTTGATTACCCCATCTCGTCGATAAACAAAGCCACTCACGGCAGCCACGAGCTGATACTGAACTATAACGTAAAGCTCAACATGGGAGAGGTGAACAAAAACAAGCACAAGAGCATTAGAATAATGTAAGTGCCCATTATTTGCAATGATAACAAACACAAAAAGATAACAATTCTATAGAATAATGAAAAAGTTATTGATTTTTCTTTTAGCGATAGTAACATTAGCGTCATGCAGTGGAGTGCGCAGGTCTATCAACAGCGGTGGCGGCGAAGTCACCGGTGTTGGAGCAACTTACTACTCCGAGCCCACGCCTTATGGCATGGTACTCGTTGACTGTGGCTCGATGAAAGAAGGTCCTGCTCAGCGCGACTCGCTGTGGGGTATCGACTCAACAGCCCGTGGCGTGAGCGTTGACGCCTTCTGGATGGACGAGAATGAGGTTACCAACAGCAAGTACAAGCAGTTTGTGTATTGGGTCCGCGACTCTATCATCCGTGAGCGCCTCGCCGACCCCGCCTATGGTGGCAACGAGGAGTTTAAAATCGAGGAGGACAAAGAGGGCAACCCCATCACTCCCCACCTCAACTGGAGCCGCAACATTCCATGGAAGAACCCCAGCGAGGATGAGGAACGCGCCATCGAGAGCGTTTATCGCATCAACCCCATCACCGGAAAGAAGGAGCTTGACCCAAGGCAGATGAACTACCGCTATGAGATTTATAACCTCACCGAGGCAGCCAAGCGTCGCAACCGCTTTGACCCAACCACTCGCGACTATAACACCGACCACGCCGTGCCCACCACCAACCCGACGATTAGCAAGGACACCGCCTTTGTCGATGACGATGGCCGCATCATTCGCCAAACTATAACTCGCCCGTTGCAGAGCGATTTTGACTTTGTAAACACTTATATAGTAAACATTTTCCCCGATACCACTTGCTGGATAAATGACTTTGAGAACAGTTACAATGAGCCATACGTGCGCATGTACTTTGCCAACGGCAACTTCAACAACCACCCTGTGGTTGGTGTAAGCTGGGAGCAAGCCAATGCCTTCTGCCACTGGCGTACTGAATTCCTGAAGAAGTCGCTTGGCAAGGAAGGTGTCTATATCGAGCCTTTCCGCCTGCCAACCGAAGCCGAGTGGGAGTATGCCGCTCGTGCCGGAAAGAACGAGAACATCTATCCGTGGGACGGGAACCTGCCTCTGACCGAAGACGAGGGGTGCTTCTATGCCAACTTCAAGCCCAACGAGGGCAACTATGTGCGAGACGGAAGCATCATCACGTCGCCGGTGGGGACATACGAACCTAACGACAACGGTCTCTTTGACATGGCAGGAAACGTGAGTGAATGGACCTCGACAAGCTATACCGAGAGCATCGACCGCATGACCAACGACCTCAACCCTGAGTATCGTTACTATGTGGCAAAGGAAGATCCTTACAAGATGTCAAGAAAAATCGTGAGAGGCGGTTCTTGGAAAGATGTGGCTCACAACATTCGCAGCGACATTCGCATGTGGGAATATCAAAATGAGCAACGCTCTTACATAGGCTTCCGCTGCGTGCGCTCCAAGGTGGGCTTCACCAAGTCGAAACGCAAAAACAACTGCTGCGATTAACCACATTTCCCCTCTCAAGAGAAGAAAAGACAATAACACACACATTATAATTTTAACATAGCAAGAAAATGGCTACTGGTAAAAACACAACTAAAGTTCAGCGCAAAAGAAGAAGACAAATGATTACTCAACGCTTCTTCAACTTTGCCTACAGTATAGGTGCCGCTATCGTTATCTGGGGTGCGCTTTTCAAGATTCTTCACCTTCCATCAGGTAACCTGCTGCTAACCATTGGTATGGGTACCGAGGTTTTGATGTTTATCATCACTGCCTTTGAACGCCCCGAGAAAGAGTACCACTGGGAAGACGTGTTCCCTATTCTCGACACAGGAGACCCCGACGACCGTCCTTCTTTAGGCGGAATTGGCGGTAATGTCACTATCAACGGCGAGCTTAACGGTGCCGAAGGTGGTGAGATTGCCATCAATGCCGGTGGCACGCCACCTGCCATCAGTGCCGAAGTGCCTGCCGATGGCTCGACCGTAGTGGCAAGCCCCGAGGTGGCGGCAGCAATAGCGTCGATGAGTTCACAAGAGGTGAAATCGGTGATGGGATTGCCCCAAGGCCTGCAGCTTAGCGAGGAAGAGACCCAATCGCTGAGCGACAGCATCGCCAAGATGAACAGTGCCAGCGAGCAGCTTTCACGCATGGCAGAGCTCACCGATGCCACCCAGCAGTACTTGAGCCAGATGGCTACCATCAGTGAGCAAATGCAACGCCTGGGCGAAACTACAACTGCCCTTAACAACGTTCAGCAAACACTGCTGTCGAGTTACCAAGCCATTACAAGCAACAGCGAAAACATCACCGAAAACACCAACGGCTACATCGAGCAAATGGAGTCGCTCAACCGCAACGTGGGCGGCTTGAACACCATCTATGAGATTCAGCTCAAGAGCATCTCGTCGCAACTCGAAAGCATCGACCGCGTGAACCGTGGATTGAAAGACATTCGCGACATGTATGAGAAATCGGCAGCCGAGAGTGCCCGCTATTGTGATGAGACCGAGAAGATGGCTCGCTACATGAAGCAGCTCAACAGTGTTTATGAGAAAATGATTAAGGCGATGACCGTCAACATGTATAACCCCATGGCAAGCGGCATGATGCCAGGCATGGGAGGCGACAACCAGCAAGTTGACGACACCTATCAAGATTTCAACAACGAGTAATAATTCACACATCAGTATAGATAATGGCTACTGGAAGAAATCAGTCACTGGCGAAGATGTCGCCACGTCAGAAGATGATAAACCTCATGTATATCGTCTTGACGGCCATGCTTGCGCTTAATGTCTCGAACGACGTGCTAAACGGTTTCAGTCAGGTCGAGGAAGGACTCAAGCGCTCTAATCGAACCATTACCGCACGCAACATGCAGATAATGGCTCAGCTTCAGGCTTTCTATGACAAAGACCCTAAAAACGGGCTGCCATTGCTCAACTCGGGAAACCATGTGAGAAATGCTACCGACACCCTTTTCTACTATATCGATAGCCTGAAAACCATGATTGTAAAAGCCGCCGACGGTCCCACAGGCGATATTGACCACATAGTGAACCGCGACAACCTTGACGCTGCCAATGTGGTAATGCTCTCGCCCGAGAATCGCCGAGGCACCAATCTGAGGATGAGAATCAACCAGTTCAAGGACTATATAATGAACTTCATCGATGACCCCGACAAGCGTCGCAACATCGAGCAAGCTCTGTCGACCGAGCCGTTCAAGGTGAAGGGAGATGAAATGAGCAACAAGACTTGGGAAGAATCACTCTTTGAAAACATGCCCACCGTGGCAGCAATCTCACTGCTGTCAAAGCTGCAGAACGATGTGAGATATGCCGAGGGAGAGGTTCTCAACCACTTGCTGGCACTTACCAACACCGACCTTAGCGAGCTCAAGGTGAACTGGATTAACGCATTTGTAATACCTCAGTCAAGAGTGGTGATGCGTGGCTCGAAATATCAATCACAGATTGTGCTTGCCGCCATCGACTCTACACAGCGCCCAGTTGTCTATGTCAACGGAGCAAGACTTAACAACAACAAGGGTATCTATGAGGTAGGGACCAGCCGTTCAGGCAACTTTGACTACTCGGGACATATCGAGGTAGTGGGACGCGACGGACAGATTTATAAGCGCGACTTCAAGTCGAGCTACACCGTTATCGACCCCATCGCCACCGTGAGCGCCACGATGATGAACGTGTTCTATACCGGTATCGACAACCCAGTGTCAATCTCAGTACCAGGCATTGGCAACGGCACCGTTTCGGCATCGATGACCAACGGTACGCTCGTCAAGAGCGGCGATGGATGGATAGCCCGCCCTGCCCAGGTAGGAGCCGAGTGTGTAATCTCGGTTAGCGTTGAGGTAGACGGCGTAAGGACCAACGTTGGCACATCGACATTCAAGGCACGCAAGCTACCCGACCCGACACCCTACATAGCCCTTGGCGGGGACAACCGCTTCAAGGGAGGCCGAATGCCTAAGGCCACCCTCATGGATATTGGTGGACTGCATGCTGCCATCGACGATGGCTTGCTCGACATCGAGTTCCAGGTTGTAAGTTTCGAGACCATCGTTTTTGACTCGATGGGCAATGCCATTCCCGAGGTGTCGGCAGGCAGCAGCTTCTCGGAGCGCCAGAGGAACAGCTTCCGCCGCTTGCAGCGAGGCAAGCGATTCTACATTTCTCGCATTAAGGCCAAGGGTCCCGACGGCATCACCCGCGACCTCTCGCCCATGGAGCTCATCATTAATTGATAATATTTTAGTCACATCATAAACTCATTATAATGAAATACTTAAAAGTTATATTACTGGGATTAACGCTGGCTATCGCAGGCACGAGTGCAAGTGCCCAAGTTGTCAAGAGAGACGGCAAGAGCCGCAATGACAAGAAAGATGACGGGTCGGTAAAAGTAACGGGCAGGCAGCAAGCATTCTTCGAACAGAACGAGCCAAGTGAAGCCGACCTGCAGTGGACCAAGACCGTTTACCGTGTGCTTGACCTTACCAAGGGCAAAAATCCCGCTCTCTACTATCCTGAGGAGCCAAACGAGGATGGTCAGAGCATGTTCTTCATTATCATGCGACTACTCGCCAACAACAAAATCTCGGCATACGAGTATCTCGACGGTAGAGAAATGTTTACCGATGAGTATAAGATAAAGGTTGCCGAGATGCTCGACCGCTTCCACGTGCTCTATAGCGAAGCCAAAGGCAGCACCGAGAAGAACCCCCTCTATGCCATCGACGACTCTGACATACCCGGCAATGAGATTTTGAGCTATTATATTATAGAGAAGTGGTCGTTTGACACACGCTCCAACAAGATGCGCTCCCGCGTGGAAGCCCTGTGCCCCGTGCTTCACCGCCAGGATGAGTTTGGTGGCGAGCCCATAAAGTTCCCAATGTTCTGGGTGAAGCTCAACGACATCAGGCCTTACATCGCCCAGCAGTTTGTTTTCACCGACGATGACAACAACCTCATGCGCTACAACCTTGACGACTTCTTCAAGCTCAACATGTATCAAGGCGACATCTATAAGGTGAAAAACCTGCGCAACCAATCACTCATGCAGCTCTACCCCGACCCTCAAGCCTTGAAGCACGCTCAAGACTCGATAGAGGAGCGCCTGCACCGCTTCGACAAAGACCTGTGGGCACCTTCACGACAAGAGCTCCAGGCACAACTTGATGCAAAGCGCAAACTGGAGGCTGAGCAAAACGGCGAAACCCTTGAAGAAGAAACCGCCACCGATAAAAAAGATGACAACAAGAGTGTTCGCAAGAGCTCAACCAAGCGTGGCAACAAGAGCAATGACAACAAGAAACAGGCAAAGAAAAAGTCATCAAAGCCCAAAGAAGTGAAGAGCAACCAAGGCGCTACCCGCTCGGTGCGCAACCGCAAGCGTTAAACATTAACTTCATCATAAGAATTATAAATCACGCGACCAATCACTGGCTCGCGTGATTTTTTTTGACAAAAAACCAATTTAATTATAAAAAACCACTATATTTGTATGTTTAACCAATAATATCATCTGTTTTATGAAAAAAATATTGATAGCCATGACAATTGCAACTATCGCCCTTGCAGCCACGGCACAAGTAGAGTTTCAGCACAAAGGGCTCAAGTACACCACGCTCGATGCAGTCAGCGTGAAAGTCTCTAAAATCGACGACGATCACTTGCCAAAAGGCAAGCTCGTGATACCCGCTCAAGTAACCCACAAGGGCACCAACTATAGCGTGACCACACTCGACAGCTGGGCCTTCTCGGGTTGTGAAGATGTGACCGAGATTGTGCTTCCCAACACCTTGACAAAGATTGACATCTGGGCACTTTGCGGCTGTAAGAAACTCAAGGAAATCAATATTCCCGCCAGTGTGAAGGAGATAGGATATGCTGCATTTGAAAGCTGTAACAGCATTAGTTCCATTACCTTGCCCAACGGCCTGAAAGAAGTGCCCGAAAGGGTAGTCAAAGAGTGTGAGAACCTAAGAACGGTGAACTTGCCAGCCAGTATAACGACAATTGGCAACAGTGCCTTTAGTTATTGTAAAAAACTTGAGAGCATCACCCTTCCCGACAACGTAGCACGCATTGAAGCCTACGCATTTGCTAACTGCGACAACCTAAAACGGATAGTCATGCCCAAGCATCTAAAGTCAATTGCCAGTGAGGCATTCGGTAGCTGCAAGTCGCTCACAACGATTGACCTGCCCGAAGGCATGACCTCATTAAGCGACAAAGCATTCAACTATTGCGAAGCTCTTGAAGAAGTTACCCTGCCGTCAACGCTCATAAACATTAGCGGCAACCCTTTCTATTCATGCAAGGCACTCAAAGGATATAAAGTTGCAAGCGGCAACAAGAGTTTCACTGTCAAGGACGGCATTCTGTTCTCCAAAGACATGACCAAACTAATTGCCTGCCCCCCAAGCCTGAAAATAGGCAATTACACCGTTCCTCCCACCGTAAAGGAAATTCTTTCGGGAGCATTCTATTACTGCACAGCACTCACCGGCATCAAGATGACGGCAGTAGAGGTTATTGGAGAAGACGCTTTCAACGGCTGTAATAATCTTGCCACCGTAGATCTTGGCAAGAAGCTTAAAATACTTGAAAAGGCTGCCTTCTATAGCAATGCGATGAAGAGCATCACCCTACCCGATGGCTTTGAGCACATGGACATGAACAACTTTGACTTCTGCCATGAGTTGCGCACCGTGAGCCTGAGCGAAGCATTGAGCAAGCGTGAAAAAGACTTCAACAACTTTTCGTTTAACTATAACTCCGAAGACTTGCGTTTCATTGTGCGGCTCCCAAAGGGGAAAACCAAGACGCTGAAATTTGAGGAAATCAACGACATGAAAAA
>CAMJZF010000008.1 GCA_946410125.1 uncultured Prevotellaceae bacterium | reverse complement strand
TCTTCAAAAATATCAATAATTTTGACTAATTTCGCACTTGCTATTAGAATTCACGATTTCGCTTTTTGAAAGATTTCAAAAGAACCTGAAATCGCACCAAAAATTATCATTTACATCTAAGGGGGCGGTTCTTGTGATGTAAAAAACGGGTTCAGAGTAGTATTGCTTAAAATATTTACGCAAGATTTCTTCTTCACCGCGACTGTTTTTAGCAGAACAATTATGTTGTTGAGATTATATATATTATTATATTTATTACTCTCAACTATATATTGTTCTGCTAAACTCAATGCTAAATCTTTTTTAGCTATCGACATCTCAAGCATCTGATAATCACCGTTTTTGCAGACCCGTATTATACAAAAAAAGTTTTTTAATTTACTGAGTTCTATCTCACCGCTCTTGACAAGGCTTATCAGCATCTTGCAGACTATTGGCTCGGTGAGCAGCAACGCTACAAGCACTGTCAAGCAACCTGGCTGCGCAAAGTGCTCCCAATTCAGCATCTTGCGATTCAGCAATACTGAACCCTGAGTTTTTTCTTTTATCTCCATAAGTAAAAATATTTTAAGCAATGAATAACCAATACGAAATTATACATTCACGCCATCAAAAACAACATTAAAAACACACACGCCCCTCTCGCTCTCCACTCGCGCTCACCTCTCTCACCTGACGGTGTTGTGAAATGTGAAGTGTGAATTACCAATTGTTAAATGAGCAAAAAAATTAACATTTATAACTCAAAAATATTATTAATTAACGTGCAATTTGTTCTCTGTTATTATTCAATATGATAATTTTGCAAATAGAAAAACCAACCAATTCAAAACAGACTAAATTATGAATGAAACAATAAACATTCGTGAGTTGAATGACATCATTGCCAGCAAGAGCAGCTTTGTGAACACTATCACGCAAGGCATGAACCAGACCATCGTGGGTCAAAAGCATCTGGTAGACTCATTGCTGATAGCCTTGCTTGCCAATGGGCACGTGCTTCTTGAAGGCGTTCCCGGCCTTGCCAAGACACTTGCCATCAAGACTCTGTCGCAGCTGATTGACGCAAAATACAGCCGCATCCAGTTTACCCCCGACCTGTTGCCTGCCGACGTGATAGGCACCATGGTCTACAGCATTCAAAAAGAGAAGTTTGAGGTAAAGCGCGGCCCTGTGTTTGCCAACTTTGTCCTCGCCGACGAGATAAACCGTGCCCCAGCCAAGGTGCAGAGTGCCTTGCTTGAGGCCATGCAGGAGCGCCAAGTCACTATTGGCGACAATACATTCCAGCTCGACGAGCCCTTCCTGGTGATGGCAACTCAGAACCCTATCGAGCAGGAAGGTACCTACCCTCTTCCTGAGGCTCAGGTCGACCGTTTCCTGATGAAAGTGGTGATAGGCTACCCCAACCGCCAGGAAGAGAAGGAAATCATCAGGATGAACATTGGTTCGCAACAGCCCAAGGTTACGCCACTTGTCACCCCCGCCGACATTGTTGACGTGAGAGACGTAGTGAAGAAAATCTATATCGACGAGAAGATAGAACGCTACATCGTCGATATAGTATTTGCCACCCGTTTCCCCGAGGACTATGGCCTGAACGACCTCAAGAGCATCATCTCATTCGGTTCCTCACCACGTGCCTCAATCAGCATGGCATTAGCTGCTCGCGCCTACGCCTTCTTGCGTGGCCGCGGCTATGTGATTCCCGAGGACGTGCGTGCCGTTTGCCACGACGTGATGCGCCACCGCATGGGTCTGAGCTATGAGGCCGAAGCTAACAACATTGGCGCCGATGAGATAATAAGCAACATTCTTGACAAGATTGCAGTGCCTTAAGAGTTCTCAGTAATCAGTTTTCAGTTGATACAATTAGGAATTCTGGTTAAGGGAAAATAGGTTGAGAAAAAAGTTTCCAAACAATGGAACGGAGTGAATTGTTGAAAAAAGTTCGCAAAATTGAGATAAAGGCCAAGGGGCTGTCTCAAAACATCTTTGCCGGGGAATATCACACGGCCTTCAAGGGTCGTGGCATGACCTTTAGCGAGGTGCGAGAGTATCAGTATGGCGATGACGTGCGCGACATCGACTGGAACGTCACCGCACGCCAGAATCACCCTTACGTGAAGGTCTATGAAGAAGAGCGCGAACTCACAGTGATGCTCGTTGTTGACGTGAGCGGCAGCAAGAACTTTGGTGCCGTGGGTCAATCGAAGCAGGAAATAATGACAGAGATTGCCGCCACCCTGGCTTTCTCGGCTATCGAGAACAACGACAAGGTGGGCGTGATACTCTTCAGCGACAAGATTGAGAAGTTTATTCCACCGCAAAAGGGGCGCAAGCACATCCTGCTCGTCATTAGCGAGCTGCTTAACTTCCAGCCCGAGAACAACGGCACCGACATCAACCTTGCCCTGAAATACCTGACCAACTCTCAAAAGAAACGCTGCACGGCATTCTTCATCAGCGACTTCCTCGACTCCAACGACTATTACCAAAGCTTGTCGATTGCCAACCACAAGCACGACGTGATAGCTGTGCAGGTCTATGACAAACGCGAGGCAAAGTTGCCAAACATAGGCCTTATAAAGGTAAAAGATGCCGAGCATGGAACCGAGAGGTGGATCGACACTGGCAGCCGGCGAGTGCGTCAGGCCTACGACCGCTGGTGGTACGATCGCCAGCAGGTGATGAGCGACACCCTCACCCGCAGCAACGTTGACCTTGCCCAAGTGGCTACCGACGAAGACTATGTAAAATCGCTCATGGCGTTGTTTAAGAATCGCTGATAATAAGAGAAAAAATGAGTTTTAAGAGACATATTCTAAAGCTTCTCATGCTCGTGGCACTGCTATTGCCTGCAACATCTTGGGCGGGCAACACCAGCATCACCGTGAAGCTCGACTCTACCCACCTGCTAATGGGGAAGACCACCACGCTGCACGTCGACATCACACAAGACCGCAACGTTAACGGCCTGCTGCTCAACGTGCTTGACGACACGCTCAACTCAATGGTTGAAATTGCCGACAAAGGCAAAGCCGACACCACAAGCCTCGACAACAACCGCTTGCAAATTAAGCGCGACATAGTGCTTCAAGCCTTCGACCCTGGCACCTACCAGCTGCCTGCGCTACTCTATGTGGTGGGCAACGACACCCTGCGCAGCAACCGGCTCACTCTCACCGTCGACTCAATAAAAGTTGACCAAAACGGCAAGATAAAAGACTACAAACCTGCTGCCGAGGTGCCATTCAAGCTGCTCGACCTCATCCCCGACTTCATTAGCAACTGGTGGTGGGCTTGGCTCTTGGCACTGGCACTGATAGCCTTTGGAGCCTATGCCTACAACAAGTGGTACAAGAAAGGTTTAAATCCTCTCAAGCCCGTCAAGAAACGGCTGCCGCCCTACGAGGAGGCGATACAGGCTCTCAACAAGCTTAAGAGCCGCAACCTGTGGCAGAACGGTCAGGAAAAAGAATATTACACCGAGCTCACCGACATCCTGCGCGTTTACATCGACCGCCGCTTCGGCATCAACGCCGTGGAAATGACATCCTCACAAATCATGGAAAAAATAAGGCAAAACAAGGAGGCTCACATCGCCAACGACCAGCTCAATAATGTGCTTGAGATTGCCGACTTTGTGAAATTTGCCAACATGCACACACTTGCCGACGACAACGAAATTTCGTTCCAGCGAGCCATAAACTTCGTTGAGCAGACACGACCAATGCCTGTTGCCGACGAAAATCAAGGAAAGGAGGCACAGCAATGATCAGTGACATGCACTTCATGCACCCGGGCCTGCTATGGCTCCTGCTGCTGATAATTCCTCTCACCGCTTGGCACGTGATGAAAAGCATCAAGAGCGACCCCACCCTGCGCCTGCCCACCACACAGGCCTTCGACAAGCTGCCCCGCAGCTGGAAGGAATGGATGCGACACGTGCTCTTTGCCCTCCAGATGCTTGCCCTCGCGTGCCTGGTAATAATCTTGTGCCGCCCACAGTCGAGCAACAGCTGGTCGAAGACCGACATTGAGGGCACCGACATCGTTCTCTCGCTTGACGTGAGCGGCAGCATGCTTGCCAAGGACTTCAATCCCAACCGTCTTGAGGCAGCCAAGGACGTGGCGAGCAAGTTTGTGAGCAACCGCACCAGCGACAACATTGGTCTGGTAATCTTTGCCGGCGAGGCATTCACCCAAGTGCCCATGACCAACGACATCGCCACCCTTGTCAACCACATTGGTGAGTTGCAGATTGGCATGCTTGAAGACGGAACAGCCGTGGGCGACGGCATCGCCACAGCCATCAACCGCATCAAGGATGGCAAAGCCAAGTCGAAGAGCATCATCCTCTTGACCGACGGCAGCAACAACACAGGCGTGGTGGCACCCATCACCGCAGCCCAGATTGCAGCAAAATATGGCATCAAGGTTTATGCCATTGGCGTTGGCACCATGGGCGAGGCGCTCTACCCCACCATGGGCTTTGCCGGCCAAATAGAATACACTCGCCAAAAGGTGGAGATTGACGAGAAATCGCTCAACCAAATTGCCGGCATCACCGGCGGCAAGTACTTCCGCGCCACCAGCAAGAGAGTGCTGAGCGATATTTTTGCCGAAATCGACAAACTTGAGAAGACGCGCATGGATGTGCAAAAGCACAACCAGATGGATGACAACTACCAGCCCTGGGCTATCGCCCTGCTGTTGCTGCTCACGCTGTGCGCCATAATCCGTTACACAGTGCTCAGGACAGTACCTTAGCAACAAAGTTTTTTTGATAACATAAAAATTATACGATATACAATTCATGTTCAGTTTTGCAAATCCAGAGTTTCTATATCTGCTGCTGCTCGTTCCGGCAATAGCAGGGCTCTATGTGCTGGAAAGAATTGCCCGCAAGCGCAAGCTTGCCGACTTTGGCCGTGACGACCAGGTTAAGAATCTCATGCCCGACGTATCTTCACGCAAACCTATAGTGAGACTGGTGCTCATCTTGTTGCTCATAGCCACCGCCGTGGTGATGCTTGCACGCCCCCGCGCCGGTGCCGCCAAGAAATCGACCGGCAATCTCAACGGCATAGAGGTAGTGGTTGCCATGGACGTCTCCAACTCGATGAACGCAAGCAGCACAAGCGACCCGCAAGGCCTGCCACGCCTGCAACGCTCCAAGATGATAATGGAAAAGCTCATCGACCGCCTGCGCAACGATAAAGTGGCTCTGGTGGTCTTTGCAGGCAAGCCTTACATGCAAATGCCCATGACCATCGACGGCCAGAGTGCCAAGATGTTCCTGAACGGCATCAAGACCAGCATGGTACCCACCCAGGGCACTGCCATTGGCTCGGCAATCGACCTCTCGATGACGGCATTCACGCGCAACAGCAAAGCCTCTAAGGCCATCATTCTCATTACCGATGCCGAAAACTTTGAGGACGATGCCGTTGAAGCCGCCAAGCGTGCCAAGCAAAACGACATTCAAGTGAATGTAATAGGCATTGGCACCAACGAGGGTGCTCCAATCCCCACCGACGATGGCGGCTACATGACCGACGAGAGTGGCCAGGCCATTGTCACCCATCTTGATGAAGAGAAAGCCCAGCAAATTGCCAAGGCCGGAAACGGCACCTACGTTCAAGGCAATGCCACCGATGCCGTTGAGGTCCTTGACGACACGCTCAAGAAGCTCGCCACCACCAGCCTCTCGCAGGTTACCTTCACCAAAAACGACGAGCAGTTCCCAGTGTTTGCTTGGATTGCACTGATATTGCTCATTGCCAACGTGATGCTTCTCAACTACAAGAATCCGTGGCTTGCAAAACACGACTTTTTCAAGCTCAAGAGCAAGAAAGCCCTGTCGATGGCACTAATTGCAACGGTGTCGCTGTCGTCGGGCATCTTCCTTGCCGGCTGCGGGAAAGACGACCCGGCTGTCAAGGATGAGTCTAACAAGACCGAGCGCAACCACATCAGGAAAGGCAACAAGCTCTTTGCCGAGGAAAACTATGCCGATGCCGAAGTAGAATATAGCAAAGCTCTCGAAGCCAACCCCAGCTCGGCAATAGCCGCCTACAACATGGGGCTTGCCATTACCCGACAGGCTCCCGAGGGCGACACTACCGGCGTGCTTCAACGCGCCGACTCGCTGTTTACCTTTGCCGCCTCGGTCACCAAGGACAAGACCTTGAAATCGATGGCACATTACAACATGGGCAATATTGCCTACAATGCCCAGCACTATGACATCGCAATCAACAACTACAAGGAGTCGTTGAGATGCGTGCCAAGCGACAACGACGCCCGTTACAACCTGCGCATGGCACAGCTCAAGCTCAAAGAGCAGCAACAGCAGAATCAGAACCAAAGTCAAAACCAAGACCAGAACCAGGACAAGAATCAGGACCAAAACAAGGACAAAAATCAAGATCAGAACAAAGATAATCAAGACCAGAATCAGGGAGACCAGGACAAGCAGCAAAATGGCGACCAGGACAAGAAGCAACAGCAGCAGTCGGGTCAGCAGCAGCAAGGTCAGCCCATAAAGATGGATGAGCGCAGCATCAACCAGGTGCTCAAAGCCATGCAGGACAAGGAGAAAGAAACACAACAGAAGATATATCAGATGGATAAAGCTCGACAAAGGCAAGAACGACAGAACACCCGCTACAAGTGGTAACGACTGCTTCCTTAACGATGTTCTGTAAATTGCCTCTGCCATATTTAAGATTTTTATCATGCGCTTTTTAAAATATATATTATCACTAATTTTAATTTCCGGCTTAGGCCTGGCTCACGCCGCCACCTTCAGGGTGCAAGCCCCTACCAGGGTGGCCGTGGGAGGAAAATTCAGGGTAGAATATGTGCTTGACGGCGAGGAAGGAGGCACTCCCTCGTTGCCCGGCATCGATGGTGCGAGACTGCTCTACGGTCCCACTGAATCGACCAGCATGAGCACGACTATTATCAATGGACACATGTCCAACAGTTACTCTAAGGTCTACACCATGCTCTATGAGGCAGTTACCCCAGGCAAGCACACCATTGCACCTGCCTCAATAGTAGTTAACGGCAAGCGACTGAGCACCCGTGCAGTGACATTAGAGATAGTTTCAGGCAATGGCAACACAGCACCAACCTATCAGCAACAGGCTCCTGCCATGCCACAGCACTCGTCACCCGGCGATGCCCCCGACTATAGCGACCCCATGAAGCAAAGTGCCGGTTCGGGCGTCGATGCCAACGACTTCTTTGTCAAGATTAGTCTGTCGAAAGATGTGGTCTATGAGCAAGAAGCCGTCGTGTGCACCATCAAGCTCTACACGCGCTACAACGTGTCGGCATTCCACTGCACGCTGCAACCGTCGTTCAACGGCTTCCTGATTGAAGAACTGCCGGTGAGCAACAACTACACTTTGATTGAGATGGTTGGCGGCAAGCGATATGCCACCGCCGAGCTCAAGAAATGTATTCTCTATCCTCAGGAATCGGGCAAGCTCACCATTACATCGGGAAACTTCGATGTGCAGCTGGTGCAATACGACGTGTTCAGCACCCCGTTTGGACAAATTTCCAAGCCCGTGCCGGTTAACATCAAGGTCCAGAGCAACTCGGCAAGTGTCAACATCAGGCCGCTGCCAAGCCCCAAGCCTGCCAACTTTAGCGGTGCCGTGGGAGAGTTTTCGGTAGCCACACGCCTCAATCCCAAAACGTTCAAGACCTATGCTCCTGCTACTTACAGCATTATAGTGAGTGGCACCGGCAATCTGAAATACATTCAAAATCCCACCGTGGCAATGCCCAAGGAATTTGACACTTACGACCCACAGAACAAAATCAACATGTCGCCTAACGGCAACAACGTGAGCGGAAATGTGACCTTCGACTACATGTTCATTCCGCAGTTTATGGGCGACTTCAAGATTCCCGACTCTTATTTTGTATACTTCAACACCGCCACCCAGCAGTACGACAGCCTGCGAGTGCAGGGCTACAGCCTCAAGGTGGGCAAGGGCGAAGGCAAGCCCTCGGCACACTACAAGCTGCGCAACATGGACATTCGCGGCATCGACAAGGGAAATCCCAAGCTTAGCAAGTCGCAATCGTTCTTCATCACCAGCTGGGGCTACTGGATGCTCACCATCCTCGCCATCCTCGCCCTCGTGGCAGGCCTTATAGCCTATGGCAAGATTGAAAAGACACGCTCCAACACATCGCTCATGCGCACACGCCGGGCCAGCAAGCTTGCCCAGCGACGACTCAAGAATGCCAACGCGCTCATGCTCAAGAACGACCGCAACGGCTTCTATACCGAGACCTTAACGGCGTTGTGGGGCTACTTGAGCGACAAACTCAGCATTCCCGTGTCGGAACTGAGCAAGGACAACATCGCCACTGTCATGGACGACTTTGGTTTTACTCCTGAGCACGTGAGCGACACGATGAAGATGCTTGAGACCTGTGAGTTTGCGCAATATGCTCCCGAGCTTGAGGGCGGCAACATGCAGCAGGTCTATGACGACTGCGCGATGCTTATCGACACCTTAGAAAAAGTAAAAAGCAGCAAAGGAAAATCTAACAATAACATGCGTGCAATCACTCTTATAGCCACCGCCTTAGTGGCAATATCGGCAATGGCAAGCGGCATCGACTTTGTGGAACAGGGCAACAAGGCTTATGACGCCAAGCACTACAAGAAAGCCGTTGAGATGTATGAGCGTGCCGCCAAGGAAGGCGTCTCGTCACAGCTCTACTACAACCTGGGCAATGCCTACTATCGTCTTAACGACAGGGGAAATGCCGTCTTGAGCTATGAACGGGCTTTAAAACTTGACCCAGCCAACGGCAACGCGCGATATAACCTTACCTTTGTGAAAGAGAAGGCACAGATTGTTGATGACAATGGCGCAAACTTCTTCACAAGCCTCATGGGTGACTGGGTGAGCCACGCGTCGAGCAACACCTGGGCAGTGATTGGATTAATTGCCCTGCTGCTCACCCTCGCCGGCATTGCCTGTTATCGCATTGCCGGTTCGGTAGCGATGCAAAAGGTGGGCTTCTTTGGAGCCATAGCAATGGCTGTCATCACTGCAATAGCCATTGCCAGCTCAATCTACATGTACCACCGCTGCACCGGCAACAACTATGCGATAATCATGACCAACAAAGCGCCCGTCGGCAAGGCTCCACGCATGGGAGACAAGGACATTGCTTTCCGACTGCCCGAGGGTGCCAAGGTTGAAATTGTCGACTCGGTAGTCGGCAAGCAATATGGTCAAGGCAACGGTTGGTACAAGATAGAGACCACCGACGGCCGTTCAGGCTGGGTCACCAAGCACAGCAAGGACATAGAAACCATTTAACTAATAACTGATAACTCATGGAAGCACTGCAACAATTCGACGCCGGCATCTTCTCTGCGATTAATGGCCTTCATGCAAGCTACTTCGACAGCTTCATGTGGCTTGTGACAAAAATAGCCACATGGATTCCCATGATTCTCATGTTGGTTTATCTGCTCTATTTCAAGAAGGGATGGCGGCGCACCGTGACTGTTGTGCTTGCCATCGGGCTGGTAATTCTTATCGCCGACCAAGTGTCGGCAAGCATTATAAAGCCTCTTGTGGAGAGAGACAGGCCATCGCACAATCCCGACCTCGACTCGACCATACACATCGTGAACGGCTACCGTGGAGGGCCTTACGGCTTCGTTTCGAGCCATGCCGCCAACTGTTTTGGCATTGCACTGCTTCTTGCTATGATCTTCAAGAATCGGCTTTTCACATGGACCATGGTGGTGTGGGCTACGCTCATGTGCTATAGCCGCATCTACTTGGGTGTCCATTATCCGGGCGACATCGTGTGTGGAGCATTACTGGGCTTTGCCGCCGCATGGGTTGTGTATCGCCTGCTGCAATGGTTCGCACTTAAGCATCCCGACTGGGGCAAGGTAAGCTTCAGCCATGCCGAGAGCCGTCAGCTCATCTATGCTGCCGTCATCAACATTACACTGCTTGCAGTTTGGGCGGTTTTTTTGACAACAAACTAAAAAAAAACGGTTCAAAATTTTTACAATTGTGATAAAATGCCTATCTTTATAGCATAATTCTTAAATACACTCTTTTACTAAATTATAAAATCAATATTATCATGCCCAAGACCATTACATTCAATGAGCTACGCCGCATCAAGGCGAGTCTGCCCGAAGGCTCCACTCACGTGATTGCCGAGAAGCTGAACCTCAGTGTTCAAACAGTAAGAAACTACTTTGGCGGGTCGAATTATGACTTCGGCATTCACATGGGCGTGCACATCGAGCCAGGACCCGACGGCGGCATCGTTGTCCTTGACGACCCTACAATTCTTGACATGGCATTGGAAATCCTTGACAAACAAAAGCAAAAGGACGAAGTTTAGGACCCTACACAGCTCAGCAACATGGTAAAACTCATGGAATCCCCACCACAAAGTGAAGATTCCATGTTTTTTTACCCCAAATCAGTTACTTTATTACTCAGAACTTGGGATTGTTGACGACATTGACGGGATGACCCTCCATGAACGCCTTCACGTTGCCCACCACCACATCCATGAGCCGCTGACGCGCCTCGGCACTGGTCCAGCCTATGTGTGGGGTAAAATAGCAGTTGTCCAAAGCCAGCAAGGGATTGTTGGCGGCAGGAGGCTCCTGGCAAAGCACATCGACAGCAGCCGAGGCTATAACGCCATTTTTAAGCGCTGCGGCAAGGTCTTCCTCCACAATGAGTGGTCCACGGCTGGTGTTGATAAGCATTGCGGTGGGCTTCATCAGCGACAGGCGACGGGCATCTACCATGCCACGAGTGTCGGCAGTCAACGGGCAGTGCAGGCTCACTGCATCACTCACCCTGAACACCTCGTCGAGCGACTCGGCACGAGTGATATATGGTGGCAATGCCTCCTGAGGCTTGCTGGTAAAGGCTATCACTTTCATGCCAAATGCCGCTGCGATGCGTGCCACAGTGCTGCCTATGTTGCCCAGCCCCACAATGCCCATTGTCTTGCCGTCGAGCTCGATAAACGGAGCACTGCAATAGGTATAGTCAATGCTCCTGCTCCACACTCCCTCACGTGCCTCGCTGGTGTAGTGCTCGGCATGAGTTGTCATGTTGAGCAGGTGGGCTATCGCCACTTGCGCAACCGAGGCGGTGCTATAGGCGGGCACGTTGGTGACCACGATGCCACGCTCGTTGGCGGCGTCAATATCCACGATATTGAAACCGGTGGCAATCACACCTATACATTTAAGATTGGGCAGCGCCTCGATAAGCTTGCGGTCAAAGACCACCTTGTTGGTAAGCAACACGTTGCCCGGCAAGGCACGCTCTATTATCTCTTCGGGCTTGCTGCGAGGGTAAACTGTTACGTCGCCCAGCCTCTCAAGCGGTTCCCACGACAGGTCGCCGGGATTGCCCACATATCCGTCAAGAACAATGATTTTCATGATTTTGCAATGTTTTTATCTTAGTTAATGAGATTATAGTGCAAAAATAGTGAGTTTCGCTCAAAAAAACAACCATCCCCGCAAAAAACGAGGATGGTCGCAAGTGTTTTCAGTTTATTTCGTATGCCTTGATTAGCGGTTTATCATCTTGGTCACGGTGCCGTCGCTGTAGCGAACGATGACAACGCCCTTGGCATTAGCGCTCACCTCACGGCCGTTGATGTCGAAGTAGCGGGCTGTGCCATGATCCACAGTCTCAAGGCTCTCGATGCCGGTTACTGTGCCTTCACTGGCAATCATCAGCATGCGAGGTGCGTCAGCCGACTTGGCAATAGGCAGATAGCAGCGGTGAGCTGCCAGTGTGCCACTCTCACTCAGGATAAAGGTGCCGTTGTAAAGCACATATCCGTTAGAGATGGGAGTGTTAACCAAGAAGCCCTGCAATGCACTGGTGTAGGAAACTGTTGTTCCATCAAATGGCAATGCTGCAACCTCGGTGGCAGGAGTAGTGCTATAAAGCAACACGCCCACACCGGCAGGGATATACGACAGTGACCTTGCAGGTATTGTAACTGTGTTGCCACCATTATATGTTACTGTGTAAACGCTCACGTTCTCAGGCTTTTGAAGTGGCTGGTCGCCATACCAAGTCGCCCAGTTGCGACCTGCGGCAAACGACACCCCATCAAGAACAACCGTCTGAGGTTTAGCATAGTTGATAGTATATACCTTAATAGTATTGAGGTCGTTGCTAACAACAGCGACAAAAAGCTTAACAGCCTCGTCGGTCTCTACTACTTTCTTTACCAAGTAAGCATGCTCACTAACATAAGTTGCATCGATGTCATCGGCGGTGAAAGTTGTACCGGCAGGAAGGTCAAAGTTATACTCATACACATCCTGAGCGAAACCAGCCAATGGTGTGCCTTTTATTTTGATGCCGGTAATTGCAGCATTGTAAACCAGAGCAATGTCATCAATAAAGACTTGATCACCACTACTTCCTCCGCCAGGAGTGGCATTAGTAGAAAAAGTCACAAGCAAACCTTGACCTATAATGTTCGGATTCACATATTCAAAATCTACTGACATTTCAGTCCAATCGCATTTAGCTATTTCATTGTTCTTGGCTGTTGCAAGTTTGTTGGTATATGTCTTGTCTTCAGGATCTTGATAATAAGTACCATCAGTAATAATGGCGCTCATTGTAGCCACATCACTGGCTGTTTTGGGCTGGCATTTCACCCAAAACTTAATAGCATCAGGACGGCCGTGCATTACAGTATAGAATGGGTCGCCATTATGATCTGTAGGGAGTGGAGTATTTGGATCGGTTTGAACCATATTCATCTCGCTATGATTTGCAGTATTTGAAGCACTCATATTGCCGGCATTGAGACGGCCTGTTGTCATTGTGCCGTTATTAATAGCGAAATAGAATGCAGACGTAATAACTGCACTATAGCTACCACCATGACAGTCAGTACTTGCCTCAAGTTTGCCTTTTGCAAAAGACGCAAATCCTCCTGTAGCACTCTTAAACCCATGCCATGCTACCGGTTCACCACTGGATTCTACAAAGTTCTCAAAACCACTGTTCTTGATTTGGTATCCTGTGGTCTCGCCATCTTGAGCAAACTTTACATTAATCGTTTGTCCAAGCTCAACCATGTATATATCAATGTTAGTAGTCATGGCATATTGGTTGAAAGCCAGCACCATGTTGATAGGCACATCACCCAGCAAGGGACCAAGCCACATGTCAACACTTGAGTCATCGCCTTCTGCAATTGTAATAGTTTGACTGGTGATAATGCTTGTCAAGCCATTTCTTGTAGAGCCGGGAGCAGTAACTACGATATTACCAACTGGCGTGCCATCCATCACAAAGTTGTTGATGCTCAATGTGTAGTCAGAACCATTATTTACAACACTGACATTAACGTTATCTTGTTCCGTTGCTACGCCATTTACAGTAACGGTAAGAGTGCCGGTATATTGGGTAGCCATTACCGCCATTGTGGTTAGCAATGCCATCAGGGTTAAAAACAATTTTTTCATTTCAGTTGTGTTTTTTGGTATACTATATTTATTGATTATCATTACCAAGGAGGATATCATAAACCGCTGTAACATCGGCACTGGTAACAAAGCCGTCCTTGTTAACATCACCCTTGAGAGGCTCCTCAACAGGAGTAGTAAAGGTAACGTTGATAAACTGTTCGATACTGGATCTCATATCAATATCAATGTCAACTTTTGCGTTAGTTTCATCAAATTGAGTTGCCATAATAATGGGAACTTCACCCAATAAAGGACCAAGCCAAGTCTCATTTTCAGGATCATTGCCTGGTTCGATTGTTATTGCTTGATTGGCAACAACCGTAGTCTTTCCGGCTACAGTATAACCAGTGAGGTTATCGACAACAATATTACCAACATAAGTTTTTGTGCCAAATAGTTCAAGAGCAAAGTTGTAAATGCTCAGTTTGTATGTTCCATCCTCATTTTGATCTACAGTAATTGTAGTTTCCTGAGAGCCTCCTTCGCCATTAATAGAGACAGCGATAGTTCCAGTGTAATCATTAGCCCAAGCTGCAAGAGTCATAGCAACGGCAGCAAAAAGTGTAAAAATTTTCTTCATGATTTAAACGTTTAAATTATATTATATTTTTTGAGTCAATAGGTGTAAAAGAACAAGAATATTACTTGAAACGATAGGCAATGCCTAAAGTTCCATAGATTGGGTACAGCGTCTGGTCCAGAGTCTTGAAATGTGCTTTAAAGTAGCCGCTCAAGCCCCAGTTAAGGTCGGCATAAACGCCAAACTTGCGGGTAAAGAAGTAGTCAACTCCCACTCCAATGCCCAACTGGCACTTGCGCACATCTTCATTGAAGTCGTAATTGCCACGCTCCTCATCGGTAGAGCCAAGCAGCACTTTAGCTCCCGTGGGGTCGTCAACGCGCAGGTAGCCGTCATAAGCAAAACCGTCAAATCCACAATTGGTGAGATAGGAGAAATAAGGTCCAAACTTAATCTTCCACTTGTCATTCACCATGTAAACACACTGAATGGGAACGGTGAACATCCACGCTACAGCATGGCTGTCGTTCTTTCCTGTGAACACACCCTCAAGCGTCTCACCACCCTGAGTTATCTTCATGTGGTAATTCTTGACGGTAGCATCGATGTGCATGGCCTTGTTCTCGAAGTGGATGCCGGCAAGAATGCCCCAATGCTTGCTTGTGGGCTTGATAAGGTCGGCACCAAACGACACGTTGGGCTGCAATATAAACTTGTTGAGCGAGCGAATCTCGGCAGGCATGCCAAGCGGAGCCGTACCGCCAATGCTATAGCCCAAACGTCCAAAACCCTGAACGTTTCGGAAAAAGTTCTGCAGGTTCTTGCATCCGCCATCGTTGGGCATTATTGCCCAGGTGTTGACAGCAACGAGCGCAAGTAATATTGTTATATATCGTTTCATATTTTTTTAAAGTCCTACAACCGGCAACTGATAACTGACTACTGATAACTGACAACTGACTACTCCTTAGTTTCACAGGTGAGGCGCACCTTGTCGACCTTCAGCGTGCTGCCTATAGCACCTTCAAAGGTAGCTCCCTCGATGCTCGACGAGAACACAAGAGTGAGGTTATAGCCACGGTTGGCAAGTAAATCCATGTCAATGTCTCGTCTGTACTCAAACTCGATGTCAAAGTTCACCCATTGGCCGTTAGTTTCCTTGATGTCCTTGACGCGTGCCACGGCAACGATAAGGTCGCTTGAGAGCACATTGTCGCCATAGAGCACCACTGGATTGCCATTGCGGTCGTGGTTGATGTAAAGAACCGAATAGATGTCACCAGCATCAATGCGGTCGGGGTATTCGTTAAAATTCTTATCAATGAAAGGACTGCTGGGGCTATACTGATAATAACCCGAGAGACGCAAAGGCTTTTGGGTGAATGGTATGCCAAACTCCGTTGCCTCCATGGTCTTGGTTAATGCCTTACTCAAGTTAAACTTACCCAAAAACATATTACCAGCGGCAATTGGTTTGCCACTGATTTTTCCAAGTTCACCAGTACTACGAGTAATAAGCATCACTCCATGTCCATCATATCCATTTTCAAGTACAATTGTTGGATATTCTTCTGGTTTAGCACTTCTCCTACTAAGCCTAAAGCCACCATTACCTGTAGCCCAATCATCACCGAGGGTTCCGTCAGGCAAGATATTATGCCAAATATAGTAGGCCTGATTGGAAGGATTAAGCTCAAAGTGTTCGAAATCAAAATTCATCACCTCGGTGATGTAATGTGCCACACGGTTGCATTCCACAGTGTAACTGCGTTGCCACTTGCCATCCTGAGAGGTCACAGTGTAGGTCACAGGCCCTTTGCTAAAATCCTGAACCGAGCCGCTTGCCGGAGTGATGGTAGCACCATCGGTTATTGTGAACTGCGGTGCCAGGGCAGTAACATCGACACCATCACGCATAGTGAACACTATCTTATCGTCGGTGCTGATGACCTCGATAAGAGTGTCGGTAACATTATAGAAGTAGCTGTCAACGTCGCTCACATGCACCCAAGCCTTCTCGATGTCGCACTCGGCATTGAGCGGCTCTTCTTTAAAGCACGACGTGAGAACGCCTGCGACAATCACAACTGCCACAGCAACAGATACTTTATGCTTTAGAAAATTCATTAAAATCTCTGTGTTTTATTCCACATTACAATTCAAACTGCAAAATTAGTGATTTTTTTTGGAAAAATCACAATTTACCCACCCTTTTCTCCTACTATTTTTAAATAATCTATAACAAACGCAAAATTCCATATAGCTATTGACAAAACAAAATCGGAGCGGTCAAAATATACGAACCGCCCCGATAAAATTCTCTAAATCGGCCTATTTACCGCTCACCTAATCACCTTGCTTGTGGTGCTGGTGCCGTTGCTATAGGTTGTGACCACGATGTTAACGCCCTTAAACGGGACATCGCTCGCTACACCCATAATGTTGTAATACTTAACGCCAACAACGGTGCCCGAGTCCACATTGCCGATGCCAGTCACCACCGGGTCTTTACTCCAATCTTTCAATTCGTCCAATGGATAAATCTTATAGGCACCTGTCGTTGTGGCTTTTGGACCAATGCCATTAGTCGCTGGCATCCGTTGAACAAGAGCCAAGAAGCCATATAAATCACCCTTGACAAGAGACGGCACTTCTCCCTCATACAAGCTAAAGTCGGCAGTAATGCCGGCATCAAAGCCCGAACTGGTGGGCGCAATGAAAGTGTCATTGCCATCATACTGTGCCCAGATAATATAAGCAATCTCATTGGCAGCAGGAGTAGCAAAGAAATACCCCCTATGATAAGACTCGTCCATAAAGTTTACCACACAGTAGGTATTGTAAGAGAAGAAGTTGTTGTTATTAAGATAATTCACACTACCCACAATGCGGCGGTTGGGGAATGACCCTTCCACCACCTTGCCCGTGGCATCAATCATATTATAGGTTTCAACAGTGGGTGTTGACGAAACCTCAATCGCTACCCAGTTGCTGTGGTCGCCATATTTGCCCTCGGGATAATTAGTCTTCATGAAGTCTACCTTGCCTGCGGGGAGTTGCTCCTCGGCACCATTATCATCCTTGGCATATATTACATTGTTCTTGTCGACATAAGCCACCGTCAACGGGTCAACAATCTTATAAGTAATCTCATCGGCATTATCAGGCAATTCGGCGACATGAACACCTTTTGGCTCAAATGAATAGGTCGCGGTTGCAGCTTCACTTTCGAAACCGGTGTCGGGGTCAACCGCCTTAGCCCAGATTGTGGCATTATCCGAAATCTCAACTGGTATGCCCTCATAGTCAAGCCAATTCTCACCGTCGGTAGAATACTTTATTGTCGCGCCCTGAGTTGTGCAAGAGATAGTAACGGGAACGGTCTCTCCACTAATACAGGGCTGTGATTCAGGCTCAATTAGAGGCTTGACAGGAAGTTCAAAGGTGTACTGTTCCTTTCGGTCACTGTAGGAAACACTTGAGAGGTCTAAATAGCAAGTGTTGTTCTGAATGTAAGTCAACGTGCCAACCTCGCCTGTGCCAGCCAAAACGTCGGTATTGTTCACATTCTTGAATGAGCACTCATCATTACTCAACACCCTCATCGTAGCATTATTAAATGTAGTGCGATAATCCGATTCGTCCTTTTTGTAATCCTTTATCCAAATCTCTCCCTTCAAGCAGTTGCCCGAAAGGGCACTAGGATTGTCGGTCAACGGCAAGAGCCGGTTGTTCTTGGCATCGTTTGACGTGCATTGCAAAATAACAGGAGTCTTGGCAGGCACAATTCCGTCACTAACCTTTTTAAGGTGAACAGTACCATCATTATTGATTCGATCGATGATAAACGCATTCACGCCATCAAGACATTTATAGGGAAATTCAGTAAACATTGTGGTATAATACTTCCCATTGAACGTCACGGCACTCATGGGCTCGGCTCCAAAGCAATGGGTGTGCTCATCCTCGGTAAGCACGGCAATTTTCCAAAAATATTGAGAATCGGTCAAGGTTGCGCCATTAAAAGCTCCGGGATGATAAATTTTTCCATAATGCTCTTCCATTGTAAAAGGAGTGCTGCCATTAGAGGTATAGGTTGGAGCAGGTTTCATAAATCCTATTTGACCATAGAATTTACCTCTAATAATATATGTACCATCTTTCACCCTATAAAAGTCAAGATCTCCTGAGCTTGCACTACTATTATCTTTAATGCTCGTGCCTTGAGCAGCAAGATTTAGTGCTTTCAAATTAAAGTAATCATCGGGAGTACCAGTCATCTTTATGACAAAAGCCGGTGAAGAATGGGCAAACCCGCCATTGGCAAGAAGCACCGAGTGGCGGAAAAAGCGTTGATTCTCGTCGGTATCATCATCATTACCTAACAAGCCCAAATATTCCGAGGATGCTGCACTATAAAGCATGATATACATACCATTAGTCAAATCCCTGCTATCAAACTCAGCGGTGTAAGTACCTTTATTACTTTCGGTGACAGTAAAGGTATAAGATTTACTATCCGACACAATGTTTCCCGAAGGGTCACGCCAACCTTTGAAAACACCCTTGAAAACATTCTCTATGGCTGTCAGTGTTACCGACTGCCCTACTTGATTACCAATATTGCTGTTAGTAACGACACCTCTTGTCTCATCATTCGACACTGCTATCACAGCCCCAGCCTGTTTAAAACTTGCGGTGAAAGTATACTCGGTAGGGGAACCACTTTCTTTACCCTTGGCTATTATAGGTGCCGAAGTCTTTGGCTGACTGGAGCTCCAACCTGTGGTTGTCCATTTTTCAAAAATATAATTAGCATTGGCCCCTTGAGCATACAGATAGGCAATGGTATTGGCTTGTGAGGTAAGACCAGCATTTACCGATGCAGATGGAGTGGTATAAGAATCGGATGCATAAGAAGGAGAATTTGTTGAGGTGCCTATAGTAGCATATACCTTGCCTGCTCCTGTAGCTCCAGTTGGCGTGGTGGCTTTGGCAGTAACCTTAACATATAAACTGCTTCCCGCAAAAACATCTGACGAAAAAAACGCCACTAACAGTAGTGATAAAAAACATTTTTTCTTTATTGACATATTAAGCAACATTTAAACCAATCTTTTGAAGTGTTATAACATCAGGAACTTCTTTTTTAATCCATTTCTCAAGGCTGTTTTACACCTTTCATTGTGAGGGCGATGCGCTGCCGGTCGAGGTCGACGGTGAGCACACGCACCCGCACGTGCTGGTTGAGCTTGACCACCTTGGCGGGACTCTCAACACGCTTGTCGCTGAGCTGTGACACATGCACCAGTCCCTCCTTGTGAACGCCCACGTCGACAAAGGCCCCAAACTGGGTGATATTTGTCACTATTCCAGGGAGTTCCATACCTGGCTTAAGGTCGGCAATCTCGTGAACGCTCTCATCAAATTCCATTGCCTTAACCTCGCTGCGGGGGTCACGCCCGGGTTTCTCAAGTTCGCGCATGATGTCGATAAGAGTGAGCTCGCCCACCTCACGCGAAACGTACCGCTTGATGTTGATAAGGTTGCGTTTTTCCTTGTCTTTTATGAGCTCGGCCACGGTGCATCCACAGTCACGTGCCATGCGTGTCACAAGGTCGTAGCGCTCGGGGTGCACGGCACTGTTGTCAAGCGGGTTATCGCTCTCGGGCACACGCAGGAAACCTGCTGCCTGAGTAAAAGTCTTGGGACCGAGCTTGGGCACCTTGAGCAACTCCTGGCGCGAATGAAAGTCGCCGTTCTCGGCACGGTAGTTAACAATGTTCTGCGCCAAAGTGGGTCCGAGACCCGAGACATAGGTCAAAAGCTCCTTGCTCGCTGTGTTGAGGTTCACGCCAACACTGTTCACACAGCTCTCTACGGTATAGTTCAGTGCCTCCTTGAGCTTTGCCTGGTCTACATCATGCTGATACTGCCCCACACCTATCGATTTGGGGTCGATTTTCACAAGCTCGGCAAGCGGGTCGAGCAGTCGCCTGCCTATCGACACAGCACCACGCACGGTCACGTCCTTGTCGGGAAACTCGTCGCGTGCTATCTTGCTGGCGCTATAGATTGACGCTCCGTTTTCGCTAACGACAAACACGTTGATGTTGCGATGATAACGGATGCGCTTAAGGAATTTTTCGGTCTCGCGGCTTGCGGTGCCATTGCCCAAGGCAATAGCATCTATCTTATAGGTTTCAACAAGGTTATGAATCTTCTTGGTGGCACCCTCTATATCATAGTTTGGCGCGGTGGGATAAATCACATCGTTGTGCAGGAGATTGCCGTTCTCGTCGAGGCACACCACTTTGCAACCGGTGCGGAAACCAGGGTCAACGGCGAGGATGCGCTTGTGACCCAATGGCGGGGCAAATAGCAACTGGCGCACGTTTTGAGCAAACATGTCGATAGCCTCGGCATCGGCACGTTCTTTGGAGAGTGCAGCAAACTCATTCTCGATTGACGGCTTAATAAGACGGTCAAAGCTATCCTCGGCAGCCTCTTCAACGAGTTGAGATGTAGCCTCTTTGCCTCGCACCACGATGCGACACACGTTGTCGACGGCACGGTTGTTGTTAATGTCGATGCTAACCTTGAGAAAACCTTCCTTCTCGCCACGGCGAATAGCAAGCAGCTGATGTGATGAGATGTGCTTCAACGGCTTGGAAAAGTCGTAATAGAACTCATAGTTGCGACCTTCAATTTCCTTGCCCTTCACCACGCTGCAGTTGAGGATGGCATCGTAGCGGAACGAGCGACGCACACTATTGCGCACCGTTTGATTCTCACTCACCCACTCGGCAATGATGTCGAGGGCTCCGTCAATCGCCTCATCGGCATTGGGCACCTTGTCGCCGTCGACAAAGCGCGAAGCCATCTGCGTCACGTTGCCTCCTTTTTGTGCCATAATCATCTTGGCAAGAGGCTCCAGCCCTTTCTCGCGAGCCATTTGAGCGCGTGTGCGACGCTTGGGCTTGTAAGGCAGATATATGTCTTCAAGCTCGGTGGCATCCCAGCAATTGATAATGCGGTTAGAAAGCTCCTCGGTGAGTTTATCCTGCGCCTCTATCGTTTTCAAAATCGTTGACTTGCGTTTTTGCAGTTCGTCATAATAAGCCATGCGCGAGTCGATGGACTGAATTTGCGTTTCGTCAAGGTTTCCCGTCTGCTCTTTGCGGTAGCGGCTGATAAAGGGGATGGAATTGTCGTCACGCAGCAGGCTCACCGTGCTTGACACTTGATTGATGGGCAGGTTAAGCTCCTGCGATATGAGTGTTGAAATCTTGTCGGCCATTATAAAAGCTATTTTTATCTAATGTGCTATACTCTCAATATTATTGTTATTTCGTTTTTTTCTTCTTTAGAGTGATGAGGGTTACCTCGGGATAAGCTGAGCCGAGGCGCACAGGCATTCCCACCATGCCCAGACCAATGTTCACATAGAGCTTATGATTGCCCTTGCTGTACTGCCCTCCCCAGAACTCACAGTTGAGGCTTGCTGGTGAGAATTTGTGCCCAAAGAGGGTTATCATGCACTGCATGGCATGGGTGTGCCCCGAGAGCATGAGGTCTACCTTGTCGCACAAGCGAAAGTCAATCAGCTTCAATTTATAAATATTGTCGAGATCCCATTGGGTGGGATTGTGCTGCAGCAAGATAGTGAATCGCTTGCTCGTCTCATAGTCAACATAGGCCGAGTCGAGAAAACCTTTCTTGGGGAATGGCCATGAATCAAAACATTCGGTGCCTATAACGGCAATCTCGCTCGAGTCGCGACGCAAGATAATGTGGTCGTTGACAAGCACTTTCCACCCCATTTCCCGTTCAAGGTCGATGAGAGCCTGCTGGTCGGCTTGCCGCTGTTCTTCGGAGGGCCACTGAAAATAATGACCATCATCGTGATTTCCGAGCACCGACAGCACTCCGTCGGGGGCATGAAGGCGCGATAATTCCTTCTTATGGGGCAACGCTTCGCTTGAAAAACGGCTCACCAGGTCGCCGGTGAAGCAAATGAGGTCGGGCTTCTGCGCCATGATAGAATCTACACAAAACGTCATGAAACGAGGGTTCCCATCGTAAGTTCCTAAATGCGTGTCGCTGAACTGCGCTATGCGGTAGCCGTCAAACTCATCGGGCAAGTTTTCAAATTCCATGTCCACATGCTCCACATTAATGTGATAAGTAGCCTGCAATGACCCAAATAACATGTAAACAAAGACCAAGATGCCAAGTAAAGTGGCAACTGTCCCACCCACCTTGCGAGTGCGGCGACCACTCCATTTAAGGTGAGTAGGCATCCACACCAATGCCGCCAAATAACGCGGCACATAAAAAGCATAGTAGATGTACAGCATCCACATTAAACCCACAAAGGTGTGATTGTCGCATTGGCGGTGAGGAGTAAATACTGCCACCATTATCACTGCCAGCAGCACAAGCGAGAGCACAGCATGAACACCGCTCTTGAGCCGTGGCCAATGCTCGCTGCGCCGGAACTTGCGATAAAGCCAGATGTCGAGAAAAAAGTTCACGACAAGCAACGATATGAGAGGAATCCATTGTAAGGTCATCTGCTTTTCCTATTTGTTTATGGTGAGTTCTTAGCAATTAATTTTAAGCGCAAATGTCACGAGAACATAACTGCAATGGACTCGTGTAGCGACATTTGATGCCAAAATTACGACTTTTTTTTATTTTACACAAACCATGAGAAAAAAATCTCATTCACGGCAACCAAGAACTGAAAACTATTCGTATCTTTGCACTATGGAACAAGAATTTGCTTCTACACTACTGGAAAATGCCGTGAGTGAATTTGCCCAGCTGCCAGGCATAGGGCGAAAAACAGCGCTCAGGCTCGTGCTTTACCTGCTCAAGCAGAACGAGGAAGTGGCAACGCGCTTTGGCGAGAGCATCATCAAGCTTCGCAAGGAAATTCGCTATTGTCGCGTGTGTCATAACATAAGCGAAACCGAGACCTGCCCCATCTGCTCCAATCCTTCGCGCGACCGCTCAACGGTGTGCGTTGTAGAAAATGTGAAGGACGTGATGAGCATCGAGAACACGGCGCAGCATCACGGCCTCTATCATGTGCTTGGAGGACTGATCTCGCCCATGGACGGAATTGGACCACAAGACATTGAAATTGAGAGCCTTGTCGAGCGTGTGAAAAGCGGCGAGGTGCGCGAAGTGATTCTTGCTCTAAGTGCGACGATGGAAGGTGACACCACCAATTTTTACATTTACCGCCGCCTGGCACCCTACCCCGACGTTAAAATCACCATTCTCGCACGCGGAGTGAGCGTGGGCAACGAAATTGAATATACCGACGAACTGACCCTGGGGCGTTCAATCCTGAACCGCACTCTCTTCAGCGACTCTTTCGCCCAAGAATGATGGTGACTTGCGCATCGAGCATTATGAATTGTGAATTGTGCATTATGAATTATGCATTGAGTTGGCGCAGTCCAATTGTGCATTATGCATTGTGCATTATGAATTAAAAAATTAGAGTTATGGCCGACAACTACGTTGAAAACCACTATAACGACTACCTCAAAATGAAGGCACGCAAAGAAGCTGCGCGCCGCCATCGTCAGCACCAGTACCTTGAAGCCTACCGCAAGCGCCTCAAGCAACAAAAGGAAGGAAAAAGTGAGTAACAGCTTTAACCCAAATCGGTCATTAGGATTTAAAACACTCGACGGTGCTTCCAGTAAAAGTAAATCAAGGCTTTGATGTGAAGGCGGCCAAGCTTTGACAGTGGGCTGCGACGTGTTGAGCGACGATAGTCATGAACGATGGTGTAATTGTCAAGACAATGAATGCGCCAACCGGCTTGCCTGATGCGAATGCACCAGTCGGCATCTTCGGGACCATAAAATATCTTTTCGTCGAGCTTTCCCACCTTGTCAACCACTTTGCGAGAGAACATTTGGCAGGCTCCTATCACATACACGGGCTCAATAATTCCTTCGGCATTGGGTGTGTAATGCGTCTTGTTACCTACTCCCAGCACATTCCTAACCTTAATCATAAGCCCGGGATAAGGCTTGCAGCTGTCTTGCGGAATGCCCTCCTTGTCAACAAGCCGGCATGAGCACAGCCCCACGTCGGGATGGGCGTCAAGATAATCGCTCATGGCATTTATAGCCACAGTAGTAGCCTCGGTGTCATTGTCAAGGATGAGGAGCTTCTCTCCTTTGGCAATCGCAAGACCCTGATTGCGCGCTGCTGCCACACCACGATTCTCGCTATTTAGAATTAATTTAAGATGAGGATAGTTGTCACGCAAGAAATCGAGAGTCCCATCGGTTGAATAATTGTCTATAATAATCACCTCGCACGATGGGTCATTAATAAAATCACGCAACGAGGCAAGGCATCGTGTTAGAAAGCCCAAGCCGTTGTAAGTGATTATAATGACAGAGAGGCGCATAGCAATCTCTTCTATCCAAACAGCTTGATTTTCAACGCCCTGGCAGCATGAGCAAATTCGCTCCAGCTGGAAAATCTCTTCAGTTGTGTGGTAATGAAATGCCACGACAAGAAGTAACTGATGTTATTCTTGAAAAGAATTTTCTCCATCTCGGCCGATGAGATATTGGGCAAGTTGAGGATAGATTCACGCTGAACGTCGGTAGGTACATAGTCGGGCGTCGAGAGCCAGCCATTTTCCTTGCATAGCTTGTAAAACTCAGTACCGGGGAACGGCGACACTATGTTGAACATCACCTGATCAACCTTAAGCTTTTTAGCTTCATTGAGGGTGTGACGCAGAGTCTCCTTGGTCTCAAGCGGGCTACTGCCAATCAAGACGTTAAGCTTCACCGGCACTTTGTACTTCTTGAGATAATGGATGGCATTATAAATCTGCTCGGTGGTAATACCCTTGCGCACGTACTTGAGAATGTCGTCGTTAAACGACTCTACTCCCAAGTCGACGTAGCAACATCCACTCTCGCCCAGCATCTTGGCAATGGGCTCGGTGATAGCATCGACGCGCGCCTGACATCCCCACAGCATGTCATATTTCTTCATTATCTCACACATCAGGCGAGTGCGCTCCTCATTCCAAATGAAATTGTCGTCCATAAATCCCACCGCCTTATAGCCTTGCTCATGAAGCATAGCCATTTCGCGGTCTACACTCTCGGCTGTGCGGTAAGAGATAGTGGGCTTGCGACCAGTGAAGCGCTTGTTTTCAATCTCACGAGCAAAAGTTAACGAACTGGGCACACAATAGATGCAGTGATATGGACAGTTGCGTGAAGTGAATGCCGTAGTGTAGCCTTTACGCTTTATTTTGGGATTATAGTAACGCCTATTGGCTATAAAATGACGGGCAGGGAAAGGCAATGAGTCGAGGTCGCCAATGAGCGGCCTGAATCCATTGTTCACAATCTTTCCATCGCGCATCCACGAAATTCCCAAAATCTCATTCAAAGGCTTTCCCTCGTCAAGGGCATGAAGGAGTTCAACAATCGTTGCTTCGGGTTCTCCGCGCACGATGACAATATGGTCGTTGACAAGACATTTTTCTATGAAATAAGAGGGACCCGGCCCCATGAGAATGACACGGGCATCCTTGCGGTAACCTTGAAGCATCTCAATGGCTTTGAGATCGCTTTCTATCGACAGGTTCACCGTCCAGATACAATAAATGTCGCTATCGTCGGCAGCGAGAAAGTTGCGGTAGTCCTCCTCGGTCTTTTTGTAAAATACAAAGTCCTTGTAATCAACCTCACCCAAGTGCTCATTCTCGACCACTCCAATAACGGTCAATTCATATATGTTTGGTGCAAGATACACCACCCTTGTGCAACCGGCCGAGCGTTCAGCGGGGCGGTTACCGTCAAGGACAGGAGGCACCAAAAATGTTATTTTCATATTATTGTAACTAAATCCGTAGGGTTTATAACACAAAGTATTGCAATAGCTATTGCGCTCTAATATAATTAGAACGCAAAAAACAGTGTTTTATTACATAAAAACACTATATGAGCTCTACAAAATCCTTGGGAAGAATTACATTGTCCAAGTTGATTGCAGCAGCAAAAAGAGGGGCTATTTCCTCAACTCCGAAACCGGCTATGCCACACCCTATGCGGGTAACAAGGAACTTATATTCAGGGTGATGAGCCGCAAATTCAACAAACTCGTCAACGTAGGGCTTAATGGCCTCTACTCCGCCATGCATTGTTGGGATGCCATAGCTCTGTCCCTGAAGACCTACACCTTGTCCCCACACCGCGCCAAAGCGACGATAAGCAACAAGTGCTGCACCACCGCCATGCATGCCCTCAAGATTGCTGCCAAAGACAAAAATCTCGTTCTCTTTAAGCTCGGTAATGAAATCGTGGGTATATTCTCTGTTGTACATTCTAATTGCTATGTGTAAATTATATAATATGAGATTTTGAATAAGCCAGTGCCGCACCAAGGGCGGTGCAGTACTCGGCATGAGCAGGAATGTGAAATTTCACTCCATATATTTCCTCAATGCGTGGGAACACTACGTTGCATTGTGGCAAGCGAGTGAGGTTGCCAATAAGGACAAAGTCCTTTACCCCTGTGTTCAACTTCGACAGCACTGCCGCCGAACCAATAGACTCCAGCACCATGCAGATGATACCCAGCGCCACGTCACAATCGCTGGGAGTAATTTGCCGCACCTTGCCAAAGAGTGAAGCTGTGGCATGCAACGGCAGGCCTTCAAGGTCGGTCTTGCAGATGTCTTTAATCTGCAGGTTGATGTGAGTGATGTCACCGTTGGCAGCAAGCTCGATAACGTCGCTCACATGATCGGTCTTCAACAGCAAATGCGCCAAGCCCATAAGGGTGCCGCCGCCAATGCCTATGCCACCCAGGTGCTTGATTTCATCACCATCGACGCTCACCAGCGTTGTGCCTGTCCCCATCGATACCACAGTGAGCTTATCAAGTCCGCTGTCGAAACGCGCTCCCAGGCCATCGGCTTGAAATTCGTCGGCTTTAGTGGTTGGAAGTCCATATATGGGAGTTGTCACACCCGAGCTGCCAACTCCTGTGAGCATGACATGCTCTATATCATCTAAAGTGATGTCGTTGTCATAGATATATTTGCCAAACGCGCCAAAAAGCGATGTAATGGGGTCGGCTGCTGTAATAAACATTGGAGAGAGAATCTGACCGCCGTTGAGCCCAACAATCTTGGTGGTGCTTCCGCCCACATCTATTCCTATTACTAATCCCATGATATTTGTTTTTTCTTTATTTTATTTATTAAGCGGTCAAATTTAGTGCAAAATTGTTAATGTGACAAAATAATTATCACTAAATTTGCAAAGTTGAAAAAATTACCGGCATGAAAAAGATTATTTCTAACGACATCGTCACACTGCGGTCGCTCGAAGCTACCGACCTCGATGTGTTATACCGTTGGGAGAACGACTGTTGGCTGTGGACTGTAAGCAACATTATGTCACCGTCGCCCAAGAGCTACCTGTGGCAGTATCTTCAAAACTACGACAGCGACTTCTATAACACCCGACAACTGCGCCTGATGATTACATTGACCGAAACAGGCGAACCCATAGGCACTGTCGACCTTACTAATTTTGACCCTTTCAACAACCGCGCCGAATTAGGCATCATGATAGATAAGAATCATCAGGAAAAGGGATTGGGTAGTGAAGCGTTGAAGCTTACCGTGGGATACGTGCGCGACTATCTGGGACTTTTCCAGCTCTACGCATTGGTGCCAATGAACAACACCGCCTGTGCTGCCCTCCTTAAAAGACACGGCTTTACCACTGCCGGTCTTCTAAAAAAATGGATAAACCACGGCACCGAAGTTCATGACGTGGAAATGATGCAACTGGTGTTTTAGCTTTGCTTGAAGGATTATATATTCCTCAGTTAAGGCTCACGTCATCGGGCCATGTGTTCCAAAGGCGATATTGGTTCCCGAAGCGGGCAACGGCCTCGTTCCAAATATCGTCAACACCGGCACTCATCACAAGGCTTGCCGTGTTGTCATCTTTCAGCACCGCCCAGTCATGACGCTCAAGCTCCTTGTCGAGCTGACCAGCAGTCCAACCACTGTAGCCCACCATGAATTTCACCTTTTCGTTAACGTTCTCACCATCGGCGAGAAACATTTTCATAACTTCAAAATCTCCACCAAAGAACAGACCCGGTGCCAGTTGCTCACTGTCGGGGATGGCATCTTTGCCCAGCGTGTGGATAAAAAACAACATGTTGGTTCCCACGGGACCACCCAGATACAATGGAACATTCACTTCACACTCAAGATCGGGGATTATTTCACTAAGTGAAAAACGAGTGGGCTTATTTACAATCACTCCCATCGTACCATCTTCATTGTCGTGGTCGACAAGAATGGTGACACTGCGCTTAAAGACAAAGTCCTCTACAGTAGGCTTTGCCACAAGCAATGACCCTCGCGACGGATGAGGCTGCGAGTCAAGCAAATTATATATGTCAAGCTCTAAATCTTCCATTTCACCCACAAAAATAAGCAATAATCGCAATTTATACAAGATTTTTCTTCCTTATCGAGAAAAAAACGCTATATTTGCAGTTACAAAAATCTCGACACATTCATGAAGGTACTTAAATTTGGAGGCACATCGGTAGGAACAGTCGACGCTCTGCGCAATGTAAAATACATTGTAGAGCATCAGCAAGAACCGGTTGTGGTAGTCGTGTCGGCACTTGGCGGACTCACCGACACACTTATTGAGGCCGCAAACTTGGCTGCAAAAAACGACATTGGTGCTTATCGCATTGTTCAAGACATCACCACTCGTCACAGCGAAATCATGAACACGCTCATCGAGGGAGAGCAAATTGACGATGCCCTTAACCGGGTGCGTGCCTTGTTCTATGAACTCAGCAATGCCTACACCGACATTTCACGCAACGAGGAGCTCACCGAGGCCGATCTGGAAGAAGTGGTAAGCTATGGCGAGCGTCTGTCATCGCTTATCATTAGCCTCATCATCAACGATGCCACCTATTTCAACTCGCTTGAGATTATTCGCAGCAACAATCATGAGTGTGACATTGAAGCTACCAACACCAATATCGCCAACACCTTAGGCAAGTTCAAGGGCAAAGTGGCGGTAATGGGCGGGTTCATCTCCCGCGACAGTAATAGTCGACGCATCTCCAATCTGGGGCGAGGAGGAAGTGACTACACCGCGGCAATCGTGGCAAGCGCACTTAATGCCGACAGCCTCGAAATATGGACCGACGTCGACGGATTCATGACTGCTGACCCAAAGAAAGACCCAAACGCCACTGTAATCAGGCAGATGACATATCAACAGGCACAAGAAATGTGTGACAAGGGGGCTAAAGTAATTTATGCTCCCACCATCAAGCCCGTAGCTGAGAAAAACATACCCATCTGGGTAAAGAACACATTCAATCGTGGAGCAGTAGGCACCTTGATAACCAACGATTAACACCGTCATGGCTTACCCTAAATTCATTATCACCCAAGACGGGAATCTGCGCCTTGGAATGGTGACTTTGCATCGACATCTAATGGAACACGGCGACGTGTGCCTCGGAGGTGGCTACTGGAAGGTTAACCACCATGCGATGCGGGTAGAACTCAGCGGGGCCTCAAGCGACTATGGCAAGCCACAGTGGCACCGCATCGACAAGGTTTACCTGCCACGTGGCTATGAAGGCTACACCTTTACGTGGCTAATTAATGGCAAGCAGCACCCCTTAACCGAGATGCTGCCTGTAGAATTTAGATAATTGTCAATACTATAGTCTATTACACACAAACTATAGTTGAGCAATATCACTTCACGAGCACTTTGTGACCGTTCACAATGTAAACATTTGGAACAAGATTATTGATTTCGCCAGCCTTAATGTTGTGGGCGACACGCATTCCAAGCAAATTGTAAACGTCAATAATGTCGTTTTCGGCTACAATGCTGTTGATGCTTGTAACCTCGCCAGGCGCCATGTGGCGTGGGATAAGGGTGAACTGCTGCTCGCCTGGGATACTGATAAAGCAGCGTGTAGCATAGAAGAATGCCTTCTCATTGTCGATGTGGGTGAAGTTGGCATCTACATTGTTAATGGCGAGGATGCCATACAGGTCCTTGCCGTCGGTCTTGAGCATTGCACCATTCATTGTAATCTCCACACCGCAGTCGGTAGTAAACGTCAATTTTGACTCTTTGTTCTCCACTTGAGCGATAGCACGAATTTTCTTCGTGCCGGTTTCTCCGGGATAGTAAAGGATGTAAGGTGTATTGGCTTTAATACCCTCGGCCTTGCAGTCCTGGAAACTTAACAGAATCTCGTTGCCTTGTTGAGTCACTCCTACCAGTCGCTCCAGTTTCACTCCCTGTCCCAGGGCTTCGTCAATCTCCTGTTCTGTAACCGAGAATGGCAGCGAAATAGTGTTCCAGCCAGTAAATAAGTAGCGCTCTGCTGTCACATCGCGCTGTTGACCATCATAGCGTTCCAGTGATGTGCCATTGTAGGTGCTGAGCCTCAGCGGGGTCTGCGACCAGGCAGTAAGTGCCAGGCCGGCCAGTGCAATCATGCAAAACAATTTCTTCATAACAGTAATTTTTATATTGGTTAAACTTATAATGGGTTCCACAATAATCGACTTCATTATTAATCGATAGTTTCCTTGAATTTCTTGCGACGGAAGATGAAGTTTCGACCCAAATACTTTTCACGCACCACCGGGTTCTCGGCAAGTTCCTCGCTGGTGCCTTGAAACAAAATCTTACCTTCAAAGAGCAGATAAGCGCGGTCGGTAATGCTAAGGGTTTCGGGAGCATTATGGTCGGTTATCAGTATGCCTATGTTCTTGTGCTTGAGGCTATAGACGATACTCTGAATATCCTCTACCGCAATAGGGTCGACACCGGCAAACGGCTCATCGAGCATGATAAATCGGGGATTAATGGCAAGGCACCGAGCAATCTCGGTGCGACGGCGCTCACCGCCACTCAGGCGGTCACCAAGATTCTTGCGCACCTTCTCCAAGTGAAACTCCGCAATCAGCTCTTCAAGCTTGTCGCGCTGATATTCGGGTGTCGTGCCGGTCATCTCCAGCACCGTGCGGATATTGTTCTCCACAGTGAGTTTGCGAAATACCGACGCCTCTTGAGGCAGGTAGCCAATGCCAAGTTGTGCACGGCGATAAACCGGCAGCTTGGTAATCTCCACATTGTTGATATATACCCTACCCTCATTGGGAGTAACAAGGCCGGTAGTCATGTAAAATGTCGTGGTCTTGCCGGCACCATTGGGTCCCAGCAGTCCCACTATCTCGCCCTGACGAACGTTAATCGACACATGATTGGCAACCGTGCGCTGGCGATATTTCTTCACCAGATTGTCGGTCTGCAACACAAGGTCGCCTTTCTCGCCGGCTTGCTTGAGCATTTCAACCACCTTGTCATTGACCTCGGTGATTACATTCTCTTCATCGATATTGTCACCTGTAGCCAAGACAATAGGCGCCGATTTCTCTACCTTGGGCTTGTTCTCCTTATCGCGGTCGCGAAATAATTTCATTTCTTCAAGTTGAGTCTACTCTTGATATAGTCGGTTAGCAGGTTAATGGCTACCTCGTTGTGACCGCCCTCGGGAACAATGATGTCAACATAGCGCTTGCATGGCTCAATGTGCTTGAGGTGCATGGGCTTGAGAACTTGCTGATAGCGGTCGATAACCTCCTGGGCGGTGCGACCACGCTCTATACAGTCACGAGAGATAACGCGAATCAAGCGGTCATCACCATCGGCATCAACAAACACCTTGATATCCATCATTTTGCGCAACCGTGGATCGCTCATTACCAAGATACCCTCGATTAGAACCACATCATGAGGCTCCATGTGAACCGTTTCCTCCTGACGGGTGCAAGTAAGGTAGCTGTAAGTAGGCATCTCAATGGCCTTACCCTCCTTGAGCATCTTCAAGTGCTCAAGAAGCAAGTTCCAATCAAATGCTGCCGGCTCGTCAAAGTTTATCTTCTGACGTTCCTCCACTGGCACATGGCTCGAATCCTTATAATAAGAGTCTTGCGAGATGATTCCAACTTCACCCTTAGGCAGGCGCTTCATGATTTTGCGTACTACGGTGGTCTTTCCCGAACCTGTTCCGCCGGCTATACCAATGATAAACATATATTTTAGAATTTAAAAGTTATGAGTTCTCCATAAAATCTCACAAAGGTAATGCTTTTTTATAAAAAATTCAATACCTGCCTAAAAAAAAGTGGAACACTCTTTGTTGCTCATCAAGTTTTCAACACCAGTAATAAAAAAATTTAAATATGAATGATTATTGATTGGAAATGGTTATTTTTGCAAACTATTTATCGAGCCAAGTAGCGCATAGTTGCCCTTAAGGCTTGACACATAGGCAAAACCGAATATTTGAAATGAACAATATCACACTTCACAACACCTTGCCGGCAGTCTTTGCCGGTAGGCCCGATACCGGCAGCGAGATTTGGCTCCGCGACGTCACCTTTGAAAAGGGCAAGCGTTATCTCATAAGCGCCGAGAGCGGTACCGGCAAGTCGTCGCTGTGCAGCTACATTTATGGCTATCGCAACGACTACAGCGGCACCTTTGCCTTTGACGGCCGCAACATCAATCAACTCTCGGTTGATGAGTGGTGCCGAGTTCGCACACATCACATCGCCTATCTCGCACAAGACATGCGACTCTTTGGCGAGTTAACAGCCATGGAGAACATCATGCTAAAAAACAGCATCACCGGTCACAAGACCCGCCAAGAGATTGTAGCCATGATGGAGCAGCTGGGCATTGTAGAAAAAATCGACAGTCCCGTTTCTAAGCTTTCAATTGGGCAGCAACAGCGTGTGGCAATAGTGAGGACTCTGTGCCAGCCATGCGACTTTATTCTTCTCGACGAGCCGGTGAGCCACCTCGACAACGTGAACAATGCCATCGTAGCACAGATGGTTACCGACGAAGCCCAACGCCAAGGTGCAGGCATCATTTCCACCTCGGTGGGCAACAATGTTAAAATCAATGAGGTAAAGGAGTTTAAGTTATGAGCAAGACCAACAACGACAATAGCAGCAAGTCGCTCATGTGGAAGCTCTTGCGCAAGCACATCAGCCCTTCGCAACTGGTGGGATTCTCTCTCGCCAGCCTTATTGGATTGACCATTGTAATACTTGCTGTGCAGTTTCATCAAGACGTGAGACCCATTTTCAACGACGAGGAAAGTTTCATCAAGAAAGACTATCTTATCATCACCCGCGCAGTGTCGACAGCTGGCACCCTACTCGGCGGGAGCAATGAGTTCACACCCGATGCCATTGCCGACATCGAGGCTCAGCCTTGGTGCCGCAAGGTGGGCAAGTTCTCCAGTAATGACTACAGCCTCTTTGCCACATTATCGGTAGGCGGCATTGGCGGGAGATCAATGGGGACAATGCTGTTTTTTGAGTCTATTCCAACCGAGTTTATCGATGTTGCCGACAGCGACTGGAAGTTCGACCCCGCCAAACCCGAGGTGCCGGTGATAATGTCGCGCGACTACCTGTCGCTATATAACTTTGGATTTGCGGCAAGCCAGGGCTTGCCACAAATCAGTGAAGGCATCGTGTCGAAGGTACCGTTGCAGTTCACCATGCGCGGCAATGGCTATAACGAGACCCTCAAGGGACGCATCGTGGGGTTCTCCAATCGCCTCAACACCATTGTCGTGCCACAGGATTTCATGAAGTGGAGCAATGAGCGATATGGCAGTGGCATCGACCGAAACCCGTCACGACTCATCGTTGAGGTCAACAGCCCCGGCGACGTGAAAATGCAACGCTATCTCGACGACCACGGCTATCAGGTTGCCGGCGACAAGATGCAGCAAGGCAAGGCTCAGTATTTCCTCAACCTTGTTGTTACCATCGTAATCATCATTGGCATCATTATCAGCCTATTGTCTTTCTTTGTGCTCATGCTCAGCATCTACCTGCTGCTGCAGAAGAACACCAAGAAACTGCAAGACCTGCTGCTGCTGGGCTACTCACCCAGCCAAGTGGCCAAGACCTATATCAACATGGTTGCAGCAATCAACGTGGCTGTGCTCATTCTTGCCGTTATCATCATGCTGGTGGCAAGGTCGTGCTACATGCCCATGCTTAAAGCTCTGGGCACCAGTGGCGGAACAATAGTCATTGCGCTCGTGGTTGCTGTAATAATCATGGCACTCATCACCACGGGCAACATCATTGCCATCAAGCGCAAAATCAACTCGCTCTGGATTCAAGCATCTTAACCACATCTTTTTAAACATTTTTCAGAACATCAACACAACATGACAAAGATTATAGCTATTGCAAATCAAAAAGGAGGGGTGGGAAAAACGACTACCGCCATCAACCTCGCAGCTTCGCTGGCTACACTAAAAAAGAAGGTATTACTCATCGACGCCGACCCACAGGCCAATGCCACATCGGGGCTCGGCATCGACCCTAAAAAGTTGCAATCGTCGGTCTATGAATGCCTTGTCGACAACTATCCTGTCAAGAGTGCAGTGGTCAACTCCTGCGTCAAGTCTCTTGACGTGCTGGGGTCAAGAATCGACCTCGTGGGAGCCGAACTGGAACTCATTGACATGCCCAACCGCGAAAAGGTATTGCGCAACATACTCTCGACCATCAACAACGACTATGACTACATTCTCATCGACTGCAGCCCGTCGCTGGGGCTAATAACCGTCAATGCACTTACTGCCGCCAACAGCGTCATTATCCCGGTACAGGCCGAGTATTTTGCACTTGAAGGAATCAGCAAGTTGCTCAACACCGTGCGCATCATCAAGGCAAAGCTCAACACAGGGTTGCACATCGAGGGATTCCTGCTCACAATGTATGACGCACGTCTGCGCCTCGCCAACCAAATCTACGAGGAGCTGAAGAGCCACTTTGGCGACATCGTTTTCACTACCGTCATTCCTCGCAACACCCGCTTGAGCGAAGCACCAAGCCATGGCCTCCCTGCAATACTCTACGACCCTCAGAGCCGCGGTGCCATCAGCCACCTCCAACTGGCACAAGAACTCATTGAGAAGGAAGGGCAATAGACAACCCGTCTTTGCCTGAAAAATGTTGTCCCACTTGTCCCGACTGTCCCATATTTTTTTGGGGGTTCTTGGTTTGCAATTTGTTTTCTTGGTTTGCAATTTGTTTTCTTGGTTTGACAAAAAACTATGTTCTTGTGTGAGCTTATGTTCTTATGTCCTGCCTGTATCTAAAGCAAATTATCTTGTGTCTTTTTTTGATAATTTGTGGTCAATTCACTGCAATTTGCGTAAAAAACCGGCGCAGCCATCCTCTCCCCTTGAGGGGGGGAGACTGAGAGGGGTCTGTGTGGCTGTGTGTTCTTGTCTCTCTTGTCTCTCTTGTCTCTCTTGTCTCTCTTGTCTCTCCTGTCAATTTTTTATATTTTGCGGACAATTCACGGTAATTTGCGTAAAAAAATTATATATTCCGGCGACAGCCGGCTTTTTGACGAGCTTTGCTCGCAGCTTTTTGAGAAAATTTATTTGCTATTTTGGTTTGAATGGAGACAAAATCAGATTAATCAGAAAAATGCGATTGAGCGAGAGAAAGTCGGAACTTGTTCCAGACCCTGCGAGCGTGAGCATTTTATTCAAAAAGTTGCACCTCTCGGTGTCAAAAAGCCTCGCAAGCTCGGTAATAATTTGACCTCTCCCCTTGAGGGGGAGATTGAGAGGGGCCTGTTCTTTTAAAGTTGCCCTTATATATAACAAGGAGTTACTTTTGCCTAAAAAAGAGATCCTTTACATACTGCCACCAATACCGTCACAAGTAATTCAAGGCGCAGCCCAACCTCTCCCCTTGAGGGGGAGATTGAGTGGGGGCTACCCTGTCCCATCTGTCCCACTTGTCCCGACTGTCCCACTTGTCCCGACTGTCCCACTTGTCCCCGAGGTTACATTATAAGAGAATTTTAGTGCGAAGCACCATTTTAATTTTAACGCGAAGCGCATTAACCTTTAGCTCGGGGGAGTGAGCAGCATAAGTCGTGCCAAAGGCACGGTGTGCGAACAGCGAACCTCCCCCAATTTTAAGCGCAGCGACCCTTATCCTTGTGTTCTTGTCCTCTCCTGTTCTCCTGTCTTATTTTGATAATTTGCGGTCAATTCATGGCAATTTGCGTTGAAAAAAACATGCGCAGCCCAGCCTCTCCCCTTGAGGGGTAGAACGAGAGAGGGCGCCCCCCAATCGTCCTTAATGACCCAAAGCCGAATGGCTACGTTGTCAGCATCTAAAGATATTGTTTTTAATCGTCATTAATCGTTTGAAAAAAGTTGAGGGGGAGATTGAGAGGGGGCTACCACCTATGTAGTTGTTAATGTTCCCAAATTAGGTTGACGGGTAGCCGTTTTTTTCGTAACTTTGCAGGCTGAAAGTATTTGTAAATATATTATAGATAATTATAACACACGATATATGAAGCGAAATGCATTAGGACGAGGGCTTGATTCCTTAATCAACATGGACGACATCCAGACCAGTGGTTCGTCGGCCATTTGCGACATCGACATATCTCAAATCACGCCCAACCCCGAGCAACCACGCACATCATTTGACAAAGAAGCGCTTGACGAACTTGCTGCTTCAATTCAAGAGATTGGAATCATCCAGCCTCTCACCCTGCGCAAAATTGACGACGGAAACTACCAGATTATATCTGGTGAGCGACGCTACCGCGCAGCCAAGAAGGCAAAGCTCAAGACCGTGCCTGCCTACATTCGCGAGGCCAACGACTCGGAACTTACCGAAATGGCACTCATTGAGAACATTCAGCGCGAGGACCTCAATGCCATTGAGATTGCACTTACATTCCGCAAACTCATTGACCAATACAACCTCACACAGGAACGGCTGAGCGAGCGCATTGGAAAAAAACGCACCACCATCGCCAATTTCCTGCGACTGCTCAAGCTGCCTGCCGAGATTCAGCTCGGTCTTCGCGACAAAGCCCTCGACATGGGCCATGCCCGCGCACTGCTATCGGTCGATGACCCTGCACTACAGTTAAAATTATATAACGAGACTATCAAAAATGGGCTGTCGGTCCGCCAGGTCGAGACTCTCGCCAAGCAGTATCAGGAAAAAGCCGGCAATAGCGGTGACGAAGAGGCAAAACCCGCCAAGAGGCAGAATGCCGACTTCGACATTCTCACCAAGCATCTTTCCAAAGCCTTTGGAGTGCCGGTAAAGCTCAACTGCAACGCGGCAGGAAAAGGCAAAATAACTTTTGCCTTCAACAACGATGAGGACCTTGACAGAATAATAACCATCTTTGACCGTTTAAAAGATTGACCAGTGACTATAAAAGACAACACATCAATTATTAGACTGGTAAGCACAATAGTTATTATGCTGTGCGCTACTGTTGTCTTTTCATCACATGCCCAAGAAACCATAATCACAAGCCGCGACACGGTTGTGCTCAACGACAGCTCAGCAATAATCAAGGCAAAGATTGAGAAACCAGGGACTACCACCCTACCCGAATTGAAATTCAACCCCAATCCCATGAGGGCAATGTGGCTCTCGGCATTGTGCCCCGGATTGGGACAGATATATAACCGCCGATACTGGAAACTGCCTATCGTGATTGGAGCTTTTGTAGGACTCACCTATGGCATGACATGGAACAACCGCATGCTCAACGACTACAGCAAAGCCTACCGCGACATCAGCGACAACGACCCCAACACGCGCAGCTACATGGACTTCTATCCACCCACGGTGCAAGAGAGCGACCTCGACAAGAATTGGCTTACGAGCACCCTCAAGAACCGCAAGGACTACTATCGCCGTTATCGCGACATCTGCATTATAGGCCTTGCCGCAGTCTATGTCCTTAATGTGATAGACGCCTATGTCGACGCGTCGATGATGCACTTTGACGTGACTCCCGACCTGTCGATGCGGTGGGGACCGACGGTTATCGACAACAGCATCACCACATTGCCGTCGGTAGGTCTTGGATGCGCCTTGTCGTTTTAAACTCGTGACAATAACCTGAATTTGAAATTATTCAGAAAATAATATACGTTATGAAATACAAAGTTCTTTTATTAACATCAATTACATTACTGACATCGGTTTTCGCTGCCAATGCCAAGAACATCTTGTCGCTCAAGGAGTCGATTACCGATAACGCCATCGTCTACCCCTCAAGCTTTGAGACCGACACCAAGGAGATGATGGAGAACTGGTATCTAAAGAATTATGCCATCATCGACCAGAACAGCATCGAGAGTCACAACTACGGTGAGGTGAGCGATGCCGAGTACATCAAGCGCTTGAAGAAACTTCCCACCGAAATAGAAATGCCTTTCAACCAAATCGTGAGAAGCTATATCGAGCGATACGTGAAACGTGGACGCACTCTGGTGGCACAAATGCTGGGCATGTGCCCCTACTACATGCCAATCTTTGAGGAAGCTCTGGAAAAAAGGCAGATGCCTCTTGAGCTTAAATACATTCCCATTATTGAGTCGGCTCTCAACCCCAATGCCGTTTCTCCGGCTGGAGCAGGAGGACTGTGGCAGTTTATGGTAGCCACAGCCAAGGGGCATGGAATGGAAGTGAATTCTCTCGTTGACGAGCGCCGCGACCCTTACCGCTCCAGCGAAAAGGCTGCCGAGTATTTCCAAAAACTCTATAACACCTATGGTGACTGGTCGCTGGCTATCGCAGCCTACAACTGCGGCCCCGGTAACGTAAACAAGGCGATTCGTCGTGCAGGCACCGACCACCCCGACTTCTGGGAAATCTACAACTATCTCCCCAAGGAGACACGTGGCTACGTTCCTGCTTTCATTGCCGCCAACTATGTGATGACCTATTATCAAGAGCACAACATCAGCCCCACGCTCACCAAGAAGCCTCTTATCATCGACACTGTTCAGGTTAATCACCGCATCAACTTCTCTCAAATCTCTCAAGTGCTCAACATTCCCATCGAGGAGATTAGAATTCTCAATCCGCAATATCGCAAGGACGTGATTCCGGGCGACATTCATCCTTACACACTCGCACTGCCCTCGCAGCAAATCTACAGCTACATCATGACCGAGGATAAAATCGTGAGCTATCACCGCAAGCAATTTGAAGGCCGCTCCACAGTGCAGCCCGGCGACATCAGGAGCATCGTTGACGACGAGGTGGTAAGCGATGACGGCTATATGTATCACGAGGTCATTGAAGGCGAGGACTTTGTCGACATCGCCGACCGATATGGAATGCAATACGACGACCTCATGGAACTCAACAACCTCAACTCAACAACGTTGCAGACTGGCCAAGTCCTTAAAGTGAAAAAGCCAAGCTCCAACAACGACGAGACCGTCATGGGCTATGCTCAAAACAACAGCAACAGCAGCAGTAGCAACAACTACGGCTATGACGACAGCGAGGAGCCTATGGCACTCAACTACAACACTTCGCGCAACAACAATAACAACTACTCGTCAGGACACTATGGCAGCGACAATCGCCAAGTGCCTGAAAGAAACAATTACAACAGCAATTCCAATAACCGTCAGTCTAACGTTCCTCAACGCAACAACGCTAACAACCGCCAGTCTAACAATTACAATTACGACTACGAGCAACAACGCCAGCAAGAGGAAGCCGCTGCTAAGAAACGTCAGGAAGAGGCCGCCAAGAAACGTCGCCAAGAGGAAGCCGCCAAGAAACGCAAGGAAGAGGCTGCCAAGAAACGTCAGCAGGAAGAGGCCGCCAAGAAACGCCAGCAGGAAGAGGCTGCCAAGAAACGCCAGCAAGAGGAAACCGAGCGTAAGCGTCGTGAGGCCGAGAAACCTATCAGCCTCACCGTAAAAGAGGGACAGAACCTCACTCAGCTTGCCAACCAATATGGTGTAAGCATCGACGATATTAAGCGTGCCAACGGTTTGACCGATGACAACATACGCATTGGCGAAACCATCAAGATTCCAAAAAAGGATGCCAAGGGCCGTGCCATCATTCCACAAAACAACAACAATGGATCTAAGAACCATCGACAAGGCAATAAACAAGAACAACAAGAGCAACAGCCAAGGAACAAGAAACAAGAGGCCAACCAAAGGCATCAAAAACATCAAGAACAAAAGCAACAGCCCAAACCTGAGCCCAAGCCCACCAAGCACACTATCAAGGAAGGCCAGAACCTTACTAAGCTTGCCAACCAATATGGCGTAAGCGTCGAGGACATCAAGCGTGCCAACGGCCTCAAGGGTGACAATATTCGCATTGGCGAAGACATTATCATCCCTACCAAGAAGTCGTCATCACACAGTCAACACGATAACAGTTCGACAGGCAAACGGCAGCACAGGCAATCAACTGGTAAAACTGAGAAAACCGGCAAGAACGGCAACAATGCTGTAGCCCCACAAAAGTCAAGCAGCAAGAAGAGAAGATAATGCTCATGGCATAAATTAATAAGAGGGTGTGCTGCACACCCTCTTATTTGTCATATCCTTTATGAATAAAGGTCAATCACTGTCAATCTACTCCCAGCGCCTTCTTTACTGCTGTGGTGAGGTCGATGGCACCAGCACCCGAATAAGCCACTGGAGTTTTCGACACATCTATTATATAGGTATATCCTCCAGCATCACCCACCTCACTGATGGCATTGTTAATCTTATTATAAATAGGTGTCTCTACTGATATGTAGATAATGTTCTGTGGAGA
>CAMJZF010000007.1 GCA_946410125.1 uncultured Prevotellaceae bacterium | reverse complement strand
ACTCTTATGACACGGATTACTCTTATGTGACACAGAACACCGACTCACCACAAGGCACGCTTACAATAACATGGAGGGCTATATATGCAAACCATCCGTTCTCGCTGCGCATCAATAACCAGGCATACGGACAGGGAGTGGAGCGCACCTCGTTTACGAACATTGACCGAAAGAAGAAATATCAATTCTCCTTCCTCTCTAAAGAAATACCCAATGTACGCTCCACATTCTTCATCGATGGAAAGAAATACTTATGTGTCAAGCTTACTGCCCAGTTCAACGAAGAAGGTATGTCAAATCTTTTGAAGGGAGAGTTTTATAAGGTAATATGATATATAACAATGTGTTATCTCAATTATAATGGGAGCTCAAAAAGAATCTCCCATTATTTTTTTGACTAGGTTACAAAGATAGAAACATAGCTGGTAATGATGTGTGAATCAATGTTGGTATCAGTATAAGAAATGCAGATGAAAGCAGAACAAGTAGCGCAGGATGAATTGTCATGGGAAGTCTTTGAGAAAGTACAGAAGAAATTGCATTAGGAAGCCCACTGAGTCACTCACTTGGAAACTCAGTGGGTAGTCATATAGGAATACCTATAGGAAGCGCAAAAGATAACTTTTACGAACTTATATAATCACTTCTTGCCGTGAAAAACCCAGTCTATAACACGCCGATTTGCCTCATCTACCTTGCTTTCATCAAAGTCAATATAGATATCAGTAATTGTGTTGTTGCCATGTCCCAAAGCGTGTGCGATAGTATCTCGTGAAATGTCGAGGGAAGCAGCAATCGTAGCCCATGAATGACGAGCCCAATAACTTGAAATATCGGGGAATAAAGCGTTATACGTTTTCGTGCCCCCACGTCCTGAACGCTGCACTGGGCCAATCTTCTTCAAGGCTCGGTTCATTCTCCTGTTATAGTCCTTGTAATCCTTATAACGGTCCAGGATGTCAAGGAGATAATTCTCTCCACGATAATTCTCAATGATTTCAAGTGCCTCAGGCTCGACCTTTATACTATAAAGTCGGTTAGTCTTGGCACGATAGAAATTCACACGTCCCTCAGAATCAATCTCTTTCAGATTGCACATGTCAATGGTATTTATACCGATTAGCATAAACATCAGTTTGAACATGTCAAGATACTTCTTTGCGTGTTCTTCACAAGGGAAGTTGAATAGTTTTCTAAGATCTTCGACCTTCAGATTGCGCTTGCGTGTCGCAACATTCTTGATGTGCATCCTCCTGAAAGGATAGAACATAGTCACCTCATCATCAATAGCTTCATTGAAGACAGCTCGAATATTTCTCAAGTGAATATTCCTTGCGTTCTTTGATGGTGATTGTTTCACCATGTAGGTGTCAAAAGAAACCAACCACTCTTTGGTGACATCCTCGAAAGCCATCCTTTCAAGCTTGTCTCCAGCAAATTCAGTTAAGCGCTTATATGTATCCATATATATACGCTTAGTGCTATCTTTCTTGCTCTCGGCAAAACGCAAATAGCGGTAGGCAAATAATTTCTTATTACGTTCTTCTTTTGCCTTCTCTGGGTCCAATTGAATCTGTGCGTACAGTTTGAGGTCATTTGCTGTCATGTCATCAAGCTTCCCGTCATTAGCAAGAGTAAGGAGCATTGTGTCTATTTTTTGCTTTACGCCAGAAATATAGACATTCATCAGCATTTGGTCAGGATGATTGACTACACGGAGTTTCTTACTGTCCCATTGATCAGAGAGAATTTTCACATTGAGCGAGATGTAGGATGCCTTGTGTTTGTGGGCAATCGCAATTTTTAGCACTCGCGGTTTGTCATTTTTACCGCCTCGCTCATCAAGATAGAATCTTGTATTTGCCATAATTAAATGTTAGACAAGCACTTATACCCAAAATGCAGTTTGAACAAACTTGCATTCACTTGCACTCATACTTGCACTCCACGTAGTGCAAATAGTGGCAAATAAGGGTAAATTAGTGCATTTTTGTCGTTTTTTTTATGGCGATTTTTACCAAAATTAGGCTAAAAAAAAGCCCTGATTCCCAAGTTAATCAACTGGTTATCAGGGTTTTTCTTCGTTCGTCGGGATGACTAGATTCGAACTAGCGACCCCACGCCCCCCAGACGCGTACTCTAACCGGACTGAGCTACATCCCGAACATTGCTTTCAAAAACAAGAGCATTACCACAAGGTGGTGTCTTTTTCGAAAAGCGTTGCAAAGGTAATGCTTCTTGGTGAGATGTGCAAGTATTTTTTTGACTTTTTTTTCAAGAGTTTCGTTTTTGTTTGTTTTCAGAGCTTTTTTGCTAAAACCCGAATCGGTCATTAGGCGACAGAAGGTCATGATTTTAGGTCTATTTATGCTATAACAGTTTTATTGTTGGCTAAAATGCTCACGCTCGGAAGGTAATGAGCAAGCTCAACTTTCTCTCGCTTAATCGCATTTTTGGCACCTTGTTGCAGATATTGCCTTGTCATAGCCCGCTATGTCTTCGGCAATCTCTTAACAATCGGCTCAAAATAAATTCTGTTCTATTATAAATCCTAATGACCGATGTGGGTTAAAAAAAGTGACAGCTATGGTGCCGCCACTCTCTTGTGTGTGATGGTAATGATTAGTATTCCATCATTGGGGGTAGCTCTTTGGCCTGAGCCACCATTTTCTCTACCTCGGCGAGAGCAGGAACTCGGTTGACGAGGTTTTTAGCAGCGTTGACTTCTTCGAGCTTTGCTTGTAGGTTGGCTGGCACACGGTTGCGAAGTTCCTTGACGGTATCTACGCCTGCTGCTTCGAGCAGTTCGCTGAATTGTGGACCAACACCATTGATGCGCATTAGGTCGGCATGGTTAGTCCACTTGAGGATTAGTTTGCCGCTGATGCCGGTAGCCTCTTCCAGGGCTTTGCGTCCTGCGGGTTTTGCGCATTTTTGGAGCAGAGAGTCGGTGTCTTTGATTCCTGCCTCAATGAGTTTTTGTGCATACACATCTCCTACGCCCTCAATGTCAATAATTTTGTAGGTCATAATGAAGGAATGTTTAAAAGTTGATACAAAAAAATAATAATTTGTGGCAAATATAGTTGTTTTTATTTTAAAAAGCAAGTTTTTTGTTTGTCAATTGTTCTTTTGTGTTATTAAATAGCAAAAAAGCCCGCACAAAACGGCGGGCTTTATATAGATAATAGTTAGATAGGAGTATACTATTCTTGGGGGAGGCGGCGGAAGCCTTCACCCAGGATTTCGGAGCTCTCCATGATGTTGACAAATGCCTTGGGGTCGATGTGGTATAGCTCAGAGCGTAGCTTAATCATGTCGGTGCGGTTCAGGCTCACGTATAGCATCTTGCGCTCGTTGCCCTTGTAGAGGCCACTACCTGTAATGCAGGTGCCACCACGCTTGAGGTTGTTGATGATATAGTCGCGAATTGGCTCGGGATTGTCGGTGATGATGAACACAGTGCGATAGCTCTTCATGCCGTCGACCACGAGGTTGATGACCTTGCCCTCGATGAAGATGATAATGACCGAGTAGATGGGCAGGCGGATGTTGCCAAAAGCAATGAGTGTGCTCAGAGTGATGATGCCGTCGACGATCATCACGAGTGTGCCAAGTGAAATCTTGGTGTATTTGTGGATAATCATTGAGATGATGTCGCTGCCGCCACTGGTAGCTCCCGAGCGGAAGATAAGACCGATTGCTACACCATAGATGAGACCTGCCACCACAGTGTTGAGGAAATAGTCGGGATGGAACCAGCCGCCATTGTTGGGTATGGGCACAAGTCCATCGGCTTTTTGCTGTAAGATTGACCCGTCGTGAATCACGGGATTGTAGCCCCAGGTGTACTCAAGGATGAATGTAAAGAGGAAGATGAGTGCGGTAGAAACAATTGTCTTGATGCCGAATCGTGGACCCAGTATCCAGGTTCCAATGATGAGCAATGGCACGTCCATGCAGATGGCGTAGAGCGAAATCTTCCAGGGCCACAATGTGTTGAATACGTTGCTCAGACCGTAGGTTCCGCCAGGGGCCATGAGGTAGGGGTTTACAAACATCACGTCGCCAATGGCAAACAGTGCGCTGCCAATTGTGAGCAGAAAATAAGCAAAAATCTCTTGCTTGAGTTTCTTGTTGTTGAGAGCCGTCATAAAGAAAAAAATGAATAAGTTGCTTGTTTTTTAAAATGTGAGTTCTCTAAAATTGGGCGCAAAGGTAATAAAAAGTTTTCAGTTCTCTGTTTTTCAGGCATTAGTTTTTTTATAAACTTGAAAAAAGGCACCTTATAAATCATAATAACTGAAAACAATTCATTATCTTTGCGCATTAATAAAAACAGTATGATAAAAGAGATACAATTGCGAGTGGATCCTCGCACCGCGCATTTTATCGATGCCATAGAAGAGTTGGTGGCCAAGCAAGAAGGTGTTATGCGTCGCCGGTTGCGTGGAGTGCGTGTCATCAAGCGCTCGATCGACGCCCGTCAACAGCGAGTGAAGGTTAATCTCAAGGTGCGTGCCTATATCGACGAGCCAATGACCAACGACTTCTTGGTCCCTCCCATTGAATACCGCCCTGTGAAAGGAAACAGGCAAGCCATCGTCGTTGGTGCCGGTCCTGGCGGACTATTTGCGGCCCTGCGACTTATCGAGCTTGGCGTAAAGCCCATTGTGCTTGAACGTGGCAAGAACGTGAAAGACCGCCGCCTTGATGTTGCGGCAATCTCCAGGCAAGGCAAGGTTGACCCTGACAGCAACTATTGCTTTGGCGAGGGTGGGGCAGGTGCCTATAGCGATGGGAAACTCTATACTCGCAGCACCAAACGCGGCTCGGTGGAGCGCATTCTTGGCATTTTCCATCAACATGGCGCCAGCGAGAACATTTTGATTGATGCTCATCCTCACATTGGCAGTGACAAGTTGCCGGGCATCATCGAGAATATGCGCAACACCATCCTTGACTGTGGAGGAGAGGTGCACTTTATGACACGTGTTACTAAGTTGAAAATCAACGGCAATCATGAGGTGATTGGTGTGAGATGTGCAACAGGCGAGGAGTTTGATGGACCGGTGATACTTGCGACAGGCCATTCGGCTCGTGATGTATACAAGATGCTTTATGACTCTGATATCGCTCTGGAAGAAAAGGGTATTGCAGTGGGAGTTCGTCTGGAACACCCACAGCACATCATTGACCAGATTCAGTATCACAAGTCGGGCGGTCGTGGCGACTATCTGCCTGCTGCCGAATATCGCTTCGTCACTCAGGTCGATGGCCGTGGAGTGTACTCATTCTGCATGTGTCCCGGTGGAATAGTGGTGCCTGCTGCCAGCGAGCCTGGCCAATTGGTAGTCAATGGAATGTCGCCAAGCACGCGAGGCTCTTATTGGGCCAATAGCGGCATGGTGGTTGAGGTGCGTCCCGACGATGTGCCCAAGCAATTTCATGAGCATGGCATACTGCGAGTAATGCGCTTTCAGGAGGCACTTGAGCAGCGTTGTTTTCAAATGGCAGGCAACAGCCAGTGTGCTGGTGCTCAGCGCATGCTCGATTTCGTTCAAGGTAAGCCATCAAAGCTTATCCCTCCTTCATCTTATGCAGCGGGTCTTCAGCCATCGCGCCTTGACCAGTGGCTGCCGCAGTTTATCAGTCATCGACTGAGCAAGGCTTTCAAGTTGTTTGGGCGTCAAGCTAAGGGCTTCTTGACCAACGAAGCCGTTGTTATAGGTGTTGAGACACGCACGTCTTCGCCATTGCGCATTCCACGTGACAGCGAGATGCTCAACCATGTTGATGTAAAAGGACTCTACCCATGTGGCGAGGGGGCTGGCTATGCCGGAGGCATTGTGTCGAGTGCTATCGACGGCGAGCGATGTGCCGAAGCTCTGGTCTCCTGGCTCAACCATCAAGAATGATTCCCCCTAAAAACTAAAAACTGATTACTGAAAACTCATGATTACCGTTATAGGTGCTGCCAACATAGACATAACAGCATCGCCAATAGGGCGATATGTGCCGTGCGACTCTAACCCAAGCCGAGTGGAAATTAGTTTTGGTGGAGTAGGACGCAACATCGCTCACAACTTGTGCTTGATGGGCGAGCAGGTTAGACTGTTCACTGTCTTTGGCGACGACTCTATCGCCCTCTCTCTGCGTGATGATTGTCGACGGTTGGGAATGACCATCGACCCTATTCTTGAGGTGGCTGGTGCCAGAAGCAACTACTTTATTTGCGTCAATGACCATAATGGTGAGATGCAGGCTGGCGCTGCCGACATGGAACTCATGTCACATCTTACTCCCGAGATGGTGGCAAGCCACATTGCCGGCATTAATGAAAGTGATGCCGTGATTGCCGACTGCAATCCTAATGAAGATGTGTTGAAGTTTCTTGTGGATAATTGCACAGCTCCTTTGTATATAGATGCTACTTCGGCAGCAAAGGCAATGAAAATCCGTTCATTGCTGGATGCAGGTCATCACGCGCCACTTATTATAAAGGTTAACCAAGCCGAGGCGGTGGCTCTATCGGGCATAAAGGGCGATATTGAGGCTATGGCACAGTGGTTCATAAACCGGGGAGTGAGTCGCATTTTCATCACAATGGGCTCTCGTGGAGTGTGTTGCAGCGATGGCAGGCAGTGCTTGACGTTGCCATCACAGGCGGTTACTGTAGTCAATGCCACTGGCGCCGGCGATGCTTTCATGGCTGCTGTTGTCCATGCCGAATTGCATGGAGCCACTTTGCATGAAGCCTGCTCAACAGGCATCAAGGCTGCCGCCCTTGCCCTGCAGTCGGCCACGGCCGTCAATTCAGGCATAAATGAACTAACAACTAAAAACTGAAAACTAACTGACAAATATATGAACAAATATCTATCTATTTCACAAGAAGTTAAAGAGGCGCTTGAAGCTGGACAGCCAGTGGTGGCGCTCGAGTCTACCATAATATCTCATGGCATGCCCTATCCGCAGAATGTGGAGACTGCCCTAAAAGTGGAGCAGACCATTCGCGACAATGGTGCCGTGCCGGCAACAATCGCCATTATTGGAGGCAAGCTGAAGGCTGGCTGCACAGCCCAGGAGATTGAATATCTGGGCAAGAAAGGTCATGCCGTGACCAAGGCATCTCGACGCGACTTGCCGGTGCTTATAGCGCGTGGTGAGGATGGTGCCACCACGGTGACTACCACCATGATAATCGCTGCCATGGCTGGAATTAAGGTCTTTGCAACCGGTGGTATTGGCGGTGTTCATCGTGGTGCTGAGACAACAATGGATATCAGTGCCGATTTGGAAGAACTTGCGCAAACTCCTGTTATGGTGATTTGTGCTGGTGCAAAGTCAATTCTTGACTTGGGGCTAACGTTAGAGTATCTTGAAACCAAAGGCGTGCCGGTTATTGGCTATGGCACCGAGGAGCTGCCTGCGTTTTATACTCGACGCAGCGGATTTAAGGTGGATTATCGCATCGACACCCCCGAAGAACTTGCCGCTACATTCAGTGCTAAGATGGAAATGGGGCTTGCCGGCGGTATGCTTGTAACCAATCCTATTCCTGAGGAATATTCACTCGACCCCGATTATATTAACGCAGCGATTGACCGAGCTATCAGTAAAAGCGTGGAATTAGGAATTAAAGGTAAAGAGACCACCCCTTTCCTGCTTGCCGAGATTAAGGACATCACTGGCGGCAACAGTCTTGAAGCCAACATACAGCTGGTTTTGAATAATGCACGCCTCGCTGCCCGCACTGCCGTTTGCTTGGCAGGGAAATGAAATGGTTTTGTGTTTTCACGTGTGTTTTGTGAATCTTAAAACGTAATTAGAAAACAATTCAAGAAATATTACAAATTATTAAAGTATAAATATTTTTACTATGAACACAATGAAGAAATTTTTACTCTCAATGGGTGCGCTTTTTCTGCTCGCTCAGCCATTGTCGGCTAATCAATGGGATGTGAACGGTGACGGATATGTAACATCGGCCGACATTACAGCAATTTATGATCATCTTTTAATAGGCGCTATGGACTTTGAAATGAGTGCCTATGACGTGAACCGTGACGGATACGTTACCTCGGCCGACGTGACTGCTGTGTATGACGTGATTCTAAACGGATTCCCGGCTAACACTACTGAATTTACTGTTAATGGGGTTAAATTCGTGATGGTTAACGTGGAGGGTGGTACGTTTACCATGGGTGGCAGTGCTGATGACACTGAGCATCTTAGTGACGAAATGCCTGCTCACCAAGTGACAGTTAGCTCTTTTGCAATTGGTCAAACCGAGGTTACCCAGGCACTATGGCAAGCTGTGATGGGATACAACTACAGCGGCCACGAAGGAAATTTGCAATATCCTGCTGAGTATATGACTTGGGAGCAGTGTGATTTATTTATCGCTAAACTCAACCAGATGACTGGTAAGAATTTCCGCCTTCCTACCGAGGCCGAGTGGGAGTTTGCCGCTCGTGGTGGCACGCTTGGCAATAATTACCTGTATTCAGGCAGCAATAATATTTCGGCGGTGGCTTGGTATAATGGAAATTCAGGAGCCGAAACGCATATTGTGGCAACCACTGTTCCAAATGATTTGGGCATTTACGACATGAGCGGTAACGTGTGGGAATGGTGCAGCGACTGGTATGGCCCTTACAGTGGTGATGCTCAGACCAACCCCACAGGTCCTGAATCGGGCACCGAGAAAGTGATGCGTGGTGGTAGCTGGTATGTCCCGGCTAAGAATTGCCGTGTTTCTAAGCGTTTCAAGGCTTCACCTCTCTTTGGCGACGATGACATAGGTTTGCGTCTGGCGATGTAAAAAATATCATTTAGACTCATTTCAGTCCCCCGACATTGTCTGGTCACCAGCCACGACGATGTCGGGATTTTTTTACCCGTATCGGTCATTAGCATAAATAGACCTAAAATCATGACCTGCTGTCGCCTAATGACCGATTTGGGTTTCCCCAAAAAACTGTTTGAAATCGTTAAAAATCTCTATACATTTTATCCAACAAGATAAAATGCTTAATTTTGTAGGTTTTTAATGCTTTTCCCGGTGGAACAAAAGAGAAAAATAGCTGTTTTAGGAAGTACTGGATCGATAGGGAGACAGACGCTTGACATTGTTGCCGAGTACCCTCATCTTTTTGAGGTGGACTTGCTGGTAGCTAACCGCAGCACTGAATTGCTCATAGAGCAGGCAATGCGTTTTAAGCCTCGCAATGTGGTGATTGCAAGCCGAGACCTCTACGAGGTGGTGGCTCATGCCCTTGATGGCACAGGCATAGCCGTGCACACTGGCGACAGCGTGGTTTCGGACCTGGTTGCGCTGCCCGAAGTTGATACTGTAGTCACTGCCATGGTGGGGTATAGCGGTCTGGCGTCGACAATAGCCGCCATCAAAGCTGGCAAGAAGATTGCTCTTGCCAATAAAGAAACTCTTGTTGTGGCGGGAGAGCTTATCAATGACTTGCTCAAGGACTCTGAATCGGTAATGTATCCCGTCGACAGTGAGCACGGAGCTTTCTACCAGTGTCTCGTTGGTGAGGAGATTAGCAACGTGTCGAAACTCATCCTCACTGCATCGGGGGGGCCTTTCCGCACTTTCCCTCGCCAGCAGCTTGCTTTTGTCACAAAGAATGACGCTCTGCGACATCCCAACTGGGCAATGGGTGCTAAAATTACTATTGACAGTGCCACAATGATGAACAAAGGCTTTGAAATGATTGAGGCAAAGTGGCTTTATGGCATTTCGCAGGAAAACATCGAGATTGTGGTGCACCCTCAGTCTATTGTTCATTCGATGGTGGAATTTGTCGATGGCTCGGTAAAGGCGCAATTGGGCTTGCCCGACATGCACCTGCCCATACGCTATGCGCTGGGATTGCCGGGACGCTTGGCTACCAATGAGCCGCGCATGACAATAGCCGACTATGCCAACCTCACCTTTGAGAAACCCGATTTTGAAAAGTTCCCGTTGCTTAGCACAGCCTATGAGGCAGCACGGCGTGGTGGTAATGTGGCTTGTGTCATGAATGCCGCCAACGAGATTGCTGTAGCAGCGTTCTTGCAAGACAAGATTGGTTTTAATGATATATACAGCATTATTGAGCAAACGATGGCTTGGGCACCATTTATAGCCAGTCCCAGCTATGACGATTACGTCACCACCAATGCCGAGGCTCGCCGTTATGCCCAAAAACTGATAACTGATAACTGATAACTGACAACTATAATGACTGCAACATTTTGGTTAAAAGCACTTCAATTAATAGCCTCTTTAGGTCTGCTGGTGTTCATTCACGAGTTGGGACATTTTATGTGGGCAAGAATTTTTGGAGTTAGAGTAGAGAAATTTTACCTGTTTTTTGATATAGGTCTAAAGAAATTGGGCATCAACTGGGATGGTAGCTTGCTCAAGTTTAAACCCAAGAACAGTGACACTGAATATGGTGTTGGCTGGATGCCGCTGGGTGGCTACTGCAAGATTTCGGGAATGATTGATGAGTCGATGGACATAGAACAGATGAAGCAGCCCGAGCAACCCTGGGAGTTCCGCACCAAGCCTGCATGGCAGCGCCTTCTCATTATGATAGGCGGTGTTCTCAATAACTTCCTTCTTGCTATCCTTATTTATGCCGGTATGGTCTACTATTGGGGTGAGCAGTACTTGCCCTATAAGAATGCCGAGTTGGGTATGGAATTCAGTCCTGCCGCCGAGAAGATTGGTTTCCAGGATGGTGATATTCCTCTCATGGCCGACAATAAGGAACTTAAATATCTTAATGGCGATGAGAGTCAGGCAATGATTACTGCCAAGCAGGTAAAAGTGTTGCGTAATGGCAAGGACACAGTTACCATCAGCATCCCCGATAAGTTTATCTTTGATGTTGAAAAAGAAGCCAAAGATGGTGGCGAAACTTTCATGGACTATCGCATGCCAGTGGTTGTTGAGTCGACCATGCCAGCCGACGGTGCCGAGAAAGCCGGACTAAAGAAGGGGGACCGCATCCTTTCGGTTGGTGCTGTTGAGGCTCCTGATTATAAGTCATTCACCGCTCAACTTATGGCTCATAAAGGCAAGACCGTGCCTATGGCTTATGAGCGCGACGGAAAAATTGATACCGCCAATGTTGCTGTGAGCAGTGCAGGTAAGATTGGTATTGGGCTCAGACCCATTAACCAAATCTATAAGGTGGAATCAAAGGAATATGGCTTGTTTGAGTCGATACCCCGGGGCTTGGAAATGGGATGGACTCTGATGGTGAATTATGTGGAGCAATTTAAGTATGTGTTCACTAAGGAAGGGGCTCAGAGCCTTGGCGGATTTGGTGCCATTGGCAGCATCTTCCCCGACACTTGGAACTGGTACAGTTTCTGGAACATTACTGCGTTCCTTTCGATTATCTTGGCTTTCATGAACATCTTGCCAATTCCTGCCCTTGACGGTGGTCATGTCATGTTCTTGCTCTATGAGATTATTTTCCGCCGCAAGCCTGGCGATAAGTTCCTTGAAAGAGCTCAGATGGTGGGCATGACACTGCTTATTGCCGTTCTTCTGTGGGCTAACGGTAACGATATTTATCGCTGGATTATCAAGCCATTCCTTAATTAGTTTATCCCTTTTTTATTTGCGATTCCCCCCAATAAATTCGCAACTCTAAACTAAGAACTATGATCTACAAAAAAATAACCCTGCGTCGTGGCAAAGAAGAGTCGCTCAAGCGGTTCCACCCCTGGGTGTTCTCGGGAGCTATTGCTCATGCCGACCCTGAGATTGAGGAAGGCGACCTGGTGTCGGTCTTCGGTAGCGATGGCTCTCACATTGGTAACGGTCATTTCCAGGTGGGGAGCATCATGGTGCGCATTCTTGCTTGGGGCGATACTGCCATTGACGCCTCTTTCTACAGCGAGCGCCTTCAGCAGGCATGGCGGGTGCGCCGCGCTCTCAATCTCTTGCGTGATGATAACAATTCGTTTCGTCTCGTGCATGGCGAGGGTGATTTTCTGCCTGGGCTTGTTGTCGATGTCTATGGCAACACGGCTGTGGTGCAGGCTCATTCGCCGGGTATGCACTTCGCTCGCAAAATCATAGCTCAAGCTCTTGTTGACCTTCCTGATGGCGTTATCAAGAATGTGTATTACAAGAGTGAGACAACCTTGCCCTATAAGGCTCATCTTGACCCTGAAAACCAATATCTAATTGGCTCTTTCGATACCGACGTGGCTATTGAAAACGGTCTCAAGTTTCATGTCGACTGGTTGAGGGGACAAAAGACAGGATTCTTCGTCGACCAGCGTGAGAATCGTGCACTTTTAGAGCGTTATTGCAAGGATCGTCGAGTTCTAAATATGTTCTGTTATACTGGTGGATTTTCTTTCTATGCCATGCGTGGCGGTGCTAAGCTCGTTCACTCGGTTGACAGCTCGGGAAAGGCAGTGATGCTCACCGAGCGCAACGTGGAATTGAACTATCCCGGTGATGAGCGTCACAAGGCTTTTGCCGAGGATGCGTTTGACTACCTCGACCGCATGGAGCACGATGTCTACGACCTTATTATTCTCGACCCGCCTGCTTTTGCCAAGCACAAGAGTGCTCTCAAGAATGCACTCGTGGGCTATCGCCGGCTCAACGCCAAGGCATTCTCCAAGATTCAGAGTGGGGGAGTGCTGTTCACCTTCTCGTGCTCGCAGGCAGTGAGCAAGGAGCAGTTCCGTGTGGCTGTGTTCTCGGCTGCCGCCCAGAGCCGTCGCAAGGTTCGCATCCTTCATCAGCTCACTCAGCCTGCCGATCATCCCATCAATATTTATCATCCCGAAGGAGAATACCTGAAAGGGCTTGTTTTATATGTCGAGTAACAAGTTTGACATTTTGAGAATATAATCAGGGTGGTGCGCTGCATCGCCCTTTTTTATGTGTTGCCACTTACCTATAATATCTAAAAACTTACACAAAGTGGGTGAAAACTAAAAACTATTTACTAACTTTGCACCATGATTCTAATGAGTTTGGGGGTGCTACACCGCTTAGGCTCTTGTGATTCAGTTGCTTTCGTGAGTGACGGTTGCCAGTGGCTGGTGTGGCTGAGAACATACCCATGGAATCTGAACCGGGTAATTCCGGCGTAGAGAACAAAACTTATTAATACATTTTTTTAGAAACACAATGAAGAAGACTATGCTTCTTGCTGCCGTCATTGCCTGCGGCAGCATGTTTGCCTCTGCTCAACTCAGGGAGGCAGGCGACACTTTGCAGCTCCAGGAAGTGGAGGTGCTGGCTACACGTGCTTCAAGCAACACTCCAGTTGCATTTACCAACGTTAGTAAAGAACAAATAGCGACGCTTAATCATGGCATTGACTTGCCTTATCTGCTATCGCTCACTCCTGGTGTGCTCACCACGAGTGATGCTGGTGCCGGTGTGGGATATACCTCGATGCGTGTGCGTGGCACCGATGCCACTCGCATCAATGTTACGATGAACGACATCCCCGTCAACGACAGCGAGAGCCATAGTGTGTTCTGGGTTAACACTCCCGACATCGCCTCATCGCTGCGCGACGTTCAGGTGCAACGTGGTGTGGGCACTTCGACCAATGGCTCGGGAGCTTTTGGCGCGAGTGTAAATATGCGTTCGCAAGCTCCATCACTCGTCCCTTATGCCGAGGTGTCGGGTTCCTATGGTTCGTTTAATACCAACAAAGAAACCATCAAGTTGGGGACTGGCCGATTGGGCGACCATTGGATGATAGATGCCCGTCTGTCGCACATTTCCAGCGACGGTTATCGCGACCGAGCTTCGTCGGCGTTGTTCTCTTATTTTGCCCAGGTGGGTTATTATGCCGACCGCACTTCGCTCAAGTTCATCACCTTTGGCGGCAAGGAAGACACCTATCACGCTTGGGACGGAATAAGTCGCGACGACCTCGTTAACAATCGCAAGTATAATCCCAACGGAGAGATTAAGCACGATGATGAGGTAACTGGCTTTTATGACGACCAGAAGGATATCTACAAGCAGTTCAACTATCAGCTTGTTTTCGACCACTCGTTCAACAATCAGTGGAAGCTCAGGGCTGCTCTCCACTACACCGACGGCTATGGCTACTATCAGGAGTATAAGAATTCCCGCACACTCACCGAGTACAGTCTGGAGCCTTTTATGGTTGATGGAATGAAAATCAAGAAGTCGAACCTTGTGCGCAAGAAGATTCTCGACAGTGGCTTTGGTGGTGGAGTGTTCTCGGTGCACTACACAGGAAACCGCTTGGCAAGCGTGCTGGGTGGCGGCTTTAACAAGTACAGCAATAACCATCACGGTCAAGTGATTTGGGTTGAGAACTACCTTGGCTCACTTGCTCCCGACCATGAATACTATCGCAACAAGGGAAAGAAGACCGAATTTAACATTTACTGGAAGAACAACTACCTGATTTGGCGAGGATTAAGTGCTTATCTCGACCTTCAATATCGCCACATCAACTACACGATTAAGGGTGTTAACGACAAATGGGACTGGACAGCAAATCCTGAGCACATGCAAACTCTCGACGTGGACGAGACTTTCAATTTCTTCAATCCAAAGGTTGGGCTTAACTGGCAGATTGACACCAAAAACCGCATTTATGCTTCGTTTGCCGTTGCTCAAAAGGAGCCTACCCGCAACAACTACAATGATGGTCCTCTTACCGTGCATCCTAAGGCCGAGAAACTCCTCGACTGGGAGGCAGGTTATGAATTCAAGATCCGTCGTTTCTCGGCGGGCATCAACCTTTATTACATGAAATACAAAGATCAGCTCGTGCTCAACGGCAAGCTCAACGAGATTGGCGAGTTGATGGCCGAGAACGTTCCCGACAGCTACCGCTGTGGCATCGAGATTATGGCTGGTGCAAAGTTTACCAATTGGCTGCGCTGGGATGTGAACGCAACCCTTAGTCGCAACATCATCAAGAACTATGTGGGCTATGTGAGCGACTACGATGACCACTGGAATGACATGTGGACCCAGACTGCCATCGAGAAGGGCAACACCACTATTGCTTTCTCGCCAAGTGCTATAATCAACAGCGTGCTTCAATTCAACTTCAAGGGCTTTGAGGCGCAGTTTCAGTCGCAATATGTGAGCCGCCAGTATCTCGACAACTTCGAGAGCAAGGAAGACTCGCTCGACCCTTATTTCATCAGCAATTTGGAACTTGCCTATTCTTTCAAGCTCCCTCACGTGAAGCGTGTCACAGCCGGAGTCACTATATATAACTTGTTTAACAAGAAGTATGAGACCAACGGCTACTCTCAGACGGCAGCAGTCTATGCCGGCGGCGACAAGAGCAACACACCAACCCTTGCCAGCGACCCTCGCTTCTACCCAATGGCAGGAACCAACGTGCTGGCTCACCTCACATTCAGCTTCTAAATTAATATAGTGCCTATAGTCACTATAGCAACTATAGGCACTATTAAAAATAATAAAATAATGATTGAGAAGAAATTCCAAGTTCTCAAACGGCAGAGACCATGGCGCGACGCTTTCTTTTATCAAAAATCGGAAGTCATCTATCAGATGACATACGTTTTTTGTGAGAGGTTTCTTCCCAAGCATGGCGACCGCACTGTAGATCAGATGATTCAAGCAGCGCGAAGCGGCAAGCAAAACATCATTGAGGGCACCGAAGACGGCGAAACATCGACCGAGATGCACATGAAGCTAATAAATGTTGCACGAAGTTCACTACAAGAGCTCAGAGAAGACTATAAAGATTTTCTCTTAAGCCGTGGTCTGGAGGTTTGGAATGCTTCTCATCCTCGCTTTAAAAGCTTAACTGAATTTTGCCGAACTCACAATCGCCTTGAGGAATATCAGCCATTCTTCACAAAGTGGAATGCTGAAGAGATGTGCAACACGGCATTAACACTTTGTTATATGACCGACGCAATGCTTAACAAGCACCTAAAGTCTTTAGAAAGTGATTTCATCGAGAATGGTGGCATAAAAGAGAGAATGCATGCTGCACGCACTGGCTACCGCAAAAGCCAAGACCAAGAGCTAATCAGCTTAAGGGAAAAGATTCCTGTGCTCAATAAGCGCATTGCCTACCTTGAGTCCTTGCTCAAAAAAAACAATATCCCTTTTTAAAACTATATTTACTATAGTAACTATAGTGACTATAAGAGTTATGGACTGGCTCCAATTGATAGACATAGTTAGCACGGTGCTCGGGTTGCTTTACCTGTGGCTTGAGTACCGCGCCAACATTTGGCTTTGGGCGGTGAGCATAATAATGCCCATCGTGCATAGTTACCTGTATTTTGCCAAGGGGCTCTACGCCGACTTTGGCATGGAGTTCTACTACGTGGCGGCGGCAATCTATGGCTACTGCTGCTGGCGATGGGGTAAGAAAGATGATGATGCCAAGGAGGTGCCCATCACTCACTTCAAGCGCAGCCACATAATCCCGTCGGCGATAGTGGGCTTTGCTTTGTGGGGAGGGCTATACTGGTTCCTGTCTACCTTTACCGACAGCACCGTGCCACTGCTCGACAGCTTCACCACAGCACTGAGTGCCGTGGCATTGTGGGCGCTGGCTAAGAAATATGTAGAGCAATGGCTCTTGTGGCTTGTGGTCGACGCCGTGTGCTGCGGTCTCTACATCTACAAGGGCATCCCCTTCACAGCCAGCCTCTACGGCTTCTATACAGTAATGGCAGTAGCTGGCTACCTGCGCTGGAAAAAACTCGCTACCAAAAACTTATAGTTGCTATAGTGGCGATAATAGTTCCCTTTTTTACTGCTGCTTGCGGGAGTTGATTTTGTCGATGACGAGGGCAATGGCTCCGTCGCCGGTGACGTTACATGCAGTGCCAAAACTGTCCATGGTGATGTAGAGGGCTATCATGAGGGCCTGCATCTGGGCATCGAAGCCAAGAATTGACTGCAGCACTCCCAGCGCTGCCATGATGGCGCCGCCAGGCACACCGGGGGCTGCCACCATCATCACGCCGAGCATTAAGATAAAGCCTGTGAACATGCCCACGTCAAATGGCATGCCTGTCATGAGCATCAGTGCTATGGCGCACGCTACAATCTTGAGTGTGCTTCCCGAGAGGTGAATGGTGGCACACAGTGGCACGACAAAGCTTGCTATGCCGTTGCTAACGCCATTCTTTATGGTGTGGTTAAGGGTCACGGGTATGGTTGCTGCGCTCGACGAGGTGCCTAAGGCAGTGAAATAGGCAGGAAGCATGTTCCACAATAGCTTGAACGGGTTGCGGTGAGTGATGATGCCTGCGATGCAGTATTGAAGCACGAGCAGGAAGATGTGCATGACAAATATCACGCCAATGATTGAGATAAACACGTTGAGCACATGCCAAGCCTGACCGGTGTGGCTCATCTCCAGGAAGATGCCAAAGATATAGATGGGCAGTAATGGGATGAGTGCAACTTCAATGGTCTTGGCAATAATATCCTTAAATTCGTCAAAACCGGGTTTCAATGTCTTGGAGCCAAAGAACGCTATACCCAGTCCCACGGTGAATGCCGTCACTAATGCCGACATCACATCTACAATGGGGGGAATGTTAATGGTGAAGAATGGCTCAAGCCCCTTGACCTCAGCAATATTCTCAATACCCTGACCATGACTTATGAGGAATGGAAACACGTTGGCGCTGGTGAAATAAGACAGATAGCCTGAGCACACCGTGTCGCCATAGGCTATCAACGTGGTGAGTAGCAGCAGTTTGCCCGCACTCTTGCCAATGTCGCTGATTGCCGGAGTAATAAGTCCTATTATTATAAGCGGAATCAGGAATTGAAGGAAATGGCTGAAAATGCTGTTGAAAGTGACAAACACCCTCACTGCTGGCAATGGCAGGAATAGACCGAGGGTTATACCCAGAGCGATAGCTATGATAATACGCGCTAATAGTGGCAACTTCTTTATCTTTTTCATTTTGTTTCGTTTTTGTACCGCAAAGGTAGTAAATAGTCGGTAGTTATGAGTAAAGAGTTGTTAGTTTTTTTGTTTACAACTAAGAGTAACTATGAATGACTAAGAGTAACTAACCTAAGTAGCGCTTGTGTTTTTTAATGTTGTATCCTATTCTCCATTCAATGTAATTTCGCGCCTATATGAACTTTTTTTATTATAGCCATGAAAATATTCTTTTTGAGTAAAAATACTTTGTTGTCTTGGTTTATCAATTTGGTAATTGGGTATATTATCCCCCAAGGCGATTCATGTGATTCATGCGATTCCTTTAATTCCTTTGACTCAAGAATAACTTTTATTGTTTGTTAGATAATGCTGATTCAACAAAATGTGTTACCTTTGTAGCACATTAATAATATTATAGCTATGAAAACAAGAGATGAATTGATTGACGAATTGATTGACTTGGCATTTGCCGAGGATATTGGTGACGGAGACGCTACTACATTGTGCAGTATTCCTGCCGATGAGATGGGCCGTTCTCGCTTGATAATAAAGGAAGAGGGCATACTTGCCGGTGTTGAGATGGCAGCCAAGGTGTTCCAGAAGTTTGACCCGGAACTAAAGATGACAACCTACATTGAGGATGGTGCTCATGTGAAACCTGGCGACATCGCTTTCATTGTGGAGGGCAAGGTGCAGTCACTGCTTCAAACCGAGCGCTTGATGCTCAACATCATGCAGCGCATGAGCGGTATTGCCACCGTTACAGCACGTTATCAAAAGGAGCTTGAAGGCCTTCACACCAAGGTGCTCGACACTCGCAAGACCACCCCTGGCATGCGCATCATGGAGAAGGATGCCGTGAAGATTGGCGGTGGCTGCAACCATCGCATTGGGCTCTTTGACATGATTCTTCTCAAGGACAATCACGTGGATTTTGCCGGAGGCATTACTGCAGCTATCAATGGCGCCAAGCGTTGGTGTAAGGAGAATAACAAGAACCTGAAGATTGAGATTGAGGTGCGCAACCTCGACGAGTTGCGTGAGGCTCTTGCCGCCGGTGGAATTGACCGTGTAATGTTTGATAACTTCACTCCCGAACTCACTCGTGAGGCAGTGAAAATCGTTGATGGCAAGGTCGAGACCGAGTCGAGTGGAGGTATCACCATCGACACGTTGCGTGCCTATGGTGAGTGTGGAGTGGATTATATATCGGTTGGAGCACTGACGCATAGCGTGAAGTCGCTTGACATGAGTTTCAAGGCTTTTTGACCATCAGTATAAACAATAAACAAGAGTATGAGAAAATTTTTATCTTTTGCGGTCATGGCTCTCTTAACTGTGGCTGTTTGGGCCGATGAAGTGACTTTCGACTTCTCCTCGGCTCAGGGGCTTAATGCTATGGGGATAACACCTCCAGAGCAGAGCAACGGTGTTAATCTTACCGATGTGGGTACTATAACTGTCGGTGGCGTGAGCCTTTCGGCAGTTAACGGTTCTACCGAGACGCGTGTGTGGAACTCCCAAGGCAGTTACACCCTGCGCATCTATCAGGGTGGAAGCATTACTCTGTCGGTAGAGAGTGGAAGCATCATTGGCGTTACTGTAAATGCCGCCAATACTAACAACTTTGACCTGCTTGCCAATGTGGGAAACTATACCGTTTCGGGCAACGTCGGAACATGGAACGGCAGCACTTCGTCGGTCACTTTCACCCATGCCACTACTAAAAATGCTCAGGTTGCCACCATTGTGGTTACCACAAGTGATGAGAATCCGGTTGATGACCCAAATGGTGAGGACCCAAATCCCGTTGACCCTAACATCACCAAGCTCGATTCTTTAAGCAACCTTGCAGCTCTTGATGAGAACACCGAGTTTCAGTTCACCACCGAAGCCTTTGTGCAATACCAGTGGGAGAACTATCTGTGGCTTATGCAGCTCGATGGGGACTATTATGCCTCGGCTGCGCTGGTTTATGGCAATGTGGGTCGTCAATATCCTATAGGTGCTGTGATTCCCGCAGGGTGGACCGGAAAGAAAAAGACCTATAAGGGTCTCCTGGAGATTACCGATCCCACTCACTTTAATGCTCCAACAGGCCAAGTCGAGAAAGACTTTACCGAACCTTTCGACATGACAGGATATGTAGCTCAGATTGAGACCTATCACTACGAGAACATGCGTGTGAAAATCAATGGTATAGCGTTGAGCGATATCGATGACAATGGCAACTTCACCATCACAAGTAACGAAGCGGATGAGAATGGCAATCCCGTAGTGGTAACTATGGCGGGGTACAACAAGTTTGGAATTGAGTATCCCAATGTCGACCCATTTGAGAAGTACGATATCGATGGCATGGTATCGATCTACAACGATGAGTATCAGCTCTACCCAATTACCATCGAGGAAGCTCCAGGCACTCGACTCTGGAAGGTCACCTACGAAGGCCTTGAGGGAAACATGAAACTTGCCGACTCGCTTTATGTGGTAATGCCATTGGTTGACAATCAGATTCTTGTTACCGACAATGCTACCCAAATCCTTGTTGACACCTATGCCGAGTGGGGCTACACTTGGTATCAAGATTGGTATCCAACATGGATTGCTCTCGACTGTGGTGACGATACACAGCTTTTCGAAACAGTCAAAAACATGCAGGTTCTGGCTCCTAACACTGTAAAGGGCGAAGTGGTTGACGTGACAACCAATCCTCGACTCATCCTCTCATCAACTCCCACGGGTATCGCCGATCCCGACTTTGAGAGCTATATGATTTATTCCTATAACCTCAGTGAAGATAAGATTCAGGCTCTTGGCAATGAACTGGGACATGTTACAGGATATTACAAGCTCATTAATGGCGAGCCTTACATTTGCAGTTCCTTGTACGACGTGGCGGTGCGTCTTGACTTCGCCCTCAATCCTGACTTGCAAAATCAAGTAGCGCAGGGCTGTTGCTATGACATGACGTGCGTATTCAAGATTGACCAACCCTGGGAAGCTTCGGAACAGACTGATTATTCAGTCTCTCGAAAGGTTAAGCGTGCCATGAGCAAGCCCGCTGCTTTACCATCACTTAAAGTGAAGGTTACCGATGACGATTATTACACTAACTATACAATCATGCCGGTTAGTGCCGAGTTTATTACTGGAATTGACAATATCGACGCAACCAGGCAGGTGGCAAAAGTCAGCTACGTGAGCACAATGGGTACTGTAAGCAGCACTCCATTCCAGGGCATGAACATCGTCGTTACTGAGTTCAGCGACGGCTCGCGCTCTGTGGCAAAAATCGTGAAGTGATAGCATTTATCACCCACCCTCACATTCACATAATGAAAATTAGGTCGGCTTGATAATGAGCCGACCTAATAATTTTTTTATTGGGGGGAGGTTGAAGGATAGTTATTTCTCGAGCGTGAATGTGAATTCGAGTCCGCCTTCTTTCATGTTGGCTACCGAAATTGAACCGCCATGTTGCAGCACGGCATTCTTTACTATGGCCAATCCCAGCCCTGTACCTCCCATCGAACGGCTGCGTCCATTGTCGATGCGATAGAATCTTTCAAACAGATGCTGAAGATGCTCTTGGGCTACTCCCTCACCATTGTCGCAAAACCTGAAATTCCAATAATTGTCTTTTTCGCAGGCAAAAATGTCAATAGTGGCTTTCTCGCCTGCATAGTTGATGGAATTGTCAATCAGGTTGTTGAAGATGCTATAAATGAGTGATTCATTGCCTTTGATGATAATGTTCTCGGGCAGATAGTTGTTAATGGTCATGTGCTTGGCATTGATAGCAATGTCCACGTCTTGAACTATGCCGGCAACGATTTGCGACACATTCACTCGTTTCATCGATATTACATGGGGAGCATAATCCACACGGTTGAGTATCGACAAGTCTTTTAAAAGTGTTGACAACCGCTGTGCCTGCAGTTGGGTGCGTTCAATAAATCGGTTTCTTGTTTCCTGGGGCATGTCGGGATTGGAGACTATGGTCTCGGTGTAACCAAGGATGCTTGCCACGGGAGTTTTTAGTTCATGAGATATGTTTTGGGTGAGCTGGCGTCTCATCAAGGTTTGCTTCATCTCTTGCTCATTCTTGATGCGCTCATCCATGCGCCTGGAATATCTATAGAGCAAAATGCCTAAGATAATCATTATTACTATTGAGAAGATTAGCAAATGCCAATCGCTAATCTCATTAAGCGGCTCAAACACTTTGCGGTCATAGTCTTCAAAAACAATGAAGATGATGGCATAAATTAAGAAAATAGCCATCACACTGAACCACATTTTTTTACCTTCTGATAGATTTTTCATGATTCAAAACAGTAGCCAAAGCCGGTTTTAGTTATTATGTGTGAAGAATAAGTCCCTAATTTTTTCCTTAATCGGGTAATGTTTACATCAATAGTGCGTGGAGTGACAACGGTATTGCCGGGCCACACATATTCTACAAGCTGATCTCGTGAAAACACTTCGCCCTGATGCTTGATGAAGAATAACAGCAATTCATATTCAGTCTTGGTAAGTGCCGTTTTAACGCCGTCGATAGTGACATCTTTAGATGTGCTGTCAATAACAATACCCTTGAATGAGACAAGACTGTCTTCTCTAATCTCTTTGGGTGAAGTGCGATTGAGCACGGCTTTCACCCTTGCGGCTAATTCTTTAATAGAAAAGGGCTTGGCTATGTAGTCATCGGCACCCAGTCCGAAGCCTTCAAGAGTGTCTTCTTCGCTGCTGAGGGCGGTAAGGAAGATTATGGGAATATGTGAGTAGATGGTGTCTTTCTTAAGGTCGTGGGCAAATTGAAATCCGCTCATGCCTGGCATCATCACATCAAGGATGATTAAGTCGTAACTTGCGATATTGAGTTTGATTGCCTCGAGAGCCGAATAGGCCACACTTGTCAAGTAGCCCTGCGATTCCATATTGAACTTCAATATCTCGCACAAGTCATAGTCGTCGTCAACAATAAGAATTCTCTTTGTCATGCGGTGTATTTTTTCAACCCAAATCGGTCATAAATAGACCTAAAATTATGACTTTCCGTCGCCTAATGACCGATTCGGGTTCAAAGGTAATAATTATTTCCTAAACCGCGCCTGCATTACGTTAATAACATAGTCACCAAGCTTCTCGCATTCCTTCACGAAGTCGGTGAAAATGGTTCCTGTGTTGTAGTCGTAGAGGTGATTGTCAACGGCCTTGATGTTATCTTCCTTGAGCTGCTTGCACATGCGGTTAATCATGTTCTCGATGCGGTAGGATTCTTCAATGCGGTGCTCCTCGATGTTGCCGTTCATCACAAGGTTCATTTGTGTGAGCGCATCGTTGGTGAAGATAGTCATCGACTGGAGTTGATGGAGCTGGTCGGGCGTGAACTCCTTGTCGCTGTCGTGCATTCTCTTGAGTATGCGCGACAGGTTGTAGCACGAGTCGGCTATGCTTTCAAGTTCGCTAATCTCGCGCAACATGGTGCGTATCATGTTTTTCGTTTCATTCGAGAGGTGGTCATAGCTCACTCGTTCAAGATATCTCGCGATACCAATCTCGATGTTGTCGGCAATGTCTTCCTTTTTCTCAATCTGGACATAGAGCTCCTCCCATTTCGATGGCTTTTTCTCGGTGAGCAGTTGACGCACTTGTGCAAACATCTCTTGTGTGCGCTGTGAAAACAGTGCGGTCTCCTTTTGTGCCTGAATTACCGCGAGCTCGGGAGTTTGCATGAGGGTAGTGTTCAAATAAGTGAGTTTGAACTCTTCGTCATTGGTGGTCTCGTGTTGCGGCAGCATCCAGCACACAAGGCGCTCAAGTTGTGGTATAAAGCCTATAAGTATTGCTGTATTGGCAACGTTGAAGCATGTGTGGAATGTGGCAAGCACAATGGGTATGTGGGTGGCATGTGCCTCGTTGCCTGGTGTGTAGCCTGCAATGTTGCACACCAAGTCGACAAAGGGGTAGAACACACACAGTACCCACACTACACCAAAGACGTTGAAAATCAAGTGTGCCAGTGCCGCACGTCGTGCTGGAATCCCAGCACCGAGGGCTGCGATGTTGGCTGTTGCTGTGGTGCCAATGTTCTCGCCCATTACCAAAGCTATACCCATGTAGATGGGGAGTACTCCTGTAGAACACAGCAATATCGTTATCGCCATTACAGCAGCCGACGATTGCACGACGCAAGTGATGACGGTCCCGATAATGAGGAATATTATTATAGTAAAGTAGCTCGATGTGTCGAATGACGAGAAAAACGCTATGAGTTGCTGATTGTGCTCAAGGTCCATCGACTTGCCTGCCGAGCTTAGAAGAACTAACGAGAAGAACACAAACGCAATTCCATAGAGCAAGTCGCCGGCAAACCTGAATCGCTTGTTGTAGATAAGAAGCAAGCCAAGGAAAAATGCCGGAAACACTACAACGGTCAAGTCTACACTATAGCCTAACGACATGATCCAGGCGGTGAGTGTGGTACCAATGTTGGCACCCATGATAACCGAGATGGCTTGAGCCAGAGACAAAAGCCCTGCACTAACAAAAGAGACCGTCATCACAGTAGTTGCCGATGATGACTGTACCGCACAGGTGATGAATGAGCCGGCGAGAATGCCTCGGAATCGGTTGGCAGTAATAGTTCCTAAGATGTGTCGCAGTTGAGGTCCCGCCATTTTTTGCAGCGAGTCGCTCATGATTTTCATACCATAAATGAGCAGGCCAAGCGACCCTAATAACTCAAAGGTCAGAAAAATGTAGTTTGATGTTGTCATTGTTTAGAAATTCGTTATTGAATTATTGTGATTTTTGGTGCAAAGTTATTGACCAAGGTTTAAATGGTGAAAAAAATCAAGTTACGATGTTGTTACAACATTTTGATTGATGAAAAGAATAATTTTTTTTGTAACTTTGCAGTCGCATAATCAGTGGAGTGGCTTGTCGCTCACGCCATCGGAGCGTGAGAGGAAAGTCCGGGCAACACAGAGCATCGCATTTCTTAACGGGAAGCTGGGGGTGACCTCAGGGTTAAGGTGACAGAAAACAACCGCCACCTCACGGTGGTAAGGGTGAAAAGGCGGGGTAAGAGCCCACCGGGCGCCACGGCGACATGGCGCGCCGCACTACCTGCGAGTTGCAAGGTCAAGTATATCGGCATCTAAGGGCTGCTCGTCCATTGTCGAGGGGTAGACTGCTATACTGTCATGGCAACATGACAGACAGATAAATGACAAGCGGCGTTACCCGCGGGTAACGACTACATAACCCGGCTTATAGCTCCACTGCTTTTTTTATATTGCATTACGTTTTAAAATTTATTATAAAACAATGAAAAAACACAATTCTGCTTTAATTGCCATCGCAGTGATGGTTGCTACAGTGGTTATGCCGTCCTGCAACTTCAAGAGTTCGTTCTCGGTGGAAACCGGCGATAGCATCTCGATTAACGACTCGATTGCCTCGACCGACACTTTGTGGAACGATAGTGTGCAAACTGTTTTCTTCGATACCCACTTTGGTGCTACGGCTCAGGAGGTTGTCGAGAATTTTTCACAACACGGCCTGCTCCTTCTTGAGGATCTTAGCGATGACGATGCCCTCGTGTTTGGGCACAAGTCGGAATATTACGCATTTGGAGGTATGCAGTGGGCTAATCTTACCGTTAACTTAAATAACGGCAAGTTCTATAACATTTCGTTCTATACGCCACGCGACACTAAAGAAGAAGCTCTTGCCGACTTCAATAATGTGGTAGCCAATGTGGGAAAGAAATACAGGCTCACCGACTTCGACCCTCAAGACTCAACGATTTATGCCTTTAAGCGAGCCTATACCAAGTCGCAATATATTGCCAGTGTGATATGTTACAGCTACAGCGACGATGATAACAAGACTTGCTATACTACTTCGCTCGACTACACCGACACCCTTTTGAGGAGTCAGCCACCTGCCGAGTTGTAATCATCTTATCACTTGCTTGAACAAGTCGCCAAGCACATAAAAGCTGCCACCCACAAACACCGCATCGCTGGGTTTGGCGGCTTTTATTGCTGCCTTGTAGGCATTGCGTGCAATGGGATAGGCATCGCCTTTCAATCCGTATCTTGAGCCAAGCTCCTGTAGTGCTTCGGCATTCATCGAGCGTGGCGATTGGGCTTGTGTGAAGTAGTAGATGGCATCCTTTGGCATCATGGCGAGCACTTTGTCTATTTCTTTGTCGGCCGAGAAGCCCAGCACCATGTGCAGGTGGTCGCATTCAATGCAGTTAAGTTGCTTCGACAGCTGTTGCCACGCACCGGCGTTGTGGCCCGCGTCGCATATCACAGTTGGTCTCTTGCCCACCACCATCCATCGTGCCATAAAGCCGGTGATTTCACACACATGGGCAAAGGCCTTTTTCACAGCCCTTTTCGTAATATGTACGTCTGCATCTATAAGATTTCTTATAGCGTGAAGCACGGTGTTGATGTTCTCTACCTGGTAGTCGGCACCCAGTTGGCTTATAATGTTGCCGGTGTAATCGATGGTGTAAACCGATAATGTGCCATCGGCTCCCCTTGTGCTGTCAAGCACTATAGGGTCATCGGTGGCAATGGTGATGGGGGAGTGGTGCTGGCGTGCCGTCAGCTCCATTACCTCGCGCACCTCGGGCTGCGAAGCATTGCCCACTACCACTGGTATTCCATCCTTTATTATTCCCGCCTTCTCCCATGCAATCTCTCGCAAGGTGTTTCCTAAAAACTGAGTGTGGTCGATAGAGATATTGGTGATAACGCTCAGGATGGGCGTTATTATGTTACTGCTGTCAAGCCTGCCGCCCAAGCCCACCTCAATCACGGCGAAGTCGACCTTTTGCTTCTTGAAATACTCAAATGCCAAAGCTGTTGTCAACTCGAAGAACGACGGTTTGCAGTCAAGACCGCTCGTTTGCCACCGCTCAACGAAGCGGCTCACGCTGCGTTTGGCAATCATCTCTCCGTTTACGCGAATTCGCTCGCGGAAGTCCACCAGATGTGGCGAGGTGAACAGTCCCACCTTGTAGCCGCTGGCTTGCAAGGTGGCGGCAATAAGATTGGCAACCGAGCCTTTGCCGTTGGTGCCTGCCACATGGATGCAGCGGTAGGCACGATGAGGGTTGCCAAGCCAGTTGTCGAGTGCAACGGCTGTGCCAAGTCCTGGTTTGTAACCTCCGGCTCCCTGACGTTCAAAGGCAGGAAGTTGGCTAAAGAGATATTCTGTAGCTTCTTTGTAAGTCATTTTTCAAAATAATAAGAATCCGGCAATTCCTGCCAATATTATTACCACGATTGGATGAGTCTTGGTGAAATACACTGTGCAGAACGAAGCCACACACAGTGCAATAGAGATGAAGTTGTCGGTCGAACCGGCAATGCCAAAGTTCTCCTTGTTCATCAGCAACAGAGCGGCACTGGCAATAAGGCCTACAACCACTGGGCGCAAGCCCATGAATGCCCCCTTGATGATAGTGCTGTCGCTATGGCGAGTTATATAGTGACTTGCATAGAGCGTGAGAAAGTAGGGCGGTACTACCACTGCGAGGGTTGCAAGTGCCGAGCCCAACACGCTGCCTGTCGATACATAACCAATATAGGTGGCACTGTTGATTCCTATGGGGCCGGGTGTCATCTGCGAGATAGCGACGATGTCGGTAAACATTTGGCTGCTGAGCCATCCGTTTTCCACAATAATGTGCTGTACTAACGAGAGCATGGCATAGCCTCCGCCAAAGCCAAAGAGCCCAATCTTCAGGTAAGCCCATATCAGTTTCAGGTAGACGCTCATGCTCTGTCCTCCTTTCGATGCTTAAGAGTGACGTGGGTGTAGTAGATATAGCCTCCAATTCCTCCTAACACGATGTAGAGGATGGGGTTGGAAACCACGGGGAGTCCCGAATAGATGAGAACTGCCACGGCAACGGGGATGATGATAGTCTTCCAGTTGATTTTGGCGGCGCGTGCGGTTGTGATAACAGGAGCTATGATGAGAGCCACCACCGCTGGTCTTATGCCCTTGAAGATGCGTGTGAGCACTTCGTTGTTCTTGATTGTTTCGGGGGTAAGGAAAATGGCGATGGCAAGAATTATGACAAACGACGGCAATATCGTGCCAAAGGCAGCAGCGAGGCTTCCCTTTATGCCCTTGAGCCGGTCGCCCGCCACCACCGAGATGTTCACCGCCAAGATGCCGGGCATGGCCTGTGCGATGGCGAGCAGGTCGAGAAATTCGTCTTTCTCAATCCATTTGTGATTGTCGACAATTTCTCGCTCGATAATCGAAATCATAGCCCATCCGCCTCCAAAGGTGAATGCGCCAATCTTCATGAATGTCAACCACAATTGCAGGTATAAATTATTCATCTTCGGCTTTTTTTTTAAGTGCAAAATTACATATTAGTTTTGAAGCATTGGTGCGTTTTCGCGAAAAATTATTAATTTTGCAGGTTTTTTGAAGCAAAACTCCAGAACGGTTATTGTTAAATGAAGCGGTTAAAACAAATATTTACCAATCAGCACTACATCTACTGGCTTTTCGTCTTCATGGCGATATTGCCTAATTTCATCATGTTTTTCACCGAGTCAACATCTTTGCTGACTCGTGTTGTTCAGATAGTATTGCCACTTGGGTTCTATGCCTGGGCTTTCACCTGGGCACGCAAGCCGGGCAAGATGTTTTGGTGGCTGTTCTGGTTTATGTTTGTCGATGCTTTCCAAATTGTGCTGCTCTGGCTCTACGGGGAATCGCCTATTGCAGTAGATATGTTCCTCAATGTCCTCACCACTAATCCTGGTGAGGCAACCGAGCTGCTTGCCAACCTGCTTGTGGCAGTGATATTTGTTATTGGGCTTTATGGCTTTGGCATAGTGATGTCGATAGTGTCGTTGCGTGTAAAAAACACGATGACCGACCGTTTTCGCATCTTCCAGCGTCGCTGGTCTTTACCTGTGTTGCTGTTGGGGGCGTTGCTTCTTGTGGTGAATATTTTCACCGAGAAGGGGTTCAAGGCTCAAGACGATGTTTTCCCCATTAATGGAACTTATAATGTGGGACTGGCAATACAGCGTGCCGTTAAACAGTCGAAATATGAGGAAACGTCGCGCAATTTCACCTATCATGCTACTGCTACCCGCAGCGACTCGGTGCCTGAGATTTATGTGCTTGTCGTTGGCGAGACTTCACGTGCCGACAATTGGAGCCTTTATGGCTACAATCGTAATACTAATCGTTGCACTTCTTCGCTCAATAACCTGATGGTTTATCGTGATGCACTCTCAATGTCTAATACTACTCACAAGAGCGTTCCAACCATAATGTCGAGTGCGGGAAGCGAGCATTACGATAGTCTCTATTATCGCAAGGGAATCATCACGGCGTTTAATGAGGTGGGCTATCAAACTGCTTTTTACAGCAATCAAAAGCGCAACCATTCGTTTATCGATGCCTTTGGCAGCGAGGCACAAGAGGTGGTCTTCCTAAAGGATAAAGTGTCGCTCATGGGTAATAACTATGATGATGAACTTGTTGAGTGCGTGAAAAGATGCCTTGACAAGTATAATGGAGGCAAATTGTTCATAGTGGTGCACATGTATGGGTCACACTTCAACTATAAGGACCGATACACTAAGGAAGAAGCCTTTTTCAAGCCCGATAATATAATTTCGGCCGAGAAGGTTTACCGCAAAGAACTTATCAATGCCTACGATAACACTATTGCCAATACCGACAAGGTGCTTGCCGCTATCATTCGGCAAGTTGATGCCAAGGGAGTTAACAGTGCTGTGATTTTTACCAGCGACCATGGTGAGGATATCTTCGATGACAGTCGTGGGCGCTTCCTTCACGCTTCTCCAATACCTACTTATTATCAGTTGCGAGTGCCGTTGTTGGTATGGACTTCTCAATCTTTTGCAACGCAGTATCCCCAGTTAGTGGCTCAGCTCAAATCTCATGTCAATGTGCCAGTGTCGACCAATATGGTGATTTTCCACACCATGCTTGACTTGAGTGGCATTGAATCGCCTTATAAAAAGGCGTCTCTTTCGTTGTGTAATAAAGCATTCAAGCCCCACAAGCGGCTCTATATCAATGATCATAACGAGTTAATGCCCCTTGACGACTGTGGCATGAAACAACCCGACATTGACATGTTCAAGAAAAATAACCTTCAGTTTCCTTGATTTCTTTATAAGCAAGTAGATAATAAGATTTGGTGATTTCTTGTCAATTATTCTCACATCGGTCTTATATTTGCGAGACGCCTTTTTACCTGTTTATAACTTTTTTGAAAAAAATATCTCAATTTGAAAAATAATAGGCAGTTAGCTACGTTATATAGATGTAACAAATAACGGAAAGGCTGCCTATGCAAGAAAACTACATCGAAGAATTAAAATTTGAAACACACGAGGAGCAAATTGAGATAGGACCAAAAATTTCTACTATCAATTTCCTCAAGCAATTTGCAAGAGCTTACACCCCCACAGGTATTAATCAGCCAGGACTTGAAGGCTTTATCGCAAATTAAATCAATCTCCAACAGATTAAGCTGGCAACGAAGCCGGTAAGAACCTAAAAAAATACAGGATGCGACTCTCACTTGAGCAACGCATCCTGTTTTAGTTTACCCGATAATGAGTTTGTTTAGTCGGCCATCAGGCGCTCGATAACTGTCTTTACCAAGTCGTTGACAGCTGTCTTGTAGTTGGGGTTGGCCTCGGTGGCAACACGGTTGGCAATGATTGAGCACACTGTCATGGCTCGATGCCCCATGAGCTTGGCAAGGCCTTGAAGTGCGGCACCTTCCATCTCGTAGTTGGTGATGTGACCGCCGTCATATTCAAAAGCCTCGATGCGCTTGTTAAGTTCAGGCTCGGCCAGTGGCAAGCGCACCTCACGCCCTTGTGGTCCATAGAATCCTACCGCCGAAATGGTGTAGCCACGCACCATGTCGTCGCGACCTATCTTCTCAACGAGTGTTGGGTCGGCTTCTACGATGTAAGGTTTGCAGAACAGTGGGTTCCACTTCACGAAGTCGCAGAACTGTCGCTCCATCTCCAGGTCACAGGCTTCGTTGCGCCCTGCATAGTAGTTCATCACGCCGTCAAAGCCAAGAGCCTTGCTTGCAATCACAGGAGTTCCCACGGGCACGTAGGGCTGCAAGCCACCACTGGTGCCAATGCGCACGATGTTGAGGGTGCGGTGCTCGTCCTTGACGGTGCGGGTTTCAAAGTCGACGTTGGCAAGGGCATCAAGTTCGGTAACAACGATGTCGATGTTGTCGCCGCCAATACCGTGTGAGAGAGCCATGATGGGCTTTCCATTATAGGTGCCGCCAATGGTGTGGAATTCACGGCTCGACACTTCAAAGTCCTTGGTGTCGAAGTAGGATGCTATCATGTTCACTCGGCCAGGGTCTCCGCAAATGATGATGTTGTCGGCGAGCTGTTCGGGCTTGAGATGGATGTGGAAGATTGAACCATCGTCGTTGATGATCATCTCTGAATCGGGAATGTGTTTCTTTGCCATATATCTGAGAGGTTTTTATTAAAATTCAACATAAACCCAAATCGGTAATTAGGCGACAAAAGGTCATGATTTTAGGTCTGTTTATGCTATAACAGCTTTATTATGGCATCTTGTTGCAGATATTGCCTTGTCATAGCCGCTATGTCTTCGGCAATCACTTTACAATCTGCTCAAAATAAATTCTGTTCTATCATAAATCCTAATGACCGATTAGGGTTGAAACTATCAAAAAGCAAAGTTAAGCATTTTATTTGAAACCATCATGTCTTAATCAACGTTTTTTTGAAAAAAAAACTTCAAAAAGCTCTTTTATTAATAAAAAAGCAAAAATCAGGCGTGTTTAATGCTGTGTTTTGCTTGGAAAAGAGTAATTTTGTAGTGGATAATATTAGATAATGATTCGCGCTATAAATATATTATTGCTGGCGTTTCTCATGCTTGTCATGCAGGGATGCTTCACTGGGGTGGAGAGCACTAAGGCTATTACCGAGAAGGATGTTCGCCGAGCCGAGCAAGAACTGGAAAAAGGCCGGTCGTCGTCATCGCTGCCTGTCTTTGCCGATTCCTTGCCTTCATGGCGAGAAGGCAAGGGCTTTTGGGTAGTCGACAATCAGGCTCGGCTCATCTTCAGGCCATCGGTCGATTACAATATCGATTCTCTTGACATCGAGGGCAAGAAGCTCACCTATGATGGCTATGGCATTCACCGTCGGGTCGATAACAGCGAAGAGGTGGAGATTTATCTTAAATTAGGAACTTATCGTCTTGTGTATGATACTGGTCGAACCCTTCAGGATGTAAAGAGTTCATCGTTCTCTATACCATTTTTGGTTGATGACGACATGTTGCAATTTTTGGCCAAGCAGCTTAAGAGTAAAACCGTTTATGTGAAAACTCCTATATGGTATGATATAGAGAACAGCGGCCTGATGAACGGGAGGCGGTTTGTGCCGGTGGAGATATTGGATGTGAAACCTGGCAACAGAGTATATCCAGTTAAGATGGAATTCCGTGCCGCCGATAATGGCGATAGGGCTTTTGTGTGGATGAAACTTCCCGGCACCCATGGCGCGGGACGTGATTTCGACTCGATGTTCTCGATGACCGACGTGCGTAAGCAATATCCTAACATCTCGGAAACTAACTGGAGCAATATTGTCCATTGCAAGGTTGCCGAGGGGATGACAAAGCAGGAATGTAGCCTGGCAATGGGAAATCCTGTTAACGTGCGTCAGCTGCCCGACCAGACTGGATTGCGTGAGTACTGGTACTACGATGGCGGGCGATATTTGTTCTTTGTTGATGGAGTGCTTAAAGATTTCAGATAGATGACCGACAATAAACTCAAAATAACTATACTCGGCAGTGGCACAAGCACAGGTGTGCCGATGATAGGGTGCCAATGTGAGGTGTGCCGCTCTACCGATCCTCGCGATAATCGCCTTCGCCAGTCGGCGCTTGTTGAGTATTGCGGCAAGCGCATCTTGATAGATTGCAGCCCCGATTTCCGTCAACAGATTCTGAGCTTGGGCAATGCCCATCTTGACGCATTGCTAATCACCCACATCCACTACGACCACATTGGCGGTCTGGAGGAGTTGCGTGGATTTGGCAATTTGCCCATCTTTGCCCGTGCCGATGTGATTGATGCCCTTCACAAGCGTCTGTCCTACTGCTTTGCCGAGCATCCCTATCCTGGTGTGCCGCATCTCAACCTCTTAGAGATAAATGACCGCGACAGTTTCGACTGTGTGGGTCTTGAAGTGCAGCCCATACCGGTGATGCATTACAAGTTGCCAATTCTCGGTTTTAGAATGGGACCGTTGGCATATATTACCGACTGCAAGACCATCTCGCAGGAGCAGGTCGACCGATTGCATGGTGTGCCCTTGCTGGTCCTGAATGCGTTAAGGCCGACCGAGCACCTCTCACACTTGTCGTTGTGGCAAGCTCTTGATTTGGTAAAGGAGATAAACCCGGGAAGGGCTGTGTTCATTCACATGTGTCATGAAATAGGTCTCCACGCCAAGACTTCGGCATTGCTGCCTGCTGGCGTGGAACTTGCCTACGATGGGATGGAAATAACAGTTTAATCTAAGTATCTCTTGTTCAATCCGTCATAATGGTCAATGCGGCGGTCGCGCAGGAACGGCCACCAGCGGCGCACTCGCTCGGTGCGCTCAAGATCAACGTCAATGACGGTTTCTTCTTCCTCTTTGCTCGAAGCGCAGTGCAGGATTTCACCTTGTTGCCCTGCAATAAAACTGCTGCCCCAAAACTCGATGCCGCGAGTCTGCCCGCTGGGGTCAATCTCATGGCCTACTCGGTTGACTGTTACAACAGGGATGCCGTTGGCAACGGCGTGCCCAAGCTGAACGGTCATCCAAGCGTTGAGCTGACGCATTTTCTCATTTTCGTTATCGCTGCTTTCAAATCCAATGGCTGTGGGGTAGATGAGAATGTCTGCTCCCCGCAGTGCCATTAACCTTGCGGCCTCGGGATACCACTGGTCCCAGCACACGAGCACCCCCAACTTGCCCACGCTGGTGCTGATTGGCTCAAAGCCTAAGTCGCCAGGGGTGAAATAGAATTTTTCGTAGTAGGCAGGGTCGTCGGGGATGTGCATCTTGCGATACTTGCCGGCAATGCTTCCGTCTTTTTCAAAGACTACAGCGGTGTTGTGGTAAAGGCCTGCTGCGCGACGCTCAAAGAGCGAGGTCACAAGCACCACGTTGTTGTCGCGAGCTGCTTGTGAATAAGTCTCGGTGATGTCGCCGGGAATTGCTGTGGCAAGGTCGAAATTTTCAACGTTCTCCTCTTGACAAAAGTATAGCGAGTCGTGCAACTCTTGAAGCACTATGAGTTGGGCACCGCTTTGGGCAAGGCGCTCAATTTTCTCAATAAGTCGCTTGCGGTTGTCGGCTACGTCTTCTGTATTGTGTTGTTGAATAATTCCTATTTTCATAATTCGTTATTTGTTTTTTATAAAGTTCTTGGGTATTTGCATTGTAATGCAGTGAAGTGAGCCATGCTGCTTAATCAGGGCATTGCAGTCGATGCCCACAACTGAGCGATTGGGAAACACCTTGCTAATCACGTCAATGGCTTGGCGGTCATTGTCGGGCTGGCAGTAGGTGGGTACTAAAACTTGTGTGTTTGTAATCAGGAAGTTGGCATAGGTTGCAGGCAATTGCAATCGGTCTTCGTCAAAGATTGGCCGAGGGCAGGGCAGTGGCACGAGGTTAAAAGCCTCGCCTTGCGCATTGGTAAAGGTTTTCAACTCTTCTTCCATCAGGCACAACTGTGCATATTGCTCGTCGTGAGGGTCGTTGCTTTTCACATAGAGGATAGTGTTGCCGGGGGCAAGGCGTGCCAGGGTGTCGATGTGGGCATCGGTGTCGTCGCCTGTGAGCTCACCATGCTGGAGCCATAGCACTTTCTTTGCGCCGAGGCGCGACTTGAGCACGTTTTCGATTCCTTGCTTGTCGAGAAAGCCGTTACGGTTGGGTGAGAGCAGGCAACGGCTCGTTGTGAGTATTGTTCCATTGCCGTCGCTCTCGATAGAGCCCCCCTCGAGTACGAAGTCCTGACAATTGATGCGTTGAGCGTCAAAGATGCCGCTGAGTTCCATCTTCTCGCAAATAAGGTTGTCGAGGCAGGCTGCAAATTTCATCCCCCAGGCATTGAACTTGAAGTCGAGCATCAGGTGCCGGTTGCCGTCAATTATTGAGATGGGCCCGAAGTCACGAGCCCAGGTGTCGTTGGTGTCTGATTCTTGGTAGATGATGTTGTTGCCGTTGTCAATGTCCTGCAGTTGTTTCTTAATTTTATCAATGTGTGGAGCGATGACAATGAGTTTCATCTCTCGTGCTATGGCGGCAGCAATCTTCTTGAAGCACGCTTGCACCTCGTTGAGCATGTAATTCCAGTCGGTAGCCTCGTGGGGCCAGGCAAGCATTATAGCGTCTTGTGGCTCCCATTCGGCGGGCAACTTGGCAGTGGAGAGTTGAAATGTATTGGTCATGTTTTCGTTTATTCAGTCATTTCTTCCCAAAACTCATCGCGGTCTTGCATCTGCTCGTCGATAAAGTCTTGATAACCTGTTTTTATTTCGTAACCATATTCTTCGCACCATTGCCTGTAGTCTTCTTGCAGCTGTGGGTCGTTGTTCATCATGCTCACAAATTCTCGTTCAACCTCACTGGTGCGGGTGTATTGGTCGAGTAGCGCCCTCAATAATTCAGAAATGTCATTCATGATTACAATAGTTTTATTAGGTAAATAAGCTTTTTAGCGTTCAAAAATACTACTTTATGTGTACTTGGCAATAGAATAATTAGAAAACTTATTAACAACCACCAAAAATGAAGATTTTTTTTGTTGTTATAATTGAATATTATGTTACTTTTGCACACTAAATTTTAATAGAATGTTCCGAGTCAAGATATTTGCGTTAGTACTCTTAATCATTGCCATGCTGGCTTCTTGCTCTACTACCGACGAGAAGCTTAGGGCGATGATCCCCGATGATGCCGTTGGGGTAATAGCTGTTGATGTACCTTCTTTAATCAAGAAAGGCAGAATGGCAGCCGGCGAGGATGCTGTAAAGCTCCCCGATGGGCTCAAAAAACTTATCGATGAAGCCGATCCCACCATCTTTGGCGATGTGATTGGGTCGCTTGAGACTTCGGGCATTGATTTTAAGTCGCGCAGCTACTTGTTTTTCTCCCCGGGCATCTACAAGGCTGTTGCATTGATTCCTGTGGTCGACGTTGATAAGGCGTCGGCAATGGTTGCTAAGATTGCTTCGGGTAAAATGAAGGATGTTGACGGTGTTGATTTTGCCACTCATCTCGATTATGCCTATGCCATCGACGGCAATGTGTTGCTGATTGGCCGATATAATACTCCTGTATCGGCCGATGTGGCCGCAAAAGCAGCTAATGATATCCTGAACAGAACCAAGCCGCCAATTCTGGAGAATGGTGAGATTTCGAAATATATTGACGAAAAAGGCGAGATAACTGCTTATATTAATATCAAGGGTTTGGGAGCCATTCTCAAGGAGAATTCCAGGTTCAGCACTTTCCTGGGCAATCTTCCGGCTCTCGATATCGTTGTTGATAGCGACATTAAAGCCATGACGCTGCAGGTCGACTTTGACATGTCGAAAACCGAGGGTGAGTCGGCGAAGATTAAGACCGGATTTCTCTACGATGAAAATGGGCAGTATAGCAAGCTCTACGACAAGCTTATCAATTCGGCAATCGATAGCACTTCTAATGTGCTTGGCCTGATCCCCGGTGAGCTTGATACTTATTTTGCCATTAAGATTAATGGATTTCAGCTGGCTCAAATGCCGCAAATGGAGAAGATGTTTCAGCTTTTGGAGACTGCTCCTCTCACCCATGGCATAAAGCACAAGGAGATGCTTTCGGCGATTAATGGAACCTTTGTCTTTGGTGTAGCAAAGGGGCAGGTGGGGGATTACAACTTTGCGGTCGCCACTCAATCGCCTAACCCTGATTTTGTTATAGACCAGATAATCGAAATAGGTAACTTAAGGGGTCAAAGTCCTTACAAGAGTGAAGGAGAATATTTCTATGACTATGGTAGTCAAGGAATTGCTATGGGGCAGACCAATAATGTTTTCTATCTGCGATGTGTCGATTTTGAAACTCAATACAGTGCTGCCGAGTTGCCTGTGTTGCCAGCTTATTTAGAAAACGCGGCGATGGCTCTCTACCAGTGCCTCAAGATTGGCAATAATGTAGAGGGCTATCTCAACTGGAAACTTAACGACAAGTCGGGTGGTGAGGGGCTATACTTTACTGCCAACGAAAAAGATAATGTAGTCATTTCCATGCTTAAATGCTTGTGCTGGAAAGAACCCAACAGCACCATGCAAGAGGGCGAAGACAACTTCGACTACGGCTTCTGAGAATATTGTAAAACCTAATTAAAAAATAATGAGAGGATGCTCGAAGCACCCTCCCATTATTATTTGCGCATTAAAAATGATGTTTACTTCACAATCTTTTTGCCTCCAACGATATAGATACCGCGAGGCAGACTATTGATGTCGCCGTTCATGCGTTGGCCAGCTATGTTGTAGATGGTGTTGTCATCATTATGGCGAGCCTGTGTGATTTCATTAATGCCTGTTATTGCAAGGTCGTCAATGCGGAATGCGGGACTAACAACTTGTTCCTGCCAGTTGCCGGCGGCATCCTCAAGCCGAAACTTCAGGTCGAACCAACCTTTCTCTGCCTGACCTGTGACACCTGCTAACGAGCCGCGGTAGAAGTAGCCCCAACCGGGTTCTTGGAACAGCTCGGGAACTTCCTCAACTGTCAGCTCTGTCCAATTATCAGTATTGTAAGGAGCATACTCAACATGTATTTCAACAGGCTTAACCTCAAATAATCCATTCCACATATCGGGATAGTAATGATAGTCGAAGTCGCTGGCATAGAACTCTATAATTCCATCAGCATTTGTCGCAAAGCGGTCGGTGATTTCTCCGTTGCCATTCTTGAAGTGAAGCATTTCAATACTGGGAGGTGTCATGTCTTCTTGATTTTGGTCGAAATAGACCGTGGTGGTATTATGTCCAGGCAACCCATCAACCTCAATATTAGGGTTTGTAACGGTAATTTCGTAGGTTCCTTTGTTATCTGGTGTGAAAGATTCCATGTCTACTTCTGTGCCATTAAATTTGGTAATAGCTGTTGTACCTTCATTACACCAGCGTGTTTCACCGAATCGTCCAACGAAGTAGTTCGTTATATCTAATTTCATTTGGTCATTATTTTCATAAGTTTGAATCTTGAGTGCATTAATTGGGCAATTATCATTAATGAAACCCTGTATTTTTTCAATTGTGTAAGAATATGGTTCAGGATAAGGTAAGAGCTGATTATTCATGGAATTGTTATTATATAAATTATTTAGTTGGATAAATCCTCCATTAGAGAAACGGTGATGCCCCATATTGATAATTATTGGTTCACCATCTTGAAAAAGAACTGGCATTCCGATTGTCCATCCAATCATATCTGTATATTCTTCTCCAGACCAATTGTTTGTAACTAAACCATCATAATCGGCATAGCTCTCATTTAAAAATAATTTAATTTCATTACAGTAGGGATCGGCATCAGGTACATTCACCCAAATTTCGTTATGGAAAACCTCTCCTTGTTTAGGCTCATAATGTAAATCGGCATAGCTAAATTGTGAGGCCCTGTTTTTCTTATCAAAATTCCAAAGAGTTATCTCTTTGCCATATCCGTCTTGAGTTAAACCATATGGTGTAAATAAATAGCTTGACTCGTATTGTATGTAATTATTGGCATTATTCTCACGTATTCCATTGTTTACATCATCTGTGGAAAACCAGCTACAATATGATTTGCTTGCATCGTTAGTAAAAGTGATTCGAGATTGAGCAAAGACAAAGTGATTGCTAACGTCATTTACATAAATGTTTAGAGGGCAAGTCCGCATTTCTTCAGTATCCATTTCTCCAATAAAATCACAGCCTGTAGTTTCGAAAGTCCCAAAATCTTTAATATACAGTAAGTTCAATACTGCTGTTGCAATGATTTCACTTTCCTCATCTGTAATCCATTCTCCAGTCACTTCATCCCAATGTCCAAGACCATGTTTGAGTAAGTTTCCATCAGGGTCAAAATTATTTGTTGTTATTAGATTGTCGGCTTCATTTATATTTATTGTAAGAGATAAGTCACTGTCTATATCTACTTGCTCCTTAATAACATAATAGTCCGTAGTGGAGCCACGAAAAGTTGCAATGATATCATATGTGCCTGTAGGTACCTCTCCTTGACAGATTCCATCACCTATATCCCAACAATAAAAAAACGGATTAGTCTCATTATCATAATTAATAAGACTAACCCCATCATTGTCCCAAAATAATTCTGGATCATATTCCAGATTGATGGTTACTGTAAAAAGTTCGTTGTCTTCACTGTTTATTGCTTTCTTGGCATTGTCAAAAATTATATTGTCAACACTTTTATGTGAGCTTCTGAAAGATCTGTTTGTTAATTGTTTGCCAGAAGGATTGTAAATCTTTGTTTCTTGAGCCATGCTATTAGATCCAAGCGACAAAGCGCACAATAGAACTGTGTTTAGAAAAAAATGTTTTGTATTCATAATGTTACAGTTTTGTTGGTTAATAATTTTGCGACAAAGTTACTAACCTCCCAACTCGCTGTCAAGAAAAGTGCATGTCACAATGTGTGTTTTTCTAAAAAAACACATTGTCGAATATTTTCGCACAGAATATTTTATTATCAGTAAAAAATGATGTAATTATTTTTAGGTATCAAAAAATACACCTATCTTTGCGGAAAAAAGATATTATGCCAACATTTCTTCAATTATTTGGTTTCAGGTTTTACATATATTCCGAAGAGCATGAGCCTAAACATGTTCATGTTGACTATGGTGACGGTTGGGCTAAGATAGAAATAGAGCCTACAGTTAGATTGGTAGAAAACCATGGTTTGAAACAGCGTGAAATCAAAAAGGCTGTAGGCTTGGCAGAGCTGTATCAGGATGAATTCATTGCTTGTTGGAAAGATTATTTTAAAAAATAACTGATATGGAAAAAATAGTTAAAGTATGGTTTAAGGAAGGGCGTATATATGTCAAGACTGGTACAGGCGAGACATTAAGCAGGTCGCTTGTTGATTTCCCGTTGTTGTTGAATGCAACAAATGCTGAGCGTGCCGACTATCGCATTGTTCATGATGGTGAGGCCTTGAGATGGGATTGCATTGACGAGGATATCCATGTCACTAGTTTTTTTGAACCAGATAAATGTGAGGACAATGAAGTGGCAATGGCTTTTCGCCAATTTCCTCAATTGAATATTAAGCAGGTTGCCCACTATATCGGGATAAACTATACCTTGTTGTCTAATTATGTGAATGGTTCAAAAAAACCAAGTGCTGAAAGGGTTGCAAGGATTAAGCAAGGTTTGCATAATTTGGGCAATGAACTTTTGATGGTGTGACCATGGCTATCTATCAAGCTGAGCCATTGATTTTGCTTCTTTGATGTAGTCAGAAGGTGTTAGGCCAGTCTGTTTCTTGAATAGTTTTACGAAGTGACTGCGGCTGCTGTAACCCACGCTCTGTGCGATTCCTTCAATGGTATAACTTCCATAGTTGGCGGTGTCGTTCATACGACGGCAAGCCTCACGAATGCGGTAGTGAGCCAGTAATGATGAAAAGCTCCATTCTTCTTGCTGATTGATGGCTTGTGACACATAGTTTGGCTTGGCACCAATGAGTTCGGCAAGTCGTGCCACATTAAATGATTCATCAAAGATTTCTTGTGAGTATTCCATAACATGGGTGATGTTCTGCCAGAGTTCTTCGGAAGATTGCTCATCCATGCGTGACGTTCCATATTTTTCTGCATTGGCACGGTTCTGTTCCTCGTCCATTAAGCGGCGTTGCTCATCTGCTGCGAGTAAAGCAAGGTTATTCTCATAGAGCACACGGTTTTTTCGCTTGATGCGGTTGCGATTAATCGATAGCAAGAGGAGTAATACAAAAGCCAGAATTAAGAAGCCACTTATAACCCACAACATCTGTCTGTCGTGCTTCTGTTTGATAGCTAATGCCTTATGCTCTTCATTCATCTTGTCAATCTCATAGAGTAAATTGATTTTGTCAAGATTTTTATTATGAAGCAAGTAATTTATGCTATCAGCCGCATGATACCATTTTAACTCATAGTAGTTGGCAAGGTCATTATTATGATTGTTGTGATAAAATTCAATATAAAGGCCATAAACATTAATTATTTCATGTATATTATGATCGATGCAGAATTGTTCATTTTGGCGAAGAACTTTAAGTGCTTCTGATTGATTCCCCATCTTAATGAGAGTATAGTAAATGAATTCATTGACTAAAATGCTCATGCTAATTTGGTAAGAACTATTATCTCCATTCTCAATAGGTACCGACTTAAAGACTTCCAAGGCTTTTATTAATTGATTATTCTGGAAAAATTGAATGCCATTACTTACAGCTCTTGTTGCATGTACCATTAATGCAGTGTCTGGTAAGGATACTTGGCTATAAGCATCCAATTCTTTTTTCACTAAATGTAATTTATTATTAATAAGTGCTGAATGGCTTAGGTTTATAAAAACATTTTGAAATGTACCCCATGACTTACTTTCCAACGCTTTCCAAAAAGCATTACGATAATATTCCAGTGCTTTGTCAGTTTTTTCATGCTTGGGAGTTAGCTGATTCTCACCATCATAAAGAATGCCTATTGACATAATAATATGAGGCAGAAAAGAATA
>CAMJZF010000006.1 GCA_946410125.1 uncultured Prevotellaceae bacterium | reverse complement strand
GATTCTTAACTCGTATTAATATGTATATTATTACTGCCGCATAATTGAACGCAAAGTTACGAAAAAATCGTCATAGAATAATAATTTTGCTGATACTTTTTGAATACTTTAACCGTTTTTTGCCGAAAATAGCTCGTTATTTTATATTTAGGTGGCATTATATACGAGAAAAACAGGTTGAATTGATATGTTCAGCGCAATTATTTGCAAGTTGTTTTTATTTTTGTACCAATGACTGACTGTTTTTTGAGTCTTTCATTGCATATGTCTTGTATTTTTGTAAGAACCACCTTCAAAAAATGCACAGATACGCCGATTTTGAGGTTTGCAAAAGTTAAAAACGTTAAATCTTCTTCTTTTTTAGCTTCTTTAGAATGCACGTCATCACTTTTCTACCGTTTAACACGTAAATAGTTGAAATAAAGCGGTTTGCAAATACAAAGGTTGCACCGGCTTGACCTCGGTGACCATTGGCAACTCGGTGACCAAGATTGGCGGCAGTGCCTTCTCTAATTGCCGTGGCTTGACCTCGGTGACTATCCCTAACTCGGTGACCACGATTGGCCACGATGCCTTCCGGAGCTGCACTGGCTTGACCTCGGTGACCATTGGCAACTCGGTGACCATGATTAGCAACCGTGCCTTCTGGAGCTGCAGTGGCTTGACCTCGGTGACCATCCCCAACTCCGTGACCAAGATTCTCGACGAAGCCTTCTCTTATTGCCGTGGCTTGACCTCGGTGACCATTGGCAACTCGGTGAAGACGATTGGCGAAAGCGCATTCTCTAGCTGCACCGGCTTGACCTCGGTGACTATCCCCAACTCGGTGACCAAGATTGGCGAAAGGGTCTTCTCTAACTGCACTGGCTTGACCTCAATCGCAGTAGAAGAAGGAAATCCAAAATATGATTCCCGCTACAACTGCAATGCAATAATAGAGACTGAGAGCAATACACTCATTGCTGGATGCAAGAACACAATTATCCCAAACTCGGTGACCACGATTGGCGGCGGTGCCTTCTATAGCTGCAGTGGCTTGACCTCGGTGGCCATCCCCAACTCGGTGACCACAATTGGCGACAATGCCTTTAGGGGATGCACTGGCTTGACCTCAATCAAAAGTAAAATTCTAAATCCTGATAATGTTTTAATGGGTGGTCGGGTATTTGCTGAGGTTGACAAAAGCAATTGCACATTAAATGTTCCTCAAGGTACATTGGAAATCTATCAAGCAACACCGCAGTGGAATGATTTTGTTAATATTGTAGAAGTTCCGTTTATTCCAGGCGACGTGAATGATGACGGCTTTGTTACCAGTGCCGATGTCACAGCTATCTACGATGTGTTGCTCGGTACCGGCAACCAGTTTGATAACACAGCCGACGTCAACGGCGACGGCGTGGTGACCAGCGCCGACGTCACTGCCATTTACGATATTCTCCTTGGTAACTAATAATTTAAAATAGTCACGTTATCATGCATTGCGATGGGTGAACCATCGCAGTGCATATTTTTTAAGCGTAGCTTAGCTTTTTGCTGAGCGGTGCTTTATTCTTTTTTCAAAGAGTCTGGTAAAAGTTATGTATAGCAGTAATGATTGAGATCAAACGGGGAAAAGATGTTTGAAAAACGCTGGGGGTAGGGAAAATTCTTCGTTACAAAAAGTGCTCTTGGTTGATGACGAAACCCACTTCCTTAAAATGATAGTTGTGGCATGAGTTGTCGCTTGAGTGGCACAGAGTAAGGGTGCCGTCGGGTGCAACGGCCTTGATAGTAGCCTGAAAATGAGTGCAGTCGGGAGAGACAAAAGAGTGTGACTTACCGTCGTAGCGATAGAGCCTTGCCAGATACCTGTTGTGAAGATTAACAAGTTGCTCACCGGTTCCGTCAAAGTTGCAATATCGCTCAAGAATTTCGCTAAACCTGCTGTTAATCACCTCCATGTCATAGGTCTTGCCGGTAATTTGAAAAAGCGACACCGGGTTAGGCGCATTGCTGACAAACTCCTGCTGGTTGATGTTCACTCCCACTCCAGCAATGGTGTACTCGATGCCCTGGGCATCAAGCGAGTGCTCGATGAGAATGCCACCAATCTTGCGGTCGCCATAGTAGATGTCGTTAGGCCACTTGATTTTGAACCCAGTAGCATAGTTTTCCAGCTCATCAACGATAGCCAGAGAAACTGCTTCACTAATGGCAAACTGCTTTTTCACATCCACTTGAGGCCTCTTGAGAAGCAACGACAGGGTTACGTTCTTTCCTGGCTCAGCTTCCCAAGAGTTTCCTTTCTGGCCCCGTCCAGCCGTCTGGCTAATAGCTATTATCACCGTGCCCGATGGCAAGGTGCCGGCATTGCGCTTTACATAATCGTTGGTCGATGCCGTTTCCTGTAATATTATGATATTTGGCATTCGATTGAAATAATAAATTTAGGGGAACGTCAATTTTACAGTGCGAGAGTCATCATCGGGGTTTACCGTGATGTCGACACGCACGGTGTCGTCGGGCAAGATGCCCTCAATGCGCTCGGGCCACTCAATGAGGCACAACGCGCCACAGTCAAAATAGTCCTCGGCACCAATATCTTGAGCCTCAGCCTCATTCTCTAAGCGGTAGCAGTCGAAGTGATAAATGAGCTCGGCTGTAGTATCGCTGCGATACTCATTGATGATGGCAAATGACGGCGAGCTTGTTATGTCGGTTTCCACGCCGAGCTGCCGGCACAGGGCATTGATGAAAGTGGTCTTTCCTGCACCCATTTCGCCATAGAAGGCAAAAACGGTGTAGTTGCCCATCTCGGCCATAAACTTGTGGGCAGCATCGTCTATCTGCTCTAGCGATGCAATGGTAAATTCTATATTCTTCATTGTCTTCTAATAGTTAGATTATTAAAGTTTCTCGCCATAGAGCAGGTCACCCGCATCGCCCAGACCCGGCACTATGTAGCTGTGCTCGTTGAGCTCATGGTCGATGTCGCATGCCCACACCGTAAGGTTGGCGTTAGGAATGGTTTGTTTCACATACTCAATCGCCTGGTCGGTAGCCACGATTGATGCCACGTGAACGTGTTTAGGGCAGCCACGGGCAATCAGAGCCTTATAGGCCAGCGCCATCGAGAGACCCGTTGCCAGCATGGGATCGACGATGCACAGCACCTTACCGGCGATAGACGGACAAGCAAGGTACTCGGTTTTCACGTCAAACTTGTTAGGGTCGTGAGCGTCATATTTTCGGTAAGCGCTTACAAACGCATTCTCGGCCTTGTCGAAGAATGTGAGAAAGCCTTCATGAAGAGGCAATCCTGCCCGCAAAATGGTTGCCAGCACCACTTGGTCGGCTATCACATTGGTTTTTGCCACAGCAAGCGGAGTCTCGGTGTCGATGGTCTTATAGTCGAGAGTTTTAGAAATCTCATAGGCCATAATTTGACCCAAACGATGCACGTTGGCGCGAAAACGAAGTCTATCCTTCTGGATTTCCTTGTCGCGCAACTCGCTCATGTACTGACTTACAAGAGAATTGTTCTCACAAAGATTAATGATTTCCATAATATAACGGTTGATTTTTAATGAAACTGTCAAGAATAGTATTGGAGAGCTGCTTGTCATAGGTGAGCTGAGCCCGCAGCTGCTCAATGCTTCCCAGCTTGAACTCCAGCCTTAGGAAGCGCACGAAATGCAAGGTGATGGGCTTGCCATAGATGTCATTGTCGAAGTCAAAGATATTAACTTCTATAGTGATATTGTCACCGTTGTCGAGAGTTGGTCGGTTACCAATGTTCACCATGCCCTTGTACCAGGCTTCATCTACATGGACCATTACAGCATAGGCTCCCTTGTGGGGAAGAATCACCGACGGGTCGATTTTCCCGACATTGGCAGTAGGGAATCCTATTCCACGCCCGTTGTGGAAGCCATGAACCACCTTGCCAGCCAGCTCAAACGGATGCCCCATGCACTTCATGGCATCCTCTACCCTGCCGCCGGCAATGAGCTGACGCACTATCGACGAGCTCACCGGTGCATGCTCACCAAGATATTCAGGAGCCTTAACCACCTCAACCCCAAGAGCCCTGCCCTTCTCAACATATTGGGCAAAAGAGGTGCCTCGCTCATGACCAAAGCGGTGGTTATAACCCATGACAAGCGTGCTCACATGAAAGCGGTCGTGCATCATCGCCATAAATTGTGTTGCCGAGAATCGAGACAAGCTGTCGTTAAAATCGAGCAAGATAAGATAATCGGGCCCACAAGCCCTGATAGCCTCGATTTTCTTCTCAAGAGTCATCAAGGCACGCGGACTGCCATTAGGGTTCACCACCTGCTGCGGATGCTGCTTAAAAGTGATGACAGCGGTAGCCTGCCCACGCTGCTGTGCCTCCTGCTTAAGGGCATTGATGAGAGTAATGTGTCCCAGATGCATGCCGTCAAACATGCCTATCGTTGCCGTGAGTCTCACCCCAGCATCGTCAATGTGGTCGGCCGCTTCCAGTATTCTCATTGCTGTTCGAGTTGGTTAATAATATCCATAAATTCACACCCGGGTTCCACAAGAGCTGTCTTGAAGCCCAAACGTGCCGCCGCGTCGAGATTTTCCTGCCCGTCGTCGAAGAACAATGTCTCCTCGGGCACAATGCCCATCGTGTCGACGGCATAATCAAAAATCTTGCGGTCGGGCTTGTTGCTGTGAGCAATATAAGAAACGGTGACACCGTCGAAATAGGCATTTACATCAAGACCTTCCTGGGCAAAGCTCTGTGCTATCACCCCTTCAAACATCAACGGGTTAGTGTTGGACAGGATATAAGTTTTATAACGCTTGCGCAACTCCCTCAAGGCCTGCAGTCGATGAAGAGGAATGCCCACGATGAAAGAGCTGAACGCATGGTCGATTTGCTCATTGGTAACACCCTGGGGCATGAGAGGGCGCAAAGCATCATGAAACTGGTCAATGTCAATGTCGCCATTCTCAAGGGCAAAGAAAGGGCCATCCTGCTTGTATAGCCCTACCAACTTCTCGGGAGATTTCATTCCCAAGTTCCTCAACTCGTCAAGGCAACGGTCACGCTCAATGTCAACAATCACCCCGCCCTGGTCAAAGAGGAGATTTTTAATACCCTTAATGGTTACAATATTACTCATAGCGAAAACCTTTGCACAACAGCGCAAAGCATTATACAATTATGAAATTGGTTTATCGTGCTACAGCACAAGGCGTTAATCAAGAGGGCATTTCCCTCTTGATGATGCGCATGGTGTCGTTGCACAGCTTAATGAATACCTCTCGGTTCTTGAGCAGGCTGCTCGTCTTGATTTGACGGTCAAGTCCCTTGAAAATGAAGCCTGTGTCGCTCGATTCAAGTGCACGCATCGCCGCTATGGCACCGTCCTCGGGGTTGTGAATGAGAGTTTGCCCCACACGGTCGCGCACCATGTCGAGCCAGTGACTCAAGGTGAGCATTCCGGTGTTGATGATACCCAGGTCGGCACAGTTCACGCTCACGTGGCGAGTGCGGAGCGTTGTTGACATGTAGATTGAGAACAACGTTAAAGCGAGCTTGCTCTGAGCAAAAGTAGTGAGAGGTACAAAATTGTTGACAGCAGGGAATTCATAGGGCAACGACGTGAGGTTGCGCATGAGCGATGTGGTCATCACAATGCGTCCACCCTTTTCCTGGAACAGAGGCACTATCATCATCGAGAGAAGCACAGTGCTCAGGAAATTGACCTGAATGGTATACTCATATCCATCGACCGACGTCTTGCGGCGTCGTGGCAACACTGCCGAATTATTGATAAGCGCAGCCACAGGACGATTGAGCTCGTTAAGCTCGGCCACAAAAGCCTTAACCCTTGCAAACGAGCTAAGGTCGAGATGCATGGCTTTGATGTCGTTGTTGAGAGTTTGAGCGATGAGTTCCTCCTCAAGTTTCACTCCCTTGTCAAGGTCGCGGCAAGCAAGAATTACAGGTTTGCCCTGCGCCGCAATGCGCTTGGCGATTACCCTACCCATAGCACCGGTGGCACCGGTAACCACATACAGAGGCTTGCCAGCCATGTCCTTATCCTGCTGATTTTGGTTATTCTCTTTTTCCATTCTTTTTATTGCTTATAGTAACAGTTGCAAAGATAAAGAAAAAAGTGTAAACGACGAATTATTTATTCATTAAAATACGTGAATAAGCCTCGTTAAGTTTTCCAGGGATGGCATTACGGTTAAAGAAGACATAGGTGGTGTTGAGTGCAATGAAAGCCTTCGACATGTACCAAGTGCCCTCGTAGTCGCCCGTCTTGCCCCATGAGTTCTTTACCATGTAGTATTCCCGTCCATTCTGGTCACGAGCCACACCATAGATGAGCATCACATGGTCGTAGGTCGATTCCCAATTGTCGAAACGCTCCTGCCGCAGCTCCTGAGAGGGAACGAGTTCGGGAGTGAGCGCACCCAGTTTCTTGAGCGACTCGGCCTTCTCCTGCCTGCTGAGCTTTAGCCACCGAGCGGCATCACTGCCCGTCAAGTCGGGAGCATGCTCAACATCGGCGGCAATCGCCAGCCCCGTGCGAGTGAATCCATCTTCGCTGACGTCACCACCCCAGCACACGTTGTAGCCATTGTCGAGGACAGTATCAATAAGATTCATCATTTCGTCAAGAGGAACATTGTAGCTCAATCGCTGCCGCCACTTGTAAGGAGCCTCAATATTGAACCAGCTGTAGAAAGGATGATGCGTGAAACTTGTAACGCTGATATAATCGTCAAGGTCAATCGCAAGGCTGTTGAAGAACGACTTGGGAGTGTATTCCTTGCCCTGATAGGTGAAACGCTCGGGACACTTGCCCAGATAAGCATCAAGAATGCCCTGAACCCCCACTTTCCACTGCGACGTGAGCTTAGTAGATTCGCCCTTGGCAACAGTCTCGACATAGGGTGTGAGCACCTTAAAGAACTCGTTGAAGTTGGCAAGCGAGTCGCCAATCAAAGTGCCCGGAGCCGGCATCGCCTCCTCGGGACAGATGCCGTGATTGGCCATAACCCACACCACGTCATCGGCACTGCCACCCTCGGAGAATCGGCTGCATCCGTGCATTCTCACATGGTAGATTGCCTGGTCCATATAGTTCTTGTTGGCGACAAACATCTCGCACAGGTCATAGGTCTTGCCCGTCTTCTTAAGAATTTCACCCTCAAAGAATGCCACAGTGGCAAAGTCCCAGCAAGTGCCACTCCTGCTCTGGTTTTTAACCGAAGTGATGGGATTAGCCTTTACTGTAGTGAAAGATATTTGCTTTTGTTCCTTGCTACCTTTCTTGTCCTGTGCCGTAGCCGAGAACAAGCAGCCAAGCACAACCAATGTTAACAAAATCTTTTTCATGACGAAGTGTTTAGTAATATCAACTATGACTTGTTAGAGAATGAGAGCTTTTAATACTTATTTCTTCTTTTTCTCATCGGAGAATTGATTGGGGTATTGGAGCTTCTCGCGTGGACGGCGCAACGAACGCACGATGAGCCAGATGCCCGCAACGACAAATGGAATGCTGAGCAACTGTCCCTGGTCAAGACCTATCGACTGACGCAGTCCAATCTCCCACGGCTCCTGCACGTTCTTGAGAAATTCAATGAAGAAACGGGTGCCAAAGATGCCAACGAGGAAGACTCCCAAAATAAAGCCCGGGCGCTCTTGAGCATTACGGCGCCAGTATAGCCACATGCACAGGGCAAAGACAAGCAGATAGCACAGCGCCTCATAGATTTGCGTGGGGTGGCTGGGTGCAGTGAAAACCGGCTCGGCACCATGCATGTAGGCATTGATGTTGTCGATGAAACTGAAGCCCCAAGGCATACTGGTGGGACCACCATAAATCTCGTGGTTCATAAGATTTCCCAGGCGAATGAGCGCACCAACAAAACCAATGGGAATGCACAGGCGGTCGAGAGTCCAAAGCACGCTCTTCTTGGTCACATGCCAGCTAAAGATGAAGATGGCGATGATAATGCCTATCGTGCCTCCATGGCTCGCCAGGCCGCCTTCCCACACCTTGAGTATGTCGCCCGGATGCTGGCTGTAGTAACCCCAATCATAAAAGAAAACGTGTCCAAGCCTTGCACCAAGCACGGTAGCTATCACCACATAAAAAAATAGTGGCGTAAGCCATTTTTCGGGTGCACCCTCATGCTTAAAAATGCGGTAAACTATCTCATATCCAACCAAGAATCCAATGGCAAACATTAGGCCATACCACCTCACTGCAACAGGGCTTGAGAGCAGGTTGGGATTAGCTGTCCAAGTTATAAAATCAAGCATATTACAAAAAAACTTTAGTCTACATTGGCACAAAGGTAATAATTGTTTTTGAAAAAGGGGTGAAAAGGATTTTAAAAAGGGAGAAATTGTACAAAAAAACCAAAAACTGAAATGAAAATTAGTGTTGTTTCACAATTTATTATTAAGTTTGTAACTTATATAATCAACAAATTATAAAAAAAGCTGCCAATGATGAGTCCTGAAGAAGAAAACAAATTGATAGACGATGCTTACCAACAGTTACTAAACGGCTATCTATCAAGCAATCATCGCAAGAAAGTGGAAAAGATAGAAAAAGCTTACCGCTTTGCTCGTCGTGCTCATGAGGGCATTAGACGCCGTTCAGGAGTTCCATATATCCTCCACCCTATTGCCGTAGCCACGATCGTGAGCCAGGAGATTGGGCTCGGCTCCACGTCGATATGCGCAGCCCTTCTTCATGATGTGGTAGAAGATACCGAGTACACCCTCGACGACATCAAGGCAATCTTTGGCGACGAGCTGGTGGGCGAGACCGGCGAGAAGGTGGGCGACAAAATTGCCAACATCGTTGAAGGACTCACAAAAATATCGGGTGGCATCTTTGGTGAGAAAGCTTCGGCTCAAGCCGAGAATTTCAAGAAACTGCTGCTTACGATGAGCGACGACATACGCGTGGTGCTCATCAAGATGGCCGACCGCCTTCACAACATGCGCACGCTGGCTTCGATGCCTCCTGCCAAGCAATATAAAATCGCCGGCGAGACACTCTATATCTATGCACCGCTGGCTCACAGGCTGGGTCTCTTTGCTATCAAGACCGAGCTTGAAGACCTGAGCTTCAAATATGAGCACCCCGACATCTACAAGTCTATTTCAGAAGCCGTTGAGGCAAGCGAAAGCAAGCGTCAGGATGTGTTTGGACGCTTCTCGGCTCCAATTCGTGAACGTCTTGATGAGATGGGGCTGACCTACGAGTTCAAGGCCCGCATCAAGTCGTGTTACTCGATATGGAAAAAGATGCAGACCAAGCGCATTCCAATCGACGAGATTTATGACATCTATGCCGCCCGCATCGTGTTTGAATGCCCCGAAGACAAGGATGAGAACGGAGTGTGCTGGGCAATCTACAACCAGATTACCAAGATTTACAACAAGATACACCCCGACCGCATACGCGACTGGCTTGCCCATGCCAAGCCCAACGGCTATCGCGCCCTGCATGTAACAGTAATGGGTCCTGACGGCGAATGGATTGAGGTTCAGATACGCAGTCGCAAGATGGACAACATTGATGAGCGCGGCATTACCGCCCACTGGGTGTATAAAGAAGGTGGCTCGGAGATGGAAGAAGACAACCAGTTGCGCGGATGGCTCCAGGAAATTGAAGATATCTTGAAGAATCCCGAACCCAACGCCCTCGACTTCCTTGACTCGATAAAACTCAACCTCTACGCCCGTGAGATTGCGGTGTTCACCCCCAAGGGCGACATGATATCGCTCCCGGTGGGAGCATCGGTGCTCGACTTGGCATTCACGCTCCACAGCGAGATAGGCACTCACTGCATTGCCGGCAAAGTAAACCACAGGCTGGTGCCACTGTCGCACCGCCTTTCCAGCGGCGACCAAGTAGAAATTCTCACTTCACAGTCGCAGCGTCCACAGCATGAGTGGAGCAAGTTTGTTACCACTGCCAAGGGCAAGACCCGCCTCAACAATGCTTTCAAGCACATGCGCCGTGAGATTGTCGACAAGGGTGAGGAAAAATTCAAGCAGTTCATGGCCGACAACAATGCCGAAATCAACAATGAAAACCTCACTCGCATCATCAGCAGCCTCGGCGTTCAAAACAAGGAAGACCTGTACTTCAAGGTGGGCAAGGGCGATGTAGAACTTTCGCCACTGGTGCTAAAGTCGTTGAAGCCGGCATCGCAAAACCTACTGAGCAAGTGGTGGAAAATGTCGTTTGGCAGCAAGAATGGCAAGAACGAGACCAATCATGAAGAAAACAACGAGAAAGGCAAGAAGATAGACCGCAAGAAAGTGTATGTGCTGCGCACCGAGAACGGAAAGAGCAACTACCAGCTTGCCAATTGCTGCCATCCATTGCCCGGCGATAGCGTGATAGGATATATCAACGAAAACAACGAGGTGATAGTGCACAAAATCGACTGCCCAACCGCCATGAAGCTCAAGAGCGGTTTTGGCAGCCGCCTGCTTGAAACGCAATGGGAAATAGGCAATGAGACATTCTTTGCCTCAATCAGGGTTGAAGGCATTGACCGAATGGGAATCCTTCAAGAAATTATCTATATCATCTCGACCAACCTCGCCATCAACATGCGTCGCCTTAACATCACATCGGATGCCGGAGTCTTCACTTGCGAAATGGATGTGCTCGTTGAGGACGTGAACACCGTTACCAAGATGTGCAAGCGCCTGAGCAAGGTGAAAGGCGTGACCAAGGCGATAAGGCGTTCTTAACCAAACGATTATTGAAAACAAACAAAATTCAGCATAATGAAACAGTCGGTTCGCAACAATATCATAGTGATGCTAATCATTGCAGCAACGGTGGGCTCGTTGTCGTTCTTCTTTGGCGGCGGTTCCAACGACGTGCTTGTCTACAATGAAGGCCGTCCCTGGAATTACCCCAAGCTCATCGCGCCGTTTGACATACCCATCGAGTATGACTCGTTGAGCACCAAGCGCATCAAGGACAGCATCGAGAGCAATTTCTCCCCCATTTTCACGGTAAATGATGCCGTGATAGAGAAATCGCTTGAGAACATTTCTACCGCTCTGCCAACTATTACCGGCATTTCCTCGCCTGTGAAGAGCCGACTGCTTGAGGCCACCAAGAAATTCTATGAGACCGGCATTGTCGACAACACCACCAAATCGCTGATTACCAGAGGTAAAATCAAGCAGATAAGGATAATCAACAGTCAGGGTAATGAATCTTATGCTGTTAATGCCGCCGACCTGAAGTCGGCAATGGAAGTGTACTCCTATCTCGACTCAACTGTTCTTTTTGGCATCGACCAGGGCAAGGAGCTGTCGCAGTTGCTCTACAACAACCTGTCGCCAAGCCTAAAATATGACTCCGTAAGGTCGAAATCGTTGCTTGACGAAGCCTACAAGATGGCTCTGGCACCTCATGGCGTGAAGCTCACCGGCGAGCGCATCATCGACTATGGCGAAATCGTTACCGCTCAAACCTATACACTGCTCAAGACCTACGAACGCCTGAGCGAGGAGCGCAATCTCAACAACAAGGTTGTGAAGTTCTCGGTACTTGGAAACCTTGTGGTATTGTTCCTCATCATGTTTGTCCTCTACCTGTATATCAGGATATTATACCCTAAGATTTATGGCAGCCTCCGTCACATGATTTTCCTCTTCTGCTTTGTGATGGTATTTGTGCTGATGGTATATGTGATAGCTCACTTGAGGTCGGGGTTGCTTTACCTCATTCCATTTGCGCTGGTGCCAATAGTAGTGACCGTGTTCTTCAACATTCCGTTAGGATTTTTCACCCATTTGGTGGTAGTGCTCATCAGTTCGCTTGTCGCTCCCGATGCCAGCGATTTCATCATCATGCAGTTCCTTGCCGGCATCATTGCCATCCTCTCGATAAAGGGGCTGATGCAACGCTCACAGCTTGTAGTGTGTGCCCTGCTCATCTTCTTGTGCTACAGTGTAACCTATGCCGCGCAGTATGTTGTCAGGAACGGCACATTCAGCGGCTTTGACTGGCATGTGATTCTCTACTTCGCCGTCAACTGCATCGTGCTCTCGTTTGCCTATTTTGGCATCTTCATTGTTGAGAAAATCTTCGGGTTCACTTCGCAGGTAACACTTGTGGAACTCAGCGACATCAACAATCCTATACTCAGGGAACTTTCGGAGAACTGCCCCGGCACCTTCCAGCACTCATTGCAGGTAGCGACGCTGGCAGGCGAGGCTGCACGCAACATTGGTGCCAACGCCCAGCTTGTGAGAGCCGGAGCACTCTATCACGACATTGGCAAAATCGACAATCCCGCATTCTTCACCGAGAATCAGAGTGGCGTGAATCCCCACGACGTGCTTCAGCCCCAGCAGAGCGCCTCTATAGTAATCTCACATGTAACCGATGGCATCAAGCGTGCCGAGAAAGCCAATCTGCCTGAGGTTGTCAAAGACCTTATAGCCCAACATCACGGCAAAGGCAAGACGCGCTACTTCTACAACATGGCCCTTAAGCAGAGTGCCACCGGCAATGTAGATGCAGCTCCATATACTTATCCCGGCCCTAACCCGCAGACCAAGGAGGCCGCCATCCTGATGATGGCCGACTCCTGTGAAGCCGCTGCCAAGAGCCTTGCCGAGCCTAATGAGACCAACATTACCAACCTCGTGGAGAAAATCATTGACTCTCAAGTTAATGAAGGTTTGTTCAACGAGTCACCCATCAGCTTCAAGGATATTGGCGATGTGAAGAAGACCCTTATCAAGCGCTTGCTCACCTTCTACCACACCCGCGTTTCCTACCCCGAAGACGTGAAAGTCAATGAAGAGAAAAACACCGCAGGCAGTGATGAACTTGACACCAATGCGGCATTAGAGGAATAAAAGACCAGGCACTGCTTAGGCAAGTCGCCGGCTCACTTAACAATTGAAACTTAACAATAATAACTTAGCATGTTACTAAGCAAAATACTTCTCATTGCAGGAATAGTGCTGCTGGTTTTAGCGGTAGTGCTGATATTCAAGCCCTGGTATGTGGCGGCATTGCCCGCCTATGCCGGACTATGGCTGTTGCACTACAGCACCTACACTACTTTTCCAAGCTGGGTGTTCTATTTCTATGGGGCAGCCACTCTCATGGTAATGGGCATCAGATACCTCTCGCCCAAAGGCGAGCCCGACGGTAGAAACACAGGAAATCTTTACGTTGGCCTGGGCGCGTTGATGGGGTGCCTGATAGGAATGATAGATGCCCGATTCATGGTGCTTGGCACCATTTTGGGCACCGTTCTTGGAGTGCTTGCCTATAGCCGCACCCCTCATGGAAAATGGCTTCAATTTTCAAAATCCAATTTTATTCAGTACCTTTGCGCCAAAGGTCTGTCGGTCGTTGTCGCTGTTGCGATGATAGGCCTTGCCGTAGAAGGCTTTATTTATGACGTTTAAACAAGAATGATATAAGACTTATGAAAGTACAACGTTTTTTACTCACAATACTACTCTCGATACTCACCACTTTCACGTTTATGAGTGTGGCGCAGTACCGCTTTCAGGTGCGTGAAATCGATTTTGACAAAATCAAACAGGAGACCCTCGACAAGAATTCACGGTACTATTACCCCAAGCTGGTGCGTTCATTCAAGAGCAACGACACCATCATGAACTTTGAGGCCTATCGCAACCTATACTACGGCTTTGTCTTCCAGGAAGACTATGACCCATTTCGCAAGACGACCTTCGAAGGCGAGAAAGAAATCGAGGAACTATACTACAAGCAGGACTTGAGCCGTGAGGAATGCAATGTCATCGAGAAATATGCCATTCAGGCACTTGACGACAACATCTTCAACATCGACCAGCTCAACTATTACATCTATGCCCTCAAGCACAAGAAGAAATATGCCCGTGCCGCAGTGCGTCAATATCGTCTTGACAAGCTCATTGCCGCCATCATGTCGAGCGGACGCGGCACCGAGGAAGAGCCCTGGGTGGTGTTGTTTCTTGAGCACGAATACAACCTAATCAATTTCCTGGGCTATGTTGCCAAGGATCACCAAGAGCTCTCGGGCGGCATCGACTGCATCAAGGCGGTAAAAGAAGACGACAATAGCAAGACCCGTGACTTCTACTTTGACGTGTCACGTATGCTGAAAGAAGCCGCACGCAAGTATCCCGAAGAATTTTAAGTCAGGTTTTATAATTCAATAAATAAGAGATGATATATTCTTGACCGATTTTGAATTTATACAGCACACATAATTCATACTAATTATTAACCCCCAAAAATTAAATTTATGAAAAAATTGTTTTTACTGTTGGCAATGGCTATAATGCTACCCTTGTCAATAAATGCACAAGGCTTGATATCGGCCTACATTGTTGATGGCGACGGACCTGTAACCAACATTCGCAATGCCCCCAATGGCAAAATTGTGGCAACACTACCAACCGATGCCAACATCATAGTGACGCTGAACTATGCTAAAGACGGATGGTGGAATATTGACGATGAAGTATTCTATGTGGGCGACGAAGAAAAGACCGAGAAGCTTAAAGGCTCAAAAACAGGATATTGGGTTCACTCTTCGCTATTAGGCTTTGGCATCACCGGCGACCCTAAAGGGGCACTGCGCACCACTCCATCGAGCAAAGCCAAAGCCCTGAAAGTATATTTTTACCCTGGCGAGGAAACACTTAGGCCCATCGACATTAAGGGCGACTGGGTAAAGGTTACATTTGTCGTTAACGGCAAGAAACACACCGGATGGCTGCATCGTGACCGCATTTGCGACAATCCATTAACCACTTGCCCGTGACAACAGTAAATTTAAAATGCCAAAAATGGCTATAGATTAAAAAAAGTAGCCATAATTGTAAAAAAATCGCAATAAATTTGTTTTTATTGCGATTTTTGCGTAATTTAGTAGCCCAACGAAACAATTTCATTGCCAATAATAATAAGAGTAATGAGCAAAACCATTGATAACTACTTGCAATACATCAAGGTAGAGTTGAATTTCTCTCCTCACACGGTTACAGCCTATAGTGCCGACCTGCTGCAGTGGGAGCAATTTCTCACCAACGGGCGTGAGCCGCTTGATGTGACAAGTGTGACAGCAAGCGACATCAGGGCATGGCTGTTGCACTTGAGTAAGCAGGGAGATGGAGCCCGCACACTTCGCCGCAAGGTGCAGGCAGTGCGCTCGTTCTATAAGTGGCTCATGCGGCAAGGAGCCGTGGCATCCAGCCCAGCCAGTGATGTAGAATTGGCACGCATTCCCAAACGCCTGCCAGAACTGGTGAGAGAAAGCAGCATGGATGCGTTACTCGACAAGGAAATTGATGAGCAGGATTTTGAGCAGGTGCGCAACCACTTGATAGTGATGATGCTGTATGAGACCGGCATGCGCCGCGCCGAGCTATTAGGACTGCTCGACCATAACGTTGACACAGCCAAAGGCGAGCTCAAGGTGCACGGAAAACGTGACAAAGACCGCATTATACCGTTTGGCACCGAACTTGCAATATGGATTGACAAGTACCGGTCGTTGAGAGATTGCCATGTTGGGAGATGCGACACCTTCTTTGTCCTTGAAAACGGCAAGCCGCTGTACCCGATGCTGGTTTACCGTGTAGTCAAGCAGTCGCTCAGCGAGGTTGGAGTGATGAGCAAGCGCAGCCCCCACGTGCTCAGGCACAGCTTTGCCACAGCCATGCTCAACGACGGGGCCTCGCTCAACGGAGTGAAGGAACTCCTTGGTCACGAGTCGCTTGCCACCACACAACTTTACACACATGTGACATTTAGTGAACTGAAAAATAATTATAAACTCGCCCATCCCCGGGCACTTAAAAAAGGAGGCTAATATGGAAATTAATGTAAAAGCCATTCATTTTGATGCAACCGAGAAACTCAACCAGTTTATCAACAAGAAAGTTGAGAAATTAGTAAAGCATCATGAGGAGATCACCAATGCCGAGGTGACATTGAAAGTTGTTAAACCAGAGACTGCCATGAACAAGGAGGCCAGCATCAAGCTGCTGATTCCACGCAACGAGGACCTCTTTGCCAACAAGACAGCCGACACATTTGAAGAGGCCATTGACCTGGCTGTCGATGCCTTGAAACGCCAGCTCGAAAAAACCAAGAAAGACAAATAAATCATCTACAACTAATAAAAGCAAAATAAAAGTGTGTGTCAAGATTTTGGCACACACTTTTTTGTTGTTGCTTTACAATGCACTACAGTGCACGGTTGCCGCCATTGCGCAATCGCTCGTAGAGGTCGCGCTTTTGCTGTTGCGACTGTTGCTGCTGTTGCTGCTGATTATTATTGCCGCCACGCAGACGCTCATAGTCATAGTTCCTCTGTTGAGGTTGTGCAGGTTGAGTGTTGCTACGGCTGGGCTGAGCCTGAGGCTTGGTCTGTGGCTTGGTTTGCGGCTTAGTTGAAGGCTTTGTCACTGGAGCAGGCTTAGTCGCCGACCCCTTGTCGTTACCTTTCAATTCGTGAGAATCGTCATAGTCGCCAGGTTCGGTGATTTGGTCATCGGGCACCTCACCTGGGTCAAGGTCGCCATTGTTGTCGCCATTTTCGTTATCATTCTCATCAACATTGCCGTTATTGTCATTTTCATCACCGCCATCATAGCTGTAGCTGGTGTTGTCGCCACTGTCATTGTCATTATCACCAGCGTTCTCAACCTTTACAGGGCTCTTGTCCTTGGTGAGGAAATAATAAGCGGCACCACCTATGGCGGCAAGCGCAAGTACACCAATTATAATACCAATTATCAGACCAGTTGACTTCTTCTTGGCAGGTTCAACATAAGGCGCTGCTGGAGCGGGTTGAACTGGAGCTGGTTGAACTGGAGCTGGTTGAACTGGAGCTGGTGCTGGGGCAGGAGCTGGGGCAGGAGCTGGGGCTGGTGGAACAGGGGCTGGGGCTGGGGCCGGGGCTGGAGCAGGTGGAACAGGAACAGGAGCTGGAGCTGGGGCAGGGGCTGGAGCTGGGGCAGGGGCAGGGGCTGGATCTGGAGCGGGTGGAATTACCGGTTCGGGAGCTGCTACAGGCACTTCGGGAACCTCAGGAACAACTGGAGCCTCAGGAACTACGGGGACATCGGGAACTGCCGGAGCTACCGGTTCGGCAACTGGAGGTTCGGGAATATTTGGAACCTCGGGAACTGCCGGTGCTTCAGGAACTGGAGGTTCGGGAATATTGGGAACTGTCGGAGCTACTGGTTCGGGAACTGGAGGTTCGGGAATATTTGGTGTTTCGGGAACAGCCGGTGCTTCGGGAACAACTGGTACCTCAGGCACATCGGGGACATCGGGGACATCTGGGACAACTGGGACAGGCTCAGCCATAGCGGCGGCAGCTGTAACAGAAGCAGCGGCAGCAGCTGGTGCAGCCGGAATGTCGGGCACTGCCGGGATGTCGGGCACTGCTGGGATGTCGGGCACTTGTGGTACTGGTGGTATAACGTCTGCGGGCTTTATCTCGATTGCTTGACCGCAGTTCATGCAGAATTTAGCGCCTTCGGGGACGATGTTTCCGCAATTTGGGCATTTGATAGGTTCCATATTCTAAATTTGTTACAGGTTTAATTCATCATAAAAACAAGGCCTAAAAATGTCAATTTCTTAGACAATATGCAAAATTGGCAAAAAATATTGACAATAGCAAGAAATAAAAGAAAAATCTTGAATTTGCAACCTTAAAAACATAGTACTATCGTCACGACACATCAAAAAACCGTTTAGCCATAGTACCAAAAAAAGTAGAAGAAAATTGCAAATAGTTAATTTTTCTTCTTTTTAATATAATAAGGTATATGGGTTATTGAAATTATATTTATATTTGCATAATAAATTCCAAAATTGAAATACTATCACACACAAAATACAGAGCTATGTATCTTAAAAAAGCAGTGCTAACAGCCGTGGCAATATCGGGAGCCATCATGGCAAATGCCCAACCAACAGTAAACAATACCGAGGGACAAGGGCACTTCGTGCGCGGCAAGCTCATGAAGGAGATGAGAAACTATGTAGGGTCGAGCGATCAACTCTCTTATTACAATAAGTATGCAAACACCGCATGGAGCCAAGACGTGGAGGCCGAATTCCTGATTGCCCTCAACGAGTTTGAACTGGGCAACAACAAAGCCATCACCATGCTTGAGGAGTTCATCGAGAACCACGAGAATGAACCGTTGGCACTGGCAGCAAAAGCCAAGCTGGGCGACTACTATTTCTATCGTGGCGAATTTGCCCAGGCCCTCAACTACTATGAAAGTATCAGGGAGAAGGCACTTGACGACGACAGCGACGAGGACGTGCTCTACCGCCGTGCCTACAGCGACCTGATGTTGCAGAACTACAGTGAAGCCAAGGAACTCTATGACAAACTGTCGAAGACCAAGCAATACAGCACTGCGTCGACATTCTATAACGCCTATATAGAATATGCCAACGCCCGTTACAGCGATGCCTACGACCTCTTTGACAAAGTAGACCGCGTGGGCGAGCTGGGCTATCAGTCGCAGTATTACATGTGCCAAATACTTTACAAGCAAGGCGACTACAACAATGCCATCAAACTTGGCGAGTCGCTCATCGACGACAACCAGAACGATTATTTCACTGCCGAGCTCAACCGCATTGTTGGTGAGAGCTACTACCGCATGGGAAATAACGCCAATGCCGAGCCTTATCTGCAACGGTTCGTCAGCATCTGCGAAGAGGAGAACGAGGCTCACCGCACAGCAAGCTACATGCTGGGTGTTATCAACTTCAACAACCGAGACTACAAGAACGCAATCAACAACATGTCGACCCTGACCAATGTTGATGACGCGATTGCCCAAAGCGCTTACCTCTACATAGGCCAAAGCCGTCTCAAGAGTGGCGATTACAATGGTGCCGCAATGGCATTTGAACGCGCCGCCAACATGACCTGGGACCGCAACGTGCGCGAGACAGCATTCTACAACTATGCCATTAGCCAGAGCATGGGTGGCAGGACTCCTTTCAACAAGTCGATTGACATGTTTGAGCAGTTCCTTAACGAATATCCCAACTCTACCTATTACAGCAACGTTGAGAACTATCTTATCGATGCCTACAACACAACAAGCGACTATGACAAGGCATTGCGCAGCATTGCCAACATCAACAATCCCAGTGAGAAGGTTCTCAAAGCTAAGCAAACCGTGCTCTACCACAAGGGAGTGCAGCAACTTCGCAACAACAAGCCTCGCGATGCCGCCAACAGCCTGCAGCAAGCCGTTGACGTGGGCAACAAGGATGCCAACATCTATAACGACAGCAAGTTGTGGCTTGGTGAGGCACAGTACCAACTTGGTGACTACAAGAACGCCGCCAAGAACCAGCAGGAATATGTCAACGCCGTCTCGGAACAAGAAGCCAACTTTGGCTTGGCTCAATACAACCTGGGCTCGTCTTATTTCAACCAGCAACAATATGACAAGGCCATAGCCGCTTTCAAAAAGGCTATCGAAACCAACTCGTTGACCAAGGACATGACCAGCGAAGCCTATAACCGCATTGGCGACGCGCTCTACTATAGCAAGAACTTTGATGCAGCAGTAGAGAACTATACCAAAGCCACCAACGGCGACATCGACGCTTCGTCGGAGTATGCAATGTTGCGCAAAGCCATTATCGCCGGCGACAAGAACCAGTATGCCTCCAAGATAGCCCAGCTCGACGAGCTCATCACCAAGTACCCCAATTCCAGCAAGGTGCCCGAAGCCATGCTCGAGAAAGGTAACGCCCAAGTGCTTGCCGGAGAGGTGGGCAATGCCATCAACACCTACTCTTCGCTTGTGAGAAAATATCCCAACCAGCCTGAGGCGCGTGAAGCACTCTTGCAAATGGCTATCGCCGAGAAGGGAGCCAAGAAAGTTAACGAAGCCATCGACAACTACTGGAAGGTTATTGAGCAATATCCCGCCAGCAACGAGGCTATTACCGCAGCCGAGGACCTGAAGCTCATTTATGCCGAGCGAGGCGAGCTCTCGACCTTCAGCGCAAGGCTCAACAACATTGACGGCGGTCCACGCATCGACGTGAAAGAGGTGGAGAAGGCCACCTTTGACGCTGCCGAGACATTCTACATCGACAACGCAAGCATCACCAAGCTTGAGAACTACCTGTTGCAATTCCCCAATGGCGCCTATCGCAACGAGGCAAAATACTACATTGGTCACTACTACTATAGCAAGCGCGACCCGGCAAGTGCCCTGCATGCCCTGAACGATGCTCTGGAAGGCAACGAGGATGCCGCCTTTGCCCAGCGTGCCATGGCCCTCAAGGGTGCCATCTTGCTTGAGCAAGGACGTGCCGATGAAGCCTATGACACCTACAAGACCTGGGCTACCAAGGCCACAAATGACGACAATCTCACCCTGGCTCAGCTTGGCATGATGCGCTCAGCCCGCGAGATGCAGGAATGGGACAAGGTTGTTAACAGTGCCAACCAGCTGCTCAACGGCAAAGCCACCCTCAACAGCGAGATTGAGCAGGAGGTTATCCTTGCCCGTGCCCTTGCCAACTCCAGCATGGGCAACGACTATGCCGCTAAAGAAGACTTGATAAACCTCGCCAACAACACCCAGAGCGAAGCCGGTGCCCAAGCCGCCTACGAGTTGGCTCAAATGCAGTTTGACGAGGATGACCTTGAAGGTGCCGAGAACACCGTCAATGACCTCATCTCGAGCGACACACCCCACAACTACTGGCTTGCCAAGGGATTTATTCTCCTGTGCGACATCTATTACAAGAGTGGACGCACCTATGATGCCCTTGACTACCTGCGCAACCTCAAGAGCAACTATCCCGGCAAGGAAGGAGAGATTTTCAACGAAATAGACAATCGTCTCTCGAAGTGGACAAAGAACGGCAAATAACAACACTATAACATAAAGCGACTTAATCTATTTAGACTAAAATATATCAACAAGAATTATGGATAAGAGATTATTATATACCGGTGTGGCAGCAGCATTGATGTTTCCATTGAGCATCATGGCACAAACGAACAGCCAAGACAAGGCCGACCTCAACAAGGTTATAAACCTCGAACGTGAATTTGACCCCGTGAAGAAGGAAGTGGTCAAGAAGGCTGTCCTCCCCAGGGAAATCAAGAAAAGCAGCAAGGAGGCGGTTGCTCCACAGTTCAGCGACTGGACTGTTCCAACACTGGTACCCGTAGAAATTCCCACGATGCTGCCCTACGGATATCGCACCCTGCACAACTTCTCCAACCAGCGCGGCTATCTCATGGTGGGCGGTGGCACTCACCTCAACATGCTCGCCAGTGCAGGATATCGTGTCCTCGACAAGGAGAATGAGAAATTGGGAGTGTGGCTGCAGCACAACAGCACCTGGGCAGGCAAAAACACAACCAGGCTAATCGAGCAGTCGTCGCAACGCCAGAAACAACGCTTCAACGACAACATGCTGGGCGCCAGCTGGACAAAAGAGCTCTCGCAAGGCACGCTCGACGTTGACGGCCGCCTTCACTTCGACAGCTATAACTTCTATGGCGGTTTTAGCGACTATCTCAAGAAACATAAGACAGCATTCTTCGAGGCACGCTTTGACGGTAAGTGGACCAGCCAGTACAAGTTTGACAATGACATCAACATCGACTATGAAGCCAATGCCACCCTTAGCTATGCAGGCTATGACAAGTCGCACCTTGAAGGCATCGACGGAGCCAAGGAATTCTGGCTAAGAGCTTCGCTTGAAGGACAATACAACCTCAACGACAATAGCGGTGTGGGATTGCTCTTCAGTGGCGACGTGGTTAATTTCAAGCGCCACGACATCATCACCAACCAGGGCAAGAACACCACCAGTGGCATTATAAGGTTCAATCCTTATTATCAATATGCCAATGACATCTTCACTGCCAAGGCAGGCTTCAACGTTGATTTCTCTCTCAACGAGGGTACGGCTGTGAGATTCTCGCCCGACATTGATTTGGGGTTTAAAATCACTAAAGGGGTCAACCTGTTTGTCACCGCCGAGGGTGGAAAATACATCAACCACCTGGGTGCAATGCACGACGCGTTCCGTTATAACGACCCTACTGCCGATTATACTGCTACAACCTACATTCCATTTGACGGCCGCTTGGGCTTTAACGTGGGTCCCTTCAGGGGATTCATGGCCAAGGTTTATGCTGGATACGGATTCATGACCGGTCAGCTCGACCCTGTTGTTCCCGGAGCCAATTCAGGAATCTATAAAGAAGTTCTTGACATTGAGAACCCCACTCCCGATGGGCCCATGTCGCCTTATCAAGACTACAACCAATATGCCGCAGTCGTTTTTATATCAACCAAATGCAAGGGCGCATATATAGGATTAGAGGCAAGTTACAAATATCGCTCGATAGCCGAAGCTAAACTACAGTTTATTCACACATTTACCAGCGATGAAAACTATGTTGACGGCGAACGCTACATGGGTTATCCTCTTGGTGATGACGGACCAACAAGCCTTTTCAACCTTGAAGTGGAGGTGTGGCCCATCAAGCCTCTCACGGTAACAGCAGGATTGAATTGCCGCATCAACCGTTCGACATTCACACGCAGGTGGGTGCCACCCACAGTGGGAGAAGACGGCACTATCCATTCGGGCTACATGGACTATGACGGTATTGAAATGAAAGACGCGATAGACCTTAACGTGCGTGCCCGTTACAGCTTCAGCCACATCTTCTCGGTGTGGGCTCAAGCTAACAATCTGCTGTGCAAGCAATGGGACATCGTGCCCGGAATGGGAGCACAGAAGATAAGCCTCATGGGCGGCATCTCATTAAACTTCTAACCACTCTTTCGGTCAAACAGACAGAATTGATTAACTAATTTATAAATACTTAATAGACATGAAAAAATTAGCATTATTAGCAACATTGATTTTTGCGTTGGCAATAAATGTTACAGCAGCTCCTAAAGACGATCTTGACCAGCTTGCCAAGGAAACCAAGGCAAAAACCGAGGCAATGAAGAACTATAACAACGCTCTCAAAGACGAGGTTAAAGCCAAGAAAGAAGTTACAAAAGCACAGCAAAAGGCCGAGAAGGCAGGCAAAGAAATTGACAAGGCACGCCAGAAAGTGAAAGATGCCGAAAACAAGGTAAAAGATGCCGAGAAGAAAGCCGAGAATGCCCGCAACGACTATAACAAAGCCGTTGAAAAAGCTAAAAAAGCCGAGCAAAAAACCATTGAGATGAAAAAAATCATCGATAAGATGGACGGCATTATCCTCAATGACGGATATAATCACTAAGCCCAAATCGGTCATTAGGCCGACGACAGGTTGTTTTTTATGGTCTTTTATGTTATAACAGTTTTATTTTGGCATCTTGTTGCAGATATTGTCTTGTCATAGCCCGCTATGTCTTCGACAATATCTTTACAACCTACTCAAAATAAAATCTGTTCTATCATAAATCCTAATGACCGATTCGGACTAAAAATCAAACACAAAAACATCATAAAAAAGTCGAACTAAAAGCAGTTCGGCTTTTTTGTTGTGTTGACATTTTTTAAAACATACGGGCAAATAATGTGACAGAAATGTATTATCTTTGTTGATTGAAAAAAATAACAGATTCATGAGAATATTCAAATTAACATTAATTGTCCTGATGGCGGTAATCATCTCGCCTGCATGGACATGTACCGATGGAAGAACACGCGTGAAATTGCACAAGAGCAACAGATTTAGGCCAACAGCACAAGTGATTGTGGGAGCGGCACAAACCCGCGACTACGTGCCCCTGCTCAAAGGCAAGCGCATTGCCTTGCTAAGCAACCAAACCGGCACTGTGGGCGACAAGCACACGCTCGACATCATGCTCGAAAAAGGCCTTAACGTTACTACCATTTTCTCGCCCGAGCACGGTTTTCGCGGCAAAGCCGATGCCGGCGAGCACGTGAGCAGCAGTGTCGACGAGAAGACAGGCATTCCCATCGCCTCGCTCTACGAAGGTAAATCGCAAATGCCCAGCAAAGAGACAATGGACCACTTCGATGTCATTGTCACCGACATTCAGGATGTGGGACTGCGATTCTATACCTATTATGTCACCATGGTGAAAATGATGGATGCCGCTGCCGCCTACGACAAGGAATTTGTAGTCTTTGACCGGCCAAACCCCAACGGCATGACGGTCGACGGTCCCATCCTCGACATGAAACTGAAGAGCGGAGTGGGATGGCTGCCCATCCCCACAGTTCACGGCATGACGATGGGTGAGATAGCCCGAATGACCAATGGCGAAGGGTGGCTCAAAGACGGCAAGAGAATTAAGCTCACCGTCATTCCCTGCAAGAACTACACCCACAAGACACGCTACCAGCTGCCCATAGCTCCGTCGCCCAACTTGCCCAACATGCTCTCGATATACCTCTACCCTTCTACCTGCTACTTTGAGGGCACACCCGTGAGCCTTGGACGTGGCACTGACTGGCCTTTCCAGGTGTATGGCCACCCCGACATGAAGGGCTATGATTTCTCCTTCACTCCCACCAGCCGTCCTGGAGCCAAGAATCCTCCACAACTTGACAAGTTGTGCCACGGAGTAGACCTCCACAACCTCAAGGCCGAGGATGTGATAGCCAAGGGCATGAATCTCGAGTATGTCATCGATGCCTATAACAACCTTAACATCGGCGACAAGTTCTTCACAAGTTTCTTCGACAAACTCGCCGGGCAGACCTACATACGCGAAATGATTCAAGCCGGCAAGAGTGCCGATGAGATACGTGCCCGTTGGCAAGACGATGTGAAGCGTTTCAAGCAACAGCGTCGCCCCTATCTCCTCTACCCCGAATAAACTTAACTCTTAAAACTCAAAATTTTCATCTATAATGACCACACCCTGGATTATCATCGCCACAATAGCTGGCTATTTTATCTTACTTTTCCTTATTTCTTGGTTTGCAACCCGCAAGAGCGACAGTAAAGATGCCCTCACCGGCGGCAACAAAGCACCCTGGTTTATCGTTGCCATTGCCATGATAGGCGCTCCCATCTCGGGAGTAACTTTTGTGTCGGTGCCCGGCATGGTGCTTGGCAAGGGCTTCAGCTACCTGCAGATGGCACTCGGATTCATTGTAGGATATTTTGTAATAGCCTATGTGCTCATCCCACTGTTCTACAAGCGTCATCTGGTATCAATCTATGGATACCTTGAGCAACGCTTTGGCTCAAGTACCCACAAGAGCGGAGCATGGTTCTTCTTTATAAGCAAGATGCTGGGTGCCGCCGTGCGTTTCTATGTGGTGTGTGTCACCCTGCAGCTGCTCGTGTTCCAACCCTTGGGCATACCGTTCATCCTGAACGTGATAGTAACCATAGCCCTTATCTTCCTCTACACCCTTCAGGGTGGTGTAAAAACCGTGATATGGACCGACACCCTCAAGAGCTTTTGCCTCATCATGAGCGTAGTGCTTAGCATTTTCTTCATTGCCAAGGGCCTCGGCTACGACTTTGGCGAAATGTGCAAAGCAGTAGCCGCCGACGACACATCGCGCATGTTCTTCTTTGACAATCCCAAGGAAGGCACCTACTTCTGGAAGCAGTTCATTGCCGGCATCTTCATGGTTATCGCCACCACCGGTCTTGACCAGGACATGATGCAACGCACACTCGCGAGCCCCAATGCCAAGGAGTCGCAAAAGGGACTCGTCGTGAGCGGTATAACCCAATTCTTTGTAATTGCGCTGTTCCTCATCCTCGGCACCCTCCTGTCGATGTATGCCAAGACTAAAGGCATGCTCCCCACCGACATGAGCACCTATAAGAGTGATGAACTCTTTGGCTCGGTAGTTTGGAGCGACGGAATGCCTGTAGTGGCAGGAATCCTCTTTGTGATAGGCCTGGTAGCGGCGGCCTACTCTGCGGCTGGCTCGGCACTCACCTCGCTAACAACCTCATTCACCGTCGACATACTTGGAGCCGACAAAAAGCAAGATGAAGCGAAACTCACCGTTACCCGCAAACTCGTTCACGTGGCAATGGCGGCGGTCATGGGCATCGTCATCATCATCTTCTATGCTATCAGCAACAGCGATGCCATCAGCGCAGTTTATTCTATAGCCAGCTATACCTACGGACCAATACTCGGTCTATTTGCCTACGGCATGATGTGCCGCACCAGCGTGCGCGACCGCATGGTGCCCATTGCATGTATCGTGGCACCTGTTTTAAGCTATTTCATCCAGTGGTGGCTCAAAGAACAATTTGACTACACCCTCGGTTTTGAGTTGCTGTTACTCAACGCCGCCTTGACCATGCTGGGGCTATTTATCTTCAAGAAAAATGGCAAAGAATCTGATAAATAAATATATTTGGATTGTCGACACCATTGAGCGACACGGTGCTATCACGCGCGAGCGGCTCAACGAACTGTGGATGAAGTCGGAGTTCAGCGGTGGCAACCCACTGCCGCGGCGCTCGTTTTACAACTACCGCACAGGCATCGCCGACACACTGGGAATTGACATTGAGTTTAACCAGTCGACCTACGAGTACTACATCGACAACACCGGCATGGAAAGCAAGCGACAGCAATGGCTGCTCGACTCCATGTCGATTAGCGGCATGATTACCAGCTCGACCGACATCTCCAGCCGCATCGTCTTAGAGTATGTGCCATCGGCTCGCGAATTCCTTCCCATCGTTGTTGATGCCATGCGCGAGAACCACAGGTTGCAGTTCAGCTATAAAAGCTACATGCGCGTCAACCCTCAATCGGGAATCGTTCTTGAGCCTTACTTTGTCAAGATTTTCAAGCAATTGTGGTATGTTATTGGCTACAACGTCAAGGACAAGATGATAAAGACCTACTCACTCGACCGAATGAGCAAAGTGATGATTCTTGACCAGAAGTTTGACATGCCCGCCGGCTTCAGTCCCGAAGAATTCTTTGCCGACTGCTACGGAATCACTACCAGTAAGGCTCAGCCCAAGCGCATAACGCTAAAAGTGGAGCCAACCCAGGCTAAGTATTTCAGGGCACTGCCGTTGCACCCCTCACAGCAAGAGGAGCTGCACGACAGCTACTCGATTTTTCACTACAAGATGTACAACACCTACGACCTGCGTGAGCGACTGCTGTCGCACGGCAGCGGCGTGCAAGTAGTGGAACCGCCCGAACTCAAAGCCCAGATTGTTGACGAGTTGCGCAAGGCACTTGCCAACTATGGCACAAAAGGCGACAAAGCAAAATAGCTGGTCATTAACTTAATTTTCTTATTATGGGCACTATTTTTGCACACAACACATATTAACTTTGCAACATCAAAACTAACATAAAGCATTTACTCATCATGAACATTGGAGATAAAATACCCGAGATTCTGGGACAAGATGCCCAGGGCAATGTGATTAAGGCCAGTGACTTTGCAGGCAAGAAACTCATTATTTACTTCTACCCAAAGGACAACACCCCAGGCTGTACTGCCGAGGCCTGCAGCCTTGGCGAGGGATATGGAAAACTGCTCAAGGCGGGGTTCGCCCTTGTGGGAGTAAGCAAAGACAGTGCCGCATCGCACGAGAAATTTGCCGCCAAGCACAACCTGCCCTTCCCGCTGATTGCCGACGTGGATCTCACGTTGAACAAGGCTTTTGGCGTGTGGCAGGAGAAGAAGATGGCAGGCCGCACCTATATGGGAACAGTGCGCACCACCTTCATTGCCGACGAGCAAGGCAACATCATCCACATTATCAACAAGGTGAACACCAAGGACAGTGCCAACCAAATCCTGAACTTGAATTTATAAACAAAAAAATATAACACAACTATGAACGACGAACTCTTCAATCCCGAAGCTCAAGAAGCAATGGAGAAGCCACAACGCGTGGCTCCTTCACCCGAGAAGCTCAAAGCCCTGCAAGTGGCTATGGACAAAATTGACAAGACCTATGGCCGTGGCTCTATCATGAAACTCGGCGACGACAATATCGAGAACGTGGAAGTAATCCCCTCGGGCTCGATTGGTCTGAACTATGCCCTCGGCGTGGGAGGTTATCCGCGCGGACGTATCATCGAGATTTATGGTCCCGAGTCAAGCGGTAAGACCACTCTTGCCATCCATGCCATTGCCGAGGCACAGAAGGCTGGCGGCATCGCAGCTATCATCGATGCAGAACACGCATTCGACCGCTTCTACGCCGAGTCGCTCGGTGTGGACGTCAACAACCTGTGGATTGCACAGCCCGACAACGGCGAGCAGGCTCTCGAAATTGCCGACCAGCTCATCCGCTCATCGGCAGTAGATATCGTGGTAATCGACTCGGTGGCAGCGCTCACCCCCAAGGCCGAAATCGAGGGCGAGATGGGCGAGAGCAAGATGGGCTTGCAGGCACGCCTCATGTCGCAGGCACTGCGCAAACTCACAGCCACCATCTCTAAGACCAATACCACCTGCATCTTCATCAACCAGCTGCGCGAGAAACTTGGCGTGATGTTTGGCAATCCTGAGACCACTACCGGTGGCAACGCGCTCAAGTTCTATGCCTCGGTGCGCATCGACATTCGCCGCATTGGCCAACTCAAGGACGGCGACCAAGTGATAGGCAATCTCACCCGCGTCAAGGTTGTGAAAAACAAGGTAGCACCTCCCTTCCGCAAGGCAGAGTTTGAGATTCTCTTTGGCAAGGGCATCTCACGCACGGGAGAGATAGTAGACCTCGGCATTCAGTTTGGCATCATCAACAAGAGCGGTGCCTGGCTATCCTACGAGGGAATCAAGTTCCAGGGACGCGACAATGCCAAGCAGCTCATCGAGGATAACCCCGAACTGGCCGAAGAGCTCGAAGCCAAAATTTTCGAAGCCATGAAAAACCCACCCGTGAAGAAAAGATAACCCTTTTCCTCCACCCCTTTCCTGCAGCAGTACAACAGGAGCTCAGGAAACCAATCTGTTCGAACACTCAATGCGGTGCGAGCCTCGGGGCCCGCACCGCATTTCCGTTCCTCATCAATCAACTTTTCAAGAAATCACTTTCACTGATAACTGAAAACTGATTACTGATAACTAATTACTTTACCACCTTAGATGTTGAACGAGTGCCGTCGCTGTAAGTAGTGACCTTGATGCTCACGCCCTGGAATGGGGTTGCGCTCTCCACGCCCGCGAGGTTCACATACTTCACGCCAGCAACAGTCTTGGAGGCATTGACATTCTCAATAGCGGTTGGAGTATCATCAACCTGAAACTTGTCCATGCAGAAGTAAGTAGCGGTGTTCATGCCATAGTCGCCAACATCGGTAGAATTCAAAGTAAAATAAACCGACTTTACCTCGCCCAGACTCGAAAGGTCAAAGAATGTCCAGTCGTTAAGTGCCTGAAGCTCACCATTAGTAAACTCAATAAGATTGATGCTGGTGCTCTTTTCATTACCATCGGCATCTACACCAACAGCTTTGAGTTCGAAGTAGTCACCCTCGGCAAAGGCACGAGCCGAACCATCGCCATGAACGCAACCATAATAAGGCCAAGGATGATTGCAAACATACACGCCCACGGGCTTGAAAGTGGTATTACCGTCTTTGTTGACAAACATCACTTGATTAGAAGGTCCTGCACTAGCCCAAGAGCTGTAATAAGCCACGAGGTAAGGCTGAGCAGGGTCGGCAGTCACCGTGCCATCCTCATTGATCACACAGCCGCCACCAGCCATGCATCCACCATAGTTGGCAGTCCAAGAGCCACCCGAGCCGGCTACACCATAATCGGTCTGGTCGCCACCCTTGGCAGGGCAAAAGCCATCCCAATAATATCCACCCCAAGAGGCGCCCTCGCCATCGATGAGGTGCGAGAGCATGAACTCGCCGTTAGCGGCATCACCAAATTCCAACCATGTGTAATCCACATCATTGTAACAGCCAGTCCATATCCCATTGTCGTTATATTCCAACGAAGCAGGGTTCATGGGCTTGTTCAAGTCAAGAGTAATTACATCGGCCCAGGCAGTAGAAGCCATCAGGGCAATTGCTGTAAGAGTAAAAATTTTCTTCATAAAAAAACTGTTTTAATAATGAATAAATTATAGTATTTCTAATTTTTTAAACTATCAATTAACGGTCCCTAAAAGCAGGTCATAAACTGCCGTGACATCGGCACTGGTAACGAACCCGTCGCAATTCACGTCGGCTGTGCCTGCAAACGTGTTGTCGATGCCAAGCAGCACATCATAGATGGCAGTGACATCGGCGCTGGTAACAAATCCGTCACCGTTGACATCGCCCACAACGTCATCGGGCTCGGCAACCGCATCGGAGTGAAGGTCGATGGCTCCAGCCACCTCGGTCGAGGTCTCGCCAAGCCAGCCGCAGTCCTGCAACATGGCATTGTAAACCTTTACAAAGTCGATTTGCTTCAGTTCCACGGGATTGCCTTCGTCATCAACTGCCCAGTCAATCTTGAAACCTTTATTCAACTCTTCGGGGGCAATGTTTGTAGCATTTTGCTTATATCCATACCAATCATCAGGACGGTTGTCGACATATCCCCAGCCAAAGAAGTACTGGTGCCAGTCGTTGGCGGTAGCCGAGAAATTCTGGGCATTGCAACGCAGCTTGGTGCCTTCAAAGGTCAATGTATTGCCCTCGGTCCACTGAGGCCAATAGCTCTGAGCATGGAAGCTGTTCTTGCGTATGTATCCTTCCTGAATGCTGTCAACGCTGTTGCTTGTCCAGCGAATGTACTGGTCGTGATACTGCATTGGTCCCAAGGGTCCAAACTGGCTGTCGTCGGGCTTGTAATAGGTAATTGTGAAGTGTTTCTGGGTCTTGGGGTGATTGTACTCGCTGCCGGCAAGTTCATACCACGGGTCGTCGGGCACGCCGTTACCATTCACGTCACGGCTCACCATAACGATGCCCGGCTCACTTGAGCCGCCAAGCACGGGACGCTGATCGGACTGCGTGGCATTGCCAAAAATCTGCATGTCATATTCTCCCTTGACATTAACCACCGGGTGGTCAAATCCAAACACCACATAGCCGCCATAGGAGCCCAAACTCACATAGCCGGCGCTCACAGTGATTATAGTGTCGTTGACAATGGTTCCGTCGGGCAGCTCATTCTCTTCAATTTCTATCTTGCCACAAATCTTTTCGGCAACACGTTCAAGAATGACATCCTTGGTGTCACCGTCGTTAAACTTTGGCGACATATTCACAAACTGCCCTGGTGCAGGCAAGAAATCATAGACCTTAGTGACAAAAGGCATGTTTTGAGCCTGAGTCACAACAGCCACAACAGCCAGCAATGATAATATTATATGTTTCATTTTTCAGCTCTTGTTTTATTTCTCATTAATATTCTCACCGAGGAAGGCGAAATGCGCCGGTATGTCACCGGTGCGCACATCCCACAGCCTAACACCCTGGGGGCTGAAGCAATAAAGCCTACCTGGCGACACATAATCCTTGGCATCGGCAACATAAATTTCCTTGGTGATGGGATTTACTGCCACGCTGTAAGCCATCTCGATTGAAGCATCAGTGCCATCGGTGATAAAATTGGTTGATACCAGTTCCATGGTGTTAACGTTGATAATGCCAAACGAGACCTCGGTCTTCATTGTCACATAACTGAATTGCGAACCTATAACATAAAGCGAATCGCCATCAAGCCACATGCTGCTCACACTCCTGTCAAAGACCTTTGCCAAGCGTTGATGCCGGGTGTCGTAGGCATAGAGCTTGCTGGAGGTGTCATAGTAGTCGCCTCTCGATGAAATCCACAGCATGCCATTGCGGTCGGCACGGCAACATTGCAGATTAATGGCAATGTCAATGCGCCTCTCCTCACTGAAGGTGTCGATGTCAATCACCGAAACAGTGTTTTCGTAGTTAGGCACCATATATCCGCCTGAGTTAGCAACATAAATCTTGCCATTGACAATATCGAGTTCATCGGGCTGAAAGCCCACCACACAGGTGTCAACTACCTCAAGAGTGGCGGTATCAACCTTAGCGACATATCCATGCTGCCTATACTCCTCCGAAATCTCGATTGGACCGGCATAGCTGGTAACATAGGCATAGCCGCCATAGAACTTTATGAACCGGCAATTGGGAATGTTGATTTGCCCTATCTTCTTCACGCTCATCTTGTCCATTACATCCACCTTGTTGGAGCAGTTAATCACAGCATAGAGCTTGCTGCCGTAGATGCCCAGGTCGTTGCCCACATCACCCATTTCCTTGGGCACGGTGGGATTGGCCGAAGCAAACACATTGCGGCTGTATCGCCCCGTCCTGAAGTTATAATAGTCAAGAGTGGTTTTGTTGCTGCCCATATTTCCCTCGTTGAGCACAAAGAAACCCAAAAGCGAGGAGAACTGAGGAGTAGTGACCTCAACTTCTTCAGGTACAAAGATAGTCACCTCCTCCCGGCACGATGCAACGGTCAACATGAGCGCAGTGAGCAGCAATTGTATCAATAATATGGATAACTTAATTCTCATATATCAAACTTCAATATCAATCGATAATTACGCCCTGGCATGGGGTAGTTTTGTATTACGTCATATTGCTGATTAAACAGGTTGTTGACCTCGGCAGTTACCTTGAGTGACGACCTGCTGAAATGGAGAAGATAGCTGGCACTAAGGTCATGAGTGTACCACGGCTGCTCGTGATTGGCAAGGATGTTGGCACTGGTGTGATAACGCTCGCCCACATAGATGCAGCTGTAGTTCACGTCAAGGTTGCGCCATGCAAGATGCACAGTTGCGCTACCGCTGTGCCAAGGTATATAGGCTATCTGCCCCTTGTAAGTGCCTCCGTCAAAGTTATCGTTGGGATTAGTATAATCTTGAGCCCGCTGATAGGTGTAATTCACACCGCCCTCAAGCACAAGGTCATGAGGCAGACGGAATGCCAATCGCGCCGTGACATCGACACCGCGAATCTTAACCTTGCCAATGTTCATCATCATCCAGCGATATTGTCCTGTGCCCTTGGGAATTGCGATAATCTTGTCATCAACGATATTATAGTAGGCATCGGCACTCACCTTAAAGCCACTGAAAACGCCTTCCTCGCTATATCGCTGATAAAGAGCTCCCACATTCCACTGGGTGGCATATTCGGGCTTTAGTCCGGCATTGCCTATATCGGTATAAAACAGGTCGTTGAAAGTGGGCATCCTGAAAATGCGCTTGAAAAATGCCCTGAAAGTCAAGTCATGTTCCTGCCACGGCTGATAGCTGAGGAATACAGCAGGAGTAAACTTGTCGAGACGCTTGTTGTGCTTGAGCACGACAACACCTGCCGAGCGAGAAGTGTAGCGGTCATTGACATGGGTAAACAACAGGCTCGCCTGCATTTTAAGCCCACGCCAGGTGCGGGCAGTGGCAATAGCCGCCAGTAGTGTGTGACGAGTGGGATAAGCAAAGTTTGACAGATTGGAATTCAGATAGTTCCACTTGTAGTCAACACTCACATTCACGTCCCAGTCGGTCATGATGGTATATTTGTTGGCAGTAGAGACATATATCTCGTCTTGCCAGAACTTGTTGTCAAGATACATTAGTGTGGTATCGGGATTAAGGTAGCGCATGTAGTCGCGCGCATACTTGGCATTGAGCATCATCTCAAAACGGTCGCTAATGCGTTGTTGCCAGCTCCCCTGTGCAAAGAAGTTGCGGTCCCATTGTCGCTGAGAACTCATCCACACATTATTGACAATGGCACCAGGGATGCCACGCTCGCTATCGTAGTAGTAGAACTTAGCGTTCCACTTACCGTCGTTGATGGTGCCAAAAATGGCACCTTCGGCACGAAAGGCCTTCACGTCACCATTCTTGCGCACAGCTGTGGTGTCCCACGCCACTACCCCATCGCTAAAAACCTTGCGGTAACGGAAGTGATACTGACCAGTGGCATAGGTATACTCGGCATTAAGCGACATGGTGAGAGTGCGGCTGAACTTGTGCTCCCATCGCACGCTAGGATTGGCGAGCCCAAAAGAGCCCGTGCGCATCGTCACATTAAGGTTGTCGCGCTTGTCACCGACGAACTTGGGTCTCTTGGTGCGCAGATAAATGCTTCCTGCCGAGCCATAATCGCGTGCCGGCTGGAAAATCTCGCTTTTTTGCCCATTATATAGAGCTATTTCCTCAACATTGTCGAGCGAGAAACGCCCCAGGTCAATCTGTCCGTTCTGCGCATTGCCAAGCTGAATGCCATCATAAAACACCCCCATGTGGTTAGTTCCCATCGAGCGCATGTCAACGGTCTTGATGCCCCCCACGCCGCCATAGTCCTTGAGCTGGACTCCGGCAAAATATCTCACGGCATCGGCCACCGAGTGGCTGTTGAGGCGTTCAAGCTGCTTCCCTTTGAGCATTTGCGACGGGATAACGTTGCCATAAGGCTTGTTGCCATAGACTACCACATTCTGCAAGTACTGCATGGTGTCGATGTCGTTAACTTGAGACAACGAGTTATTGCCTTGAGCCCAAGAGCCCAGGGAGCAAGCAACCAAAGCCAGCAATGTCATGGTAAATCTCTTTAACATAACTCTTTTACCCCGTTAGTCAGTTAAAACTATAATGCATTATGGCAGGTTTTCTGACTTATCCCATTGCAGCACCGCCTTCCCGTCTTCATCGACAGTGACGATATAGCACAGAGTGTGCTGCAACTTGGTAGCGGGAAATACAGCAGCGTGGTCTGTCCAGGATTCTAACCCGGTTCCCTTTTAACCGTAAGGTTTTGCCTCACAGCACCAAAAATGCGCTGCAAAGGTAATATTTTTTCATTCATTATCAAAAGATTATTTCAAGAAATGTCTTGATTTTCACATAAACCCGAATCGGGTCATTAGAGGACAGAATGTCACAATGACCGATTTGGATTAAAAAAACTCTGAAACTGCCCTTCGGCTGTTCCAGAGTTTCAACAATAATGAAAACAAAAATTTCTCTTTTGATGAGAATCTTTTTTTTCGTTTCGGCCGCTTGACCAGAAAGAGGATTACTTAAGTTGGTCTACAACCTCGGCATCCTTGATAACGGATGCACGGTCAAAGTCGTCCTTGTTACCCACGATAAGGGTCTGGTATTCGCGCAAACCAGTACCGGCAGGAATGAGGTGACCGCAAATAACGTTCTCCTTCATGCCCTCGAGGTAATCGACCTTACCGCTGATAGCAGCCTCGTTGAGCACCTTGGTAGTCTCCTGGAAGGATGCTGCCGAGATAAAGCTCTTGGTCTGCAATGCGGCGCGGGTGATACCCTGCAGAATCTGCTCACTGGTAGCTGGCACGGCATCACGAACCTTAACTTCGCGCAAGGCTTTGCGCTTAAGCATTGAGTTGATGTCGCGGAGCTTGCGTGTAGTAATCATTTGTCCCTTGTCGATGTCGAGAGCATCGCCACAGTCGATGACAATCTTCTTGCCCCAGATGCGGTCGTTCTCGTCCATAAAGTCGCGCTTGTCAACAACCTGCTGCTCGAGGAAGTTGGTATCTCCTGGATCGATGATGTTAACCTTGCGCATCATCTGGCGAACGATAACCTCGAAGTGCTTGTCGTTGATTTTCACACCCTGCAGGCGATATACGTCCTGAACCTCGTTAACGATGTAGTCCTGAACGGCAGTCGGGCCCTTGATGCGCAGGATGTCGGCTGGAGTAACGGCACCGTCGGAAAGTGGAGTACCGGCACGCACCGAGTCGTTCTCAAGCACGAGAATCTGCTTCGACATGGGCACGAGATACTTCTTTTGCTCACCATTCTTGCTGGTGACAACAATCTCGCGGTTACCACGCTTAACTCTACCAAATGTTACAACACCGTCAATCTCGCTTACGATAGCTGGATTGGATGGGTTGCGAGCCTCGAAGAGCTCGGTAACACGTGGCAGACCACCGGTAATATCGCCGGCACCACCGCTCGATGCACGTGGAATCTTAACGAATACCTCACCACGGGTAATTTCCTCGCCTTCTACCTTCATCAAGTGAGCTCCCACAGGCAAAGAATAGCTCTTGATAGGAGCAGCATCGGGATTGTTGTAGTCCTCGGCAGCAAAAATCTGTGCCTCGGGAATGCGAGTGTGGTCTTTCGACTCGATGACAATCATCTCGCTCTTGTTAGAGGTTTCATCAACCTCGTTGCGATATGTAACACCCTCGATAAGGTTCTTGTAACGGATAAGACCAGCCTCGTCGCTGACGATAACAGCGTTGAATGGGTCCCATGTACAAATCACATCACCCTTCTTGAGCATGTCGCCTGGCTTGAAGAACATCTTCGAACCGTAGACGATGTTGGCAGTAGTGAGCATCATGTTGGTGTTAGGATCAACGATGCGCATCTCGGCCATACGTCCAATCACGATGTCGTGACCGTCCTTGTCGGTAACGGTGCGCAACTCTTCAATTTCAAGACGACCGTCATACTTAGATGTCATGTTGCTCACGGCAGCGATGTTGCTTGCAACACCACCCACGTGGAAGGTACGCAGAGTAAGCTGAGTACCTGGCTCACCAATCGACTGAGCGGCAATCACGCCCACTGCCTCACCCTTTTGAACAAGGCGGTGGTTAGCGAGGTTGCGTCCATAGCACTTGGCGCAAACACCATGCTTCGACTCGCAAGTAAGGACCGAACGAATCTCCACACTCTCGATTGGAGAGTTGTTGATGCGGTCGGCAGCGGCATCGCTGATTTCCTCGCCCGATTCAACGATTACCTCGCCGGTAGTGGGGTCGATTACATCGTGAACCGAAACACGTCCCACAATGCGCTCGCCCAGAGTAGCTACCACGTCATCGTTGTTCTTCACCTCACGGCAAACGAGGCCACGCAAAGTGCCACAGTCTTCCTCGGTGATGATAACGTCGTGAGCCACGTCTACCAGACGGCGAGTCAAATAACCGGCATCGGCAGTCTTCAAGGCGGTATCGGCAAGACCCTTGCGGGCACCGTGGGTCGAGATAAAGTACTCGAGCACCGAGAGGCCCTCCTTGAAGTTGGCGAGAATTGGATTCTCAATAATCTGATGACCACCTTCTACACCACTCTTCTGTGGCTTAGCCATCAGACCACGCATACCTGAAAGCTGACGAATCTGGTCGCGCGAACCACGGGCACCCGAGTCAAGCATCATGTAGACTGAGTTGAAGCCCTGCTTGTCGGCCGAGATTTGCTTCATCAGCGTGTCGGTAAGACGACTGTTAACGTGTGTCCAGATATCGATAATCTGGTTATAGCGCTCGTTGTTGGTAATGAAACCCATGTTGTAGTTGTTCATTACCTCCTCGACCTGTGCGTCGCCCTCGGCGATAAGTTTCTGCTTCTCGGCAGGAACAAGCACGTCATCAAGGTTGAACGACAAGCCACCCTTAAATGCCATGTAGTAACCCAGGTTCTTGATGTCATCGAGGAACTTGGCACTGCGAGGCACACCACAGGTGCGAATTACCTTGGTAATAATCTTCTTGAGTGACTTTTTCGAAATAACTTCATTTACATATCCCAACTCGGCTGGAACGCTGTTGTTGAAGATGATACGTCCCACCGAGGTGTCCTTAACGATGTGCTTGATGGGGTTGCCCTCGGCATCCACGTCATCGACCATCACCGAAATGATGGCATTCATCGCAAGTTTACCCTCGTTGAAGGCGATAGTTGCCTCCTCGGGGCCATAGAATGTAAGGCCCTCGCCCTTAGCACCCTCGCGCAGCTTGGTGATGTAATACAGACCAAGTACCATATCCTGCGAAGGCACGGTGATAGGCTCACCGTTGGCAGGGTTGAGGATGTTGTGCGGCATGAGCATGAGCATCTGAGCCTCGACAATAGCCTCATTGCCAAGTGGCAAGTGAACCGCCATCTGGTCACCATCGAAGTCGGCATTAAATGGAGTACATGCCAGTGGGTGCAGCTGAATTGCCTTACCCTCGATGAGTTTAGGCTGGAAAGCCTGAATACCAAGACGGTGCAGTGTTGGGGCACGGTTCAGGAGCACGGGATGACCCTTCATCACGTTTTCAAGGATATCCCAAACCACCGGTTCCTTGCGGTCAACAATCTTCTTGGCGCTCTTCACGGTCTTGACGATACCGCGCTCAATGAGCTTGCGTATAACGAAAGGCTTGTAAAGCTCGGCAGCCATATCCTTAGGAATACCGCACTCGCCCATCTTAAGCTCAGGACCAACCACGATAACCGAACGTGCCGAATAGTCAACACGCTTACCGAGCAGGTTCTGACGGAAACGTCCTTGCTTACCCTTGAGGCTGTCGCTCAACGACTTGAGCGGACGGTTGGCATCGCTCTTAACGGCACTCGACTTGCGAGAGTTGTCAAGCAGCGAGTCGACGGCTTCTTGAAGCATGCGCTTCTCGTTGCGCAAAATCACCTCGGGAGCCTTAATCTCAATAAGCCTCTTAAGGCGGTTGTTGCGAATAATCACGCGACGATACAGGTCGTTAAGGTCGCTTGTAGCGAAACGGCCGCCATCGAGTGGCACGAGAGGACGCAAATCGGGTGGAATGACGGGAATAACCTTGAGAATCATCCACTCAGGACGGTTCATGTTCTTGCTGGCACGGAACATCTCAACAACCTGACGACGCTTCAAGGCATCGGTCTTGCGTTGCTGTGAAGTCTCGTGGCTGGCACGGTCGCGAAGCTCATTAGACAGCTTATCGAGGTTGAGCTCAGAAAGCAGGTCATAAATAGCCTCGGCACCCATCTTGGCCACAAATTTATTGGGGTCGCTGTCTTCAAGATTGCGGTTGCCCTCCGGCAACTTCTCCTGAATAGCGAGATATTCCTCCTCGCTCAAGAGGTCATACTTCTGCAAGCGGCTGGCCTGGTCACGAGTCTTGGTGCTCTCGGCAATACCGGGAACAACATTGAATGTGCCTTCCTGCTCGTCAACAACCACATTGCCCGGGTTGATAACGATGTAACGCTCATAATAGATAACCGAGTCGAGCTTCTTGGTGGGCAGTCCCAGCAAGTAACCAATCTTGTTGGGCAACGAGCGGAAATACCAGATGTGTGCCACAGGCACTACAAGCTGGATGTGACCGCTGCGCTCACGGCGCACTTTCTTTTCAGTGACTTCAACACCGCAACGGTCGCACACGATGTTGCGATAGCGGATGCGCTTGTACTTGCCGCAATGGCACTCATAGTCCTTTACAGGACCAAAGATGCGCTCGCAGAACAAGCCGTCGCGCTCGGGCTTATAAGTACGGTAGTTGATAGTCTCGGGCTTGAGCACCTCACCTTTAGAGTTACCCAGGATGTCGTCGGGAGACGCCAGACCAATGGTAATCTTCGAGAAGTTACTTCTTATCTTATTGTCTTTCTTAAAAGCCATGATAATAATTTAATGAAAAGAGATAACGTTTTAATTATTAATCGAGTGTGACACTCAAGCACAATCCACGCAACTCGTGCAGCAGCACGTTGAGTGATTCGGGAATTCCAGGATTAGGCATAGAATCGCCCTTGACAATTGCCTCATAGGCACGGCTACGGCCTGTAACATCGTCGCTCTTGATGGTAAGAATCTCCTGAAGAACATGGCTTGCGCCAAAGGCCTCAAGAGCCCAAACCTCCATCTCACCAAAACGCTGACCACCAAACTGTGCTTTACCACCAAGTGGCTGCTGGGTGATGAGCGAGTACGGACCAATGCTGCGAGCGTGCATCTTGTCTTCTACCATGTGACCAAGCTTGAGCATGTAGGTAACACCCACGGTAGCCTGCTGGTCGAAACGCTCACCGGTGCCGCCGTCATAGAGCCACGTCTTGCCCACGCGAGGCAAGCCTGCCTTGTCGGTCCACTCGTTCAAGTCGTCGAGCGAAGCACCGTCGAAGATAGGAGTAGCAAACTTCACGTCAAGCTCACGTCCTGCCCAACCGAGAACAGCCTCAAAAATCTGTCCAAGGTTCATACGCGAAGGCACACCCAGTGGGTTGAGCACGATATCGACTGGAGTACCGTCGGCAAGGAAAGGCATGTCTTCCTGACGCACTACGCGCGAAACAATACCCTTGTTGCCATGGCGGCCTGCCATCTTATCACCAACGCCAATCTTGCGCTTCTTGGCAACATAAACCTTAGCCATCTGCATGATACCCGATGGAAGGTCATCGCCAATCGAGATGTCGAATTTCTTGCGGCGCAGCTCGGCATCGATTGCCTTGCTCTTGCGCAGGTAATTCATGATGCAGGCGCGAATCATGTCGTTAGTGTGATTGTCGCTTGTCCACTTGCTAAGGTTGAGCGAGTCATAGTCAAGATCCTTGAGCAACTCGGCAGTAAACTTCGAGTCCTTAGCAATAACCTCGGTGTCGAGGAAGTCCTTTACACACATCGACTTCTTGCCCTCGGTGAGGATGAGAAGCTTCTCAACAAGCTTGTTCTTGAGCTCGTCGAGCTGAGCGTTGTATTCATCTTCGAGCTTTTGAAGAACGGGGTCTCCACCCTTAGTTTTTCTCTTCTTTATGGCACGAGTGAACAGGCGGGTGTTGATAATCACACCCTTGAGCGACGGGTTAGCCTTGAGAGAAGCGTCCTTCACGTCGCCAGCCTTGTCACCAAAGATGGCACGCAAGAGCTTCTCCTCGGGAGTTGGGTCGCTCTCGCCCTTAGGAGTAATCTTACCGATGAGGATGTCGCCCGGCTGGATGTGGGCACCCACGCGAATGATACCACGCTCGTCGAGGTCCTTAGTGGCATCCTCGCTCACGTTAGGAATATCGCTTGTGAGTTCCTCCATACCACGCTTGGTCTCGCGCACCTCAAGGGTGTACTCGTCGACGTGTACCGAAGTGAGAATGTCCTCACGCACCATGCGCTCATTGAGCACGATAGCGTCCTCATAGTTGTAACCCTTCCATGGCATGTAAGCCACCTTAAGGTTGCGGCCCAGGGCAAGCTCACCATCGCTGGTAGAGTAACCCTCGGTGAGGATGTCGCCCTTGTGAACCACCTGACCGCGGTCGCACACCGGACGCAAGTCGATAGTGGTGCTCTGGTTGGTCTTGCGGAACTTGGGCAGGAAGTATTCCTTCACAGGCTCATCAAAGCTTACGAAGGCTTCGTCCTCGGTTTGGTCATAGCGGATGCGGATAACATCGGCATCAACATACTCGATAACGCCGGTACCCTCGGCTTGAATTTGGGTGCGGCTGTCAAATGCCAGACGCGCCTCAATACCTGTACCCACGATAGGTGACTCACTGCGCATCAAGGGCACTGCCTGACGCATCATGTTGGCACCCATCAGCGCGCGGTTGGCATCGTCATGCTCGAGGAATGGAATCATAGCTGCGGCAATCGAGGCAATCTGCTGTGGCGACACGTCCATGAGCGAGATTTGGTCGGGCGATACCACTGGGAAGTCGGCATCCAGACGCGCCTTCACGCGCGACTTCTGGAATGTGCCGTCCTCGTTAAGAGGAGCGTTACCCTGAGCAATGATGTTGCTTTCCTCACTCTCGGCGGTGAGATAAACGATCTCATCATTATTAAGATTTACCTTCGAGTTCTCGACCTTGCGGTAAGGAGTCTCGATAAATCCTAACTTATTAATCTTGGCATAGATGCACAACGACGAGATAAGACCAATGTTTGGACCTTCAGGAGTCTCAATAGGACACAGACGACCATAGTGAGTGTAGTGTACGTCTCGAACCTCGAAGCCTGCACGCTCACGCGACAAGCCGCCAGGACCGAGCGCACTCATGCGGCGCTTGTGAGTAATCTCGGCAAGCGGGTTGGTCTGGTCCATGAACTGCGACAATGCGTTGGTACCAAAGAAAGTGTTGATAACCGACGATATTGTCTTCGCATTGATAAGGTCGATAGGGGTAAACACCTCGTTGTCACGCACATTCATGCGCTCACGAATGGTGCGTGCCATACGAGCCAAACCCACGCCAAACTGGTTGTAGAGCTGCTCGCCCACAGTGCGCACACGGCGGTTGCTCAAGTGGTCGATATCATCGACATCGGTCTTGCTGTTGATAAGGCCAATGAGATACTTGATGATCTCGATGATGTCTTCCTTAGTGAGCACGCGCACCTCGTCGGGAGTGGTGAGACCAAGTTTCTTGTTGATACGGAAACGTCCCACATCACCCAGGTCATAACGCTTCTCGCTGAAGAACAAGTTGTTGATGACCTCACGTGCACTCGCATCATCGGGTGGCTCGGCGTTGCGCAACTGCCTATAGACGTAGTTGATGGCCTCCTTCTCGGAGTTACATGCATCTTTATTTAATGTGTTAAAGATAATCTGGTATTCACCAGTGTTGATATCCTCCTTGTGAAGGAGAATGGTTTGAACGCCCGAGTCGAGGATTTCATCAATGTTATCCTCCTCGATGATGGTGTCGCGGTCAACGACAACATCGTTACGCTCAATAGATACAACCTCACCGGTGTCCTCGTCAACGAAGTCCTCGTTCCAAGATTTCAGGACACGTGCAGCAAGCTTGCGGCCTACAGCCTTCTTGAGGTTGGTTTTGTTCACTTTAATCTCTTCGGCCAGTCCAAATATCTTGATGATGTCGTTATCGGTCTCAAGACCTATTGAACGCAACAGCGTGGTTACGGGCAATTTCTTCTTGCGGTCGATGTAGGCATACATCACATTGTTGATATCGGTGGCAAACTCAATCCAGCTGCCGCGGAATGGAATAATGCGGGCCGAATAGAGCTTGGTGCCGTTGGCATGCACGCTCTGCCCAAAGAAAACGCCTGGCGAGCGGTGCAGCTGCGACACGATAACACGCTCGGCACCGTTGATGACAAAGGTGCCCTTGTCGGTCATGTAGGGAATGGGACCCAGATACACGTCCTGAACCACGGTAGCAAAGTCCTCGTGGTCGGGGTCGGTACAGTAGAGCTTCAGTTTAGCCTTCAGGGGAACGCTATAGGTCAATCCCCTGTCAAGACATTCCTCAACAGTGTAGCGTGGTGGGTCGATAAAATAATCAAGGAATTCAAGGACAAAGTTGTTGCGAGTGTCCGCAATAGGGAAATTCTCACTGAACACTTTATAGAGTCCCTCGTTTTTTCTTTTCTCTGTAGGAGTATCTAATTGCAGAAAATCTCTGAAAGATTGTAATTGCACCTCAAGAAAGTCGGGATAAGGATAAGGATTCTTGACACGTGCAAAATTTACGCGATTGGTTTTGGAAACTGACATTGAAAAATAAAATTAAG